>DASZJL010000218.1:0-55105 GCA_035948135.1 Acidimicrobiales bacterium | reverse complement strand
AGCTCGGGAGCAGGATGCGACGGTGCTCCTGGTGCTCGGGCGGATCACTCGTGATCGGCGGCGACTTCTTGGTGTTGGTGCCCGGCGGGCGCACGCCCGTCTCGCGCGACGAGAAGGTGGCCGGGTCGTGGGTCACGGCGTCGATCAGGTCCCAGGTGCTGACCATCACCGCCCCGCCGTAGCGCTCGGTGCGGGCCACCGGGCAGTGCTCGCGCAGGTCGGTCCAGATCGAGAAGGGGTCGGCGGCCCACGCCGGATCGCCGTGGTCCCAGTCGGTGCGCCAGTCCTCGACCGGCCCAAAACCAATCACTGATCGGTTAATCTACTCCGAGATGGTGGCCGAATCCACTGTGTCCGCTGGCATAACCAATCAGTGATGGGTTAAGGTCCTGACTGGCGATGCAGACCGATGGCCTCTACTGGGAGCGGGACAGCGTGCACTGGCCGGGCCGTCTCTCGCGCTGGTGCGCGGAGATCATGGTCAAGCGCTACGCCCAGGGCGTCAAGGAGCTGGCGGCCGAGCACGGCTGGCTGATCGACGGCATCGCCATCCGGGAGGTCGACGGCTGCGTGTACTACGCGGTCGTCCCCGTCGGCGGCAAGGCCCGCAAGGCGCCGCCCAACTTCCTGGTGCCGCTGCTGCTGAAGGTCGTGCCCGAGATGCGGCGGCGGGTGGCGGCCATGCGCCGCGACAACGCCACCGGGTACTGGGAGCGAGCCGTCGACAACTGGTTCGACCATCGGGAGCAGCAGCTCCTCGACCAGGCCGACCGCCTGCTGACGCTCGACCTCGAACCGCTGGACGACCGGGAGCTGGCCGATCTGGCGCGCCGCGCCGTCGACCACTCGGGCGCCTGCATGAAGGAGCACTTCCACTGTCACGGCGCCGGGATCGCCGCCGTGTCGACGCTCGGGCGCGAGTTGACCGCCGAGCACGGCTTCACCACCGCAGACTTCGCCGCCCTCCTCACCGGTCTGTCGGACACGACGACCGGCCCGGCGCTCGCCCAGCAGCGTGTCGTCGACGCCGTCGTCGCCGCAGGCGGCTCCCAGACCTTGCGGGCCGCCACCACCCTCGACGAGGTGCGCGGCATCGACGAGACGGTGGCCAAAGCCCTCGACGACTACCTGGCCACGTGGGGACGTCGGGCGATTCGCTACCAGGTCTCGTACCCCACCATCGCCGAGCGGCCCGACTGGGTGCTGCGCTCGCTCAAGGCACAGCTCGAGCGGGGCGCCGGCACGGCTCGCGAGGACGCGCAGGCCGCGCTCCGGGCCGCGGCCGAGCAGAAGGTGTTGAAGGCCCTCGGGGACACGCCCGAGACCAGGCGGCGCATCGCCTTCGCCCAAAAGGCGGCGCCCCTGCGCGAGGGCAACGAGACCGCCACCGTCGCTCTCCCGGTTGCCGCCGTACGCCGGGTGGCGCTCGAGCTCGGCCGCCGTCTCGCCGAACGGGGACAGCTGGACGACGTCGACCATGTCTTCGACCTCGAGATCGACGAAGCACTGGCCGTCCTCATCGGCGCCCCCGCCGCGCCCGCCGACCCAGCCGCCGTCGCCCGCGGCCGTCACGCCGACCGCGTCACCGACCGGCCCGAGCCGGCGGCCACCTTCGGCGAGCCGCTGCCGCCGCCCGACCTGGCTGCGTTCCCCAAGGACGTGGCCGACACCATGGGCGCCCTGCTCTGGCTGGTGCAGAAGGCGGGCGTGTCCGAGGGCGGGCACGACGGCGACGCCGCTGCCATCGCGGCCCGCTCGATCCGGGGCGACGTCGACGGCACCGGCGCCTCGCCCGGGACCTACGAAGGCGAGGTGCGGGTCATCCTCGGCGAGGAGCAGTTCGACAAGCTCGCGGACGGCGATGTCCTCGTGTGCCCGATCACGTCGCCGATCTGGTCGATGCTGTTCCCGCGTGTCGGCGCCCTGGTGTGCGACGCGGGCGGCCCCATGAGCCATCCCGCGATCATCGCTCGCGAGTTCGGCATCCCCGCGGTCGTCGGCACCCAACTGGCGACAACGACGTTCCGCGACGGCGAACGCGTCGTCGTCGACGGCACCAACGGCGTCGTGACGAGAGTCAGCTGACGGTGCGGGCCGCGATCCTCGCCGAGGCACCGGGCAAGCTCTTCGTCGACGACGTCAGCGTTGACACGCCGGGCGCCGACGAGGTCCTCGTGAGCGTCGCCGCGTGCGGGCTGTGTCACAGCGACGTGCACGTCCTCGACGCCCACCTGCCCGCGGTGTTGCCCACCGTGCTGGGCCACGAGGCCGCGGGTGTCGTCGAGGCGGTCGGGTCCGACGTCACCGAAGTGCGGCCCGGCGACCACGTGATCATGTGCACGGCGCAGTTCTGCGGGACGTGCCGCCCGTGCTCGCGGGGAGAGACGTGGCTCTGCGAGCGACGACGCCAGATCGGCCGGACGCCTCAGCATCCCCCCCTGCGCTGGGGCGACCGGCCTCTACACGCCCTCGGATCCCTCGGCGGCCTGGCCGAACAGATGCTCGTCCACCGCAACGCGCTCGTCGCGGTCTCGGCCGACCTGCCGCTCGATCGGGCCGCCCTGCTGGGCTGCGCCGTGCTGACTGGCGTCGGCTCGGTGTTCAACGGGGCGCGGGTCCGGCCGGGCGAGACGGTCGCCGTCATCGGCTGCGGCGGCATTGGCCTCAACATCGTGCAGGGGGCGCGCCTCGCGGGCGCCGAGCGCATCGTCGCCGTCGACCGCCAAGCGGCCAAGCTCGACCTGGCGCGCACCTTCGGCGCCACCGACGTCGTCGACGCGTCGTCGACCGATGCGGTGGCGGAGGTCGTCGAGCGAACCGCCGGCGGCGTCGACCACGCCTTCGAGGCCGTCGGCCTGGCGACGACGATCGCCCAGGCCTTCGACATGGCGCGGCCCGGGCGTACCGCCTACGTCGTGGGCGTCCCCGCGGCGGACGCGACCATCGAGGTTCCCGGCGGACCGCTCGTCTTCCGATCGAAGGGCCTGCGCGGGCTGATCATGGGCGCGAGCCGGTTCAAGGACGACATCCCGATGCTCGCCCGCCTCTACGAGCAGGGCCGGCTGCTCCTCGACGAGCTCATCGCCGAACGCATCGACCTCGACGATGTGAACGGCGGCTACGACACGCTGCGCACCGGCACCGCGGCCCGCTCCGTCGTCACCTTCGACACCTGACCAGGGAGACCCGATGACCGACGTGCTGCACCAGTTCACCGCCGAGGACGAGGCCCGCCACCCGGCCGGGCCCGACCCGTGGTGGCAGGAGAGCATCGCCATCCACTGGTTCGACCCGGCCGCGGGCGCGGGCGGCATGCACCGCATCGGCCACGAGCCCGGCCAACACGGGGGTGAGATCGCGCACCAGCACGGCGCGTTCGACCGGACCCAGCGCTGGCGTCACAACGTGCGATCGCCGATGGCGGGCCAGCGCAGTGAGGCCTGGTTCGGCGACGTGGAGGCCACCTGGTCGGCGGAGTCGGGGACGCCTCGCCTGCGCGTCGACACGCCGGACTGCGAGCTCGACCTCGCGGTTGAGAACCTGTACCCGCTGACCGACTTCTTCCCGCGCGGCAACGCCAGCCTGACCGACGAGTTCGCGGCTCACCACTACGAGAGCTCGGGCCGGATCCGGGGCACGGCGCGCGTCGGGGCCACGACGTACGACATCGACGGCTTCTGCCACCGCGACCACAGCTGGGGTGTCCGCAAGTGGAACGGCGCCCTCGCTGTGCACCGCTGGGTCTCGGGGGTGATCGGTCCCGACCTCGCGTTCGGGTCGATCGTGTGGTTGGGTCCCGACGGCTCGTTCTCTCGCGGTGGCTACGTCGTCGAGGACGGCGCCGTCCGAGTCGCCGACAGCGCCGACGTGGTGACGTGGCTCGAAGCCGACGGGCTGACCCATCGGGGCGGCGAACTGGTGCTCACGTTCGGCGACGTCGACCGCCGCTTCGTGTGCACCGCGCTCGACGGCTGGCTGAACGTCCACCACGACGTGGCGTGGGTCGACGAGCTGTGCACGGTCGAGCACGAGGGCCGCACCGGCTACTGCGACTTCGAGATCTCCAACAACGCCCGCATGGGCTCGGCGCCCGTGCACGTGAGCCTGCGGGCGGCCGACACCAACGGGCTGACGGCCCGGTGAGCGAGCGTCAGCGAGCGAACCAGTGTGGCAGCGTGCCCGGTCACGGGCAGCCGCCGGAGGCGGCGCACCCGTGAACGTGGACCCCGTCGACCAGGGTTCGGCGCCCGACACCCTCTGGACGGTGACCAACACCGCCGAGGCCCTGCCGGGCGTCCTCACGCCGCTGGCGTGGACGTTCTGGAACGAGCCCTGCGAGATGGGGATGCGGCGGGCGTTCCATCGCTTGGGCGTCATTCCCAAGTCCGGCGTGCGCTTCGCCACGACGGCTGACGAGCGGTACTCGGCCGCCTTCTGCGGTCGCTACTCGGCCAACGTCGACCAGATGCGACTGATGGCCGACGCCATGCCCGGCACGTCGGCCAACGCCATGGAGGAGCAGCTGCTCGGCGCCGTGCGGCCCGGCGTCGCCAACCGTCCCCGCCGGGGCCGCTACCCGATCGTCGCCGTGTCGTTGCCCCGGGCGGCCCGGCGCCTGCCGAAGGAGCTGGCCGCGCTGCGAGCGGAGACCGACGCCTGGTGGCGGGCGTCGGTGCGGGAGGCGGCGACCGCCGACGCGTCCCGATGCTCGGCCCTGCTGACCGACGCCATGGATCGGTTCCAGACGGTGATGGAGCCGCACGCGGTCTCGACCATGCTCTGCCAGGCCCTGTACGAGCAAGTCACCAAGCTGGCCGCCACGGCCGGACGCCCGGAGCTCGCCGGCGAGCTCGTCACCGGTGGCGACGTCGAGGAAGCGGCGTTGGTGGCCGACCTCTGGGACGTGGCCCACGGCAGTCTCTCGATGGAGGCCTTCCTCGAGAGGCACGGCTACCACGGCACCAACGAGGGCCAGGTCTCGAGCCGCTCTTGGCGGGAGGACACCCGGCCGCTCCGGGCCCAGCTCGACGCGCTTCGCTCGCTCGGAGCCGACGCGTCACCCGCCGCGGGGGCGGCTCGGCGCGCTACAGCGCGGACCGCGGCCCAGGACGAGCTGCTGCGCGCCCTTCCCGCGGTCCGCCGACCGCAGGCCCGGCTGATATTGCGACTCGCGCAGCGCTACGTGCCGCTGCGGGAGGTCGGCAAGGCCGCGTTTCTCCAGTGCCTCGACGTGGGGCGCGCCGCGTCGCGTCGACTGGGCGAGCTGCTCGCCGCGTCCGGTGCCATCGACGACCCCGACGACGTCGCCCTGCTCACGACCGCGGAGCTCCGGGCCGACGTGCTGCCCCGAGACGCGCACGCCGTTGTGGGCGAGCGCCGCGCCCAGCGCCAGCGACACCTGGCCGTGCGCGTACCCGACTCCTGGACGGGCGAGCCCGTGCCGATCCCGGCCGACGACGCCGGCGCCGACGTCGTCGGCGACACCCTCGACGGGCTCGGCGTCAGCCCTGGCGTGTACGAGGGCACCGCCCGCCTCGTCACCAACCCCGACGACCCGTCCCTGCAGCCCGGTGAGGTGCTCGTGTGCGAGACCACCGACCCCAGCTGGGCCTCGCTGATGTTCGTCGCCGGCGCCCTCGTCATCGACATCGGCGGCGCCGTCAGCCACGGCGCCATCGTCGCCCGCGAACTCGGCGTGCCGTGCGTGATCGGCACCCGCCGGGCGGCCGGCTGGCTCCGTACCGGCGACGTGGTCCGCGTCGACGGCAACACCGGCACGGTCACACGGGTAAAGGCGGCAAGCCCATTCTGAGGGTGGAAACACCCCCTGACGTGTCGGTTTCCACCCTCAGAATGCTCAGAGGCTGAGCCACTCCCGGTGCTGCGGCGAAGCGGCCTTGCGCTCGTTGACCTCGACGATGCCGACGCCGAGACGGCCGCCGCACTCGAACACGCCGAACCCGTCGGTAACGAAGTAGCCGTCGAGATGGGTTGACGGGCTGCTCACGTCGACCTGCGGGCACACGAACCGGTAGCCGCGGCCGTTGTCGACCCACACCCGGACATCGCAACCCAGCGGGCTGTGGCCGTCGTTGGCGATGCGCACGTTGAACTCGGCCCGCACGATGGGCTGGAACTGATCACCGTCGAACACGAACCCGAACTCCTTCGCGCCGTCGTCGGTGGTGAACGACATGATCGAGCCGAAGAGGTCGTCGCCGAACGTGACGTACACCCAGCGGTGGGCCTTGAGGCGGCCCAGCTGGCGCGGTCCCCACGAGTGATCCTGGAAGGCGAAGCCCCCGACATCGGTCGAGTCGCCGTCAACGGTGATCGTGCCCGACGCCCGGCCGATGCTCTCGTAGTGGCCGGCCCCCACGTCGGCGCCCGCCACGTCGAGCGAATATGCGAACGGCTCGGTGAACGCCTCGTACTGCGTGTCGGTACGGACTTTGGCCTCGGGGTCCGCAGTCGTTACGTGGTAGCCGCGCCGCGGTGTCGTCGTCCGGATGTGCAGCGGCCCGATCTCGAAGTCCGACATGTCGCCGTCGGGCACGGGGAGCTCGAGGCGCTGGAACCGGGAGAGCACGCGGCCGTCGAGGGCGACCCAGTGCCACACATCGGCACGACCGGCGACTCGTGCGATACCGACGTGGGAGAAGCACACGGCCCGCTGGAATTGGTCGTAGAACCCGACGTACCAGCTCTCCTGCCACGACGGGTCGGCGCCGGGCGGCGGGTGGTGGCTCCCGTCGTCATTGACATCCACGGGCTGCACGACGTAAAACCTATCACTGTATGGTTAACGACCCCGTCGACCAGCTGACCTGCGACCCGGCGGTGACCTGGACGTCGGGCAACGTGGCCGAGGCCTTTCCCGGCGTGTGCACGCCGCTCGGCTTCACGTTCCTCCACGACCCGGTGGAGCTCGCGCTGCGGAGCGCCTTCCACAGCATCGGCGCCTTCCGGGCTGTCGACATCCGTGTGCCACCGCGGATCGAGGACCAGTTCTGGACGGCGTTCAACGGCCGGGCCGCCGCCAACATGACCCAGTTCCGGGCGCTCGCCGACATCCTCCCCGGCACGTCGGCGACCGCGATCGAGCAACAGCTCTTCGGCTACGTGCGCCCCGGCACCGTCGACCACAACAGCTTCCGCCGGTACCCGATGATCGCCGCCAAAGCTCCTTTGGCCATCCTCTCGCTCGGTAAGCGCCACGACGCCTGCGCGGCCGAGCTGCGCACGTGGTGGAACGACTCGGTGTCGAGAGTCGGCGCGCTCGACGAGCACGGGAGTCGCCGCCTCCTCGAGGACGCGCGCACGCGGCTACGTGCTGTCATGGCTCTGCACTTTCTCGCCACGTTCGTCGGCTCGGGCATCACCGACAAGGTGACCGCGCTCGCCAAGTCGACGGGGATCGAGGGCCTCGAAGCCCGCTTGCTCACCGGCGTCGGCAGCGACGAGAACGCGATGGCCGGCGACCTTTGGCAACTGGCCCACGGTTCGATCGACATGCAGGTGTTCCTCGACCGCCACGGCTACCACGGGCCCAACGAGGGACAGCTCGACGCCGTGCCGTGGCGGGAGGACCCGTCGCTGCTCGAGTCCCGCCTGCTTGCCTATCGGAGCGCCACCAAGTCGCCCGCGCAACGAGCGGACGAGCAGGCCGCAACCAAGACGGCCGCCATCGACGAGCTCGTCGCCTCCATCGGCCGCATGAAGGGTCTGAATGCCAGGCGCACGGTGAAGCTGTCCGCCCGCTTCATAGCCCTCCGCGAGCAGGGCAAGACCGGCTTCCTCATGGTCGCCGACGTGGCCCGGGCCGCGGCCCGTCACCTCGCCACCCTCCTCGCGCAGCGGGGCGCACTCGCCGACGCCGAGGACGTCTTCTATCTGACGTGGGACGAGCTGCGGGACGTCGAACGGGCCGACGACGTCGCCGGCAAGGTGGCGACCCGCCGGCGCCAGTACGCCGAACGCCAGGAATTGCGGCTTCCCGAGTCGTGGGACGGCGTTCCGGAGATGACGCGTGTCGCCATCTCGGCCGGCGGCGCCGGTGCCGGTGCCGGGACCAAGTTCGAGGGCCTCGGGGCGGGCGGCGGCGTGGCTCAGGGCCGGGCTCGGGTGGTCACCGACCCGGCGACGGCCGAACTCGACGAAGGCGACATCCTCGTGTGCGAGGCGACCGATCCAAGCTGGGTGAGCCTCTTCCTCGTCGCCGGCGGCGTCGTCACCGACCTCGGCGGCATGCTCAGCCACGGCGCCATCGTGGCCCGGGAGATGGGCCTGCCGTGCGTCGTGGGGACAAAGGTCGGATCCGCCACCGTGGTCGACGGGCAGCGCATCCGGGTCAACGGTGACGCCGGCGTCGTCGAGATTCTCGGTTAGCGGTTCGGCTCGAGGTACCCGCCTCGGGTGCCGTCGACGAAGGTCTCGCGCAGCTCTCGCGCCTCGCCGAGAAGGTTGAGCTCAAACGTGTAGCTGAGCTCCTGGCGGTAGCGCTTGCGAAGCTCGCCGACGCCGGCGCTGGCGTTGAGCGACAGCTTGAGGCGGCGCACGACCGCCGGCGACTTGGAGGCGATCAGCTGCGCCACCGAGAACGCGGTGGGCGCGACCTCGTCGGCCGCCACCAAGCGGTAGATGCTGCCGTGGGCGTACAGCTCGCCGGCGTCAATGGGCTCGGCCGTGAGCATGGCGGCGCGCAGGCGCTTCTCGGGCAACAGGCTCATGGCTTGAGCCGCGCCGCTCGTCGCCCCGTTGTCGACCTCGGCCAGCACGAACGTGGTGCCGGCGGCGGCCACAACCACGTCTGCACAGCCGACGAGCAGGACACCGACGCCGATGCAGTAGCCGTGCACCGCGACCACCACCGGCGCGGCGCACTCGGCGATGGCGAGGCTGGCGGCCTCGGAGCCGGAGGCCTGCCCGAGGATGCCCTCGAACCCGGGAAGGGACTGCACCTCCTTGACGTCGCCGCCCGCGCAGAAGCCGTTGCCCTCCGAACGCAGCACTACAGCGCGCACCTCGGGCTCGCCCTCGACGGCACGCAGGCGGTCGGCCAGGGCGTGGAGGTCGCCGATCGTGAAGGCGTTGACCGGCGGGTGCTCGACGACCACCTCGAGGACGCCGTCCCCCTGGAGGCACTCCTTGATCGCCATCCGATCCCTCCTTGCGCCGAAAACCATACAGCATTAGGTTTATGGGAGCACCACCGACCGAACAGGGGGCACGCCGTGGGCGTCCATCACCTCGCCGTCGCCGTGAAGGACGTGCAGAAGGCGCACGAGTTCTACACGGAGGCCATGGGCTTCGAGCTCGTCAAGGTCGTGAAGCGCCAGACGCCGGACGGCGGGTGGACGAAGCACATCTTCTACGACATCGGCGACGGCACCCTGTTCGCCATCTGGGACCTCAAGGGCATCGAAGGGGTCGTCGTCGAGGCCGAGGAGTGGCGGGGTGGCATGTCGGTGGCTGCCGGGCTCCCCTACTGGATCAACCACGTCGCCTTCCAGGCCCGTGACCGTGAGGACCTCGACGCCAAGAAGCAGCGGTGGCTCGACTACGGGAAGAACGTTGTCGAGGTCGACCACGAGTTCATCGTGTCGATCTACACCAAGGACCCTGACGGCACGCTGGTCGAATGGACGTACCCGACGCGTGTGCTCAACGCCGACGACAAGGACGAGGCCGAGCGACTGCTCGCCGACGACTCGCCCGCCACCGAGCCCGACTACGAGGCCGTCGTCTACAAGTCGCCGAGGCGGGAAGCAGTCACGTCGGCCTCCCGCTGACGCCTTCGCCATGAGACGCGTCGCCGTCGTCACCGGCGCCAGCCGCGGCATCGGCGCGGCCACCGCCGCCCGCCTGGCGGCCGACGGCTACGCGGTGGTGCTCGCGGCCCGCAGCGTCGACGACCTGGAGACCAACGCCAAGCAGATCGAGGCCGACGGGGGCTCGGCCCTGGCCGTAGCCACCGACGTCACCGACCTCCGCGCTCTCGACGATTTGGTGGCCGCCACCGTCGATCGCTTCGGGCGGCTCGACGTCCTCGTCAACAACGCCGGCGTGCTGCCGGTCGCGGCCCGCAGCGATCGCATCTCGGTCGAGGACTGGCGGCAGACGATCGACCTCAACCTCACCGGGCCCTGGTACCTGGCGTGCCGGGCCAAGGAAGCCATGGACGTGGGCGGCGCCGGCGGCGTCGTCGTCAACGTCACCAGCACGGCCGCCTTCTTCCCCTCGGTCGGGCTGTCGTCGTACAACGCGTCGAAGGCCGCCCTCACCATGCTCACCCGCACCCTCGCCCTGGACTGGGCACGCGCCCGTGTGCGGGTCGTCGGCGTGGCGCCGGGCAAGGTCGACACGGTGCTCGTGCAGCCCATCCTCGACTGGACAGAGAAGAAGGAGCTGCCGCTCAACCCCCTCGGCCGCATCGGCCAACCGAACGAGGTGGCCGACCTCATCGCCTTCCTGGTGAGCGAGAGCGCGGCGTACATCACCGGCACCGTCATCACCGTCGACGGCGGCGAGGTGGCCGCAAGCGGCGCCGACCTGGCGCGTTAGGAGAAGGTCGTGACCGAATCGCTCGTTGAGTGGGAGTACTGGCTGAACCACTGGCCCGCCGAGCCCGTGGCCCTCACGCGGGCCAACGCGGCCGACGGCTACCCCAAGCCGCTGACGCCACTGAGCGAGGACATCGTGCTCACCTACGAGGAGGCCGGCTGCCGGCGCTTCTACTTCGACACGCTCGGCGCCCTCGGGCCCGGCGACTGCGACCGCCCGTTCATGCAGGCCTACTACGGGCTCGTGTACCTCAACGCCGACCAGATGGGCGACCTCGGCGCGGCGATGCCCGGCAGCTCGCGCATGGGCATGTACCAGACGTTCTTCGGCCTCGACCCCGACCCGGCATTCGAAGGGCCGAAGCCGTCGCTCGGCGACCGGATCAAGGATGCGGGTGCGGGCCTGAAGATCGGGCCCCGCATCCTGCGCCTGGCACGCACGTGCGCGGCGCGCATCGAGCGGCAGCTGGCCGACGTCGACCGGGCCCGGCCCGAGGACCCCGACAAGGTCTCGTTGGCCGAGGCGGCCGCCTGGCTCGACCGGCTCGAGGCCATGCAGACGGAGTGTTGGGAGTCGTTGATGATCGGCGCCGCCCTGGGCGCCGCCTTCCACGAGGCCACTGAAAAAGCCGTCACCCGCTTCGTGGGCAAGAACGGCCGCGACCTCACCAACCGCCTTCATGTCGGGCTCGGCGGCAACGAGAGCGCCGAGGCGGGACGAGCGGTGCGCACGCTTGCGGCCGCGGCGCGGGCGGAGCCCGAGGTCGCCGCTGCCATCGAGGCCGGTTCCCCGGTGGAGGAGATCCTCGCCGCGCCGGCGTTCGCCGCATCGTTCGGCGAGGTGATCTCCCGGTTCGGCCACCGGGCGCCGGCCGAGTTGGAGCTCGCCAACCCCAGCTGGCGGGCCGATCCCCGTCAGTTGCTCGATGTGGTGCGCATTGAGCTTCACCGTCCCGAGCAGGCCGACAACGCTCCTTCCATTCGCGCCGACGCCGAAGCCGAGCTCGACCGGCGTCTCGGCCCGATCAAGCGCGGCCTCGTGCACTTCCTTCTTGCCCGCAGTCGACAGTTCATGGCCCTCCGCGAGAACGGCAAGACCCCGATCGTGCGCGTCTTCGACGACACCCGGCGCCTGCTCGCCGCCGTCACAGCTTCGCTGATCGACACTGGCGTCATCGGTGCTCCCGAGGACATCAACTTCCTCCGCTACGACGAACTGCGCCAGGTGCTTCGCGGCGACTCGGGCCCCGGCGTCGCCGAGATCGAGCGCCGCCGAGCCGCCCACGCCCGCTGTCTCGAGCTCGACCTCCCCGAGCTCGTCGAAGCCGGCCCCGGCTGGCTCCGCCCCCTCGACGACAGCTTTTTCATCGAACGCGGCATGCTCCCCCCGGCCACGTCGGCGACCATCACCGACACGCTCACTGGCATGGCCGCCAGTCCCGGCCGAGTCACTGCCACAGCGCGCGTCCTCCTCGACCCCTTCGACGACTTCGAGCCCGGCGACATCCTCATCGCCAAGACCGTCGACCCCGGGTGGGCTCCCGTCCTTTCGTGCGCGGGCGCTGTCGTCCTCGACATCGGCGGCGTGATGTCCCACGGCGCGGTCGTCGCGAGGGAACTCGGCATCCCCTGCGTCGTGAACGTCAAGGCCGGCACCACGGTCGTGCAGACCGGCGCCACCGTCACCGTCGACGGCTCAACCGGCGAGGTCGTGCTCTCCGCGTGACCTAGAGGGGCGCCCAGCCAGGAGCACACACGAACTTGTCGCCCTGCGGTGCGGTGATCTTGCCGCCGCTGACCTTGATGGGCACGCCGCACAGGTTCACGTTGCCGTGTGGACCTTGCGGGAAAGTGACCGGCGGGATCAACCCGCCGAGCGTCTCGCGCCGCAGGGCGTAGAGGGCGGCGAGGATGCCGTCGCGCGTGGGGTTGTCGCCGAGGGCAGGGGCGATGCGCTCCCAGAGCTTGTCTTGAACCCACGCCGTGGCGCCGTACCCTCCGAGCTCCTCGCCCGGCGCGAAGCGCTCCATTGCCGCTCGGTAGTCAGCCAACAGGGGCGACGAGGCGTAGGGCGCGGTGGCAGAGAAGCCGAGCATTCCCTCGGTGTCGGCGGGGTTGGCCCGCACCATCGCCTGGTTGTTGATGGTGTAGGTCCCCGACACGATCGGGCTCCAGCCCTGGCGGTGCGCTGACTGGGCGACGCGGATGATCGACGCCGAGTCGGCGAGCACGCACACCACGTCGGCACCGGCGTTGCGGGCGGCGATGACGGCCGCCGTGTAATCGGGCTGGGCGATAGAGATCTGCAACTCGGAGACCACCTGCACCCCGGCTTTGGGCGCGAACTCCTTGATGCGCTTGTCCTGGTTGGAACATGACGCCGCCTCCGAGCAGTAGAGGATGGCGACCTTCCGCTTGTCCGACTGGGAGGTGACGGCCAGCAGGGCGCCCCAGCTGACACCTGCGTCCGCCCCCTGCTGGGGGTCGAAGATCATCGTGCTTGTGTCCTCTGACGCGTCCCCGCCCGGCGCGCCGATGGCCGGGATCCTGTGGGCGTCGAGGTACGAGGCGATCACCGGCGTCTCCGTGACGCTGTACAGGGAGATGAAGGCGAGGACGTGGTCCTGCTGATCCATACGCGTCACGAGGGCCTGCGCCCGCCCCGGGTCGGCGCCCGTGTCTGCGTACAGCACGCGGACCGGATGCCCGTTGAGCCCGCCGCGCTCATTGACGGTGGAGGCCCACGCCCGCGTCGCCGCCGGGATGATGGCGGTGGACTCGCCGATGATCCCCGACGACGTGCCGATCGACCCCAGCAGGATCTCGGACTTGGCGCCCGCCCCGGGTTGCGACGCGTTGGCACGCGTCGCCGTGCCGCCGACGCCCGCCGCCCGCCCCTGGGCCCCCGCTGCCGAAGTGCTCTGGCTGCCGCTGCTCCCGGTCGCGGCCCCTGCCGTGGCCTCACCGGCCGGCGCCGCGGCCTGCTCACCAGCGCCCGCGACCGACTGCTCGGCCAACGCCGCGTTCGCACGGCCGCCGATGCGGCCCGGCTGGTTGCCCGCCACGAGACGCCGGCGCCCGGCGGTCGACCCGCACGCCGCGCACACCGCGGCGGCGACAACTAGCCAGATCAGCAACCGCCAACCCCGGCGTCTCATCCCAGAAAAACATACAGTGTTAGATTTGGAATTCGCAAGCGACCACGGGAGCGCCATGCAGACGATCGACGTCGCCGACGACGCCCGCCACCGACCGCCGGCCGGCGCGGACGGGCGATGGCAAGAAAGCTGGTTCCTGTCCTGGTACGACCCTCTGCACCGGGCAGGTGGCTTTCACCACATCGGGCTGGCGCCGCTCCGAGGGACGGCCGACTTGTGGCACTGGGTCGCCCTCGACGGTGCGGTTGCGGCGCGCTTTCACGACCTGCGCCTACCCATCCCCGACGACGACCTCCCCGACCTGCAACTCGGACCGGTCCACGTGCAGACGAAGGTGCCGCTCCGCTCGTATTCCCTGCGCACCGAGCACGAGGGCTTTCGCAGTGAAGCGCTGTACGAGTCGTTCACCGAGCCCTTCGAGTTCGCCATCGACGCCCCCGGCGCCGACATCGGCAAGGGCCACTTCGAGAGCCTGGGCCAGGTGCGGGCCACGATCGAAACCAGCGACGGCACGGTGGAAACGGGCGGGCTGGCGTACCACGACCACTCGTGGGGACCTCGAGAGTACGGCGCCCTGAAGGCCCACCGTTGGGCATGCGTGAGCTTCGGCGACGACCTCTTCGCCTCGGTCTTCAGCTTCTCGACCGACGAGGGGAGGCGGGACTTCGGCTACGTCTACGACGACGGCGCTTTCCACGGCGTGCGGGCCGCGGAGTTCGACGCCCGTGTCGCAAACGACGGCCACACGCCTCGCGGGTGTGACCTGCGAGTGTGGACGACCGACGGTCGCGGCTACCGGTTCGTCTGCCGCGACATCGACGTCGCCAGTCCCGGCGCCCACAACGACGGCTTCTTCGTCACCGACGGCTTCGGCGTTTTCGAGTGCGGGGGCCGCCTCGGCACCGGCTTGCTGGAGATCAACGAGCGGGCCGCTCCCAGCCCCGAGCACCGGAGCTGGTTGAACCTGGACTGACGTGCTTCCGGCGCCAAGAACCGTACATCGTTCGGTTCATGGCCCGCCGCGAGAACGCAAAGACCGCGCCGAATGTCATCAGTCTGATGCCATTGCTTTGGCGGCTCTGAGGGCAGCCGCGCCCAAGCCGAGCTCGGCTGCCAGGTACGCCCAGAAGGTCCAGTCGGTTCGTGGGCGGTCGAGCGCCAGCGAAGCGAGACGAATGGTCGCGGCGCCGAGCCAGGTGACGCCGACCGCGGCTTGGGCGGCCGGCTGCC
The DNA here is from genome assembly GCA_035948135.1 of Acidimicrobiales bacterium. Lineage (GTDB taxonomy): Bacteria > Actinomycetota > Acidimicrobiia > Acidimicrobiales > AC-14 > CADDZP01. The sequence continues at coordinate 40,155 of DASZJL010000218.1, read as the reverse complement.
CGGTGGCCATGGCCCAACCGCCGAGCGCGGCGTACGTTCCGCCGAGCCCGGCGCGGGCCTCCGCCACGCCGCGCGCGCTCGAAGGCGCGAGATCGAGCTGAGACGCGACGCGCTCGGGCGCCACGACTCCGGCGAGGCCGGACAGCAGCAGGGCGGCGCTGCTCAAACGGCCGAGGTTCACCCCTTGCACGTTACGGGCGCTCGCCGCGCCACGCGTCTGCCAGCTTGGCGTTCTGGCTCGGCGTGCTGCCGTAGGTGACGAGTTCGTCGGCGCCGGCGGCGCGGAAGCGGCGGAGGGTGTCAACGCACGTGGTGACGGCGCCCAGGGCGCAGGACTCCTCCATCCACTCGTCGGGCACAAGTGCCGCGGGGCCGAGGAGCTCGGTGCGGTGGAAGCTGAGGTCGCTCACCGCCGTCGACATGTCGTTGAACTGGTCGTGGTCCCGCAGGCGGGCGAGGACAGCGGGGTCCCAGCCGTTGAGCTGCACGAGCATCTCCCCGTAGCCGGGCGCGTCGAGGTACGTGACCGCTCTGGCGTGGGCCAGCGCGCGGGTCTCGAGGTCGTCGAGATCCGGGGCGGTGATCACGGACTGGGCGATGCGAAGGGTTGACGGATCGCGGCCGATGCGATCGCACTCGGCGCGCAGGCGGGCGACGATCGTCTCGGTCGCGGCGGGCGTGAACACTGGCGGAAGGAGGACACCGTCGAAGCAGGCGGCTGCCACCGCCGCACCCTTCGGCTGGCCCAGGGTGCCGAACCAGATCGGCGGTGGCTGAATGTCGTGGACATCTTCGAGTTGCAGCTGTGGGAACTCACCCAGCGGCCCCGCGTACGACACCTGCTCGCCCCGCCACAGCCCACGCAAGATGTCGACGTAGTCGGCCAGCCCGCGGTAGGTCGGCATCGTCAGCCCGGCCCCGGCGAACCAGCCCGGGTTGCCGCGGCCCAGGCCCAGAACGAAGCGGGGACCGAACGTGGCCTGGAAGGTCGCCACCATGCCGGCCATGTGCAAGGGGTGGCGCGCCGGCGTGGTGATGATCCCCGAGCCGACCTCGATGCGCTCGGTGCGGGCCGCGATGGCGCTCAGGAGGACGCCCGCCTCCTTGAGGTTCCAGCGCTCGGAGAGGAAGACCCGGCGGAAGCCGATGCGCTCGGCGTCGACGCCGTCCTGGACCCCCTGGGCGGGTGTGCGAGCATCGCTCTCGTGCTCGGTGGGGCGCGGCGACTGCACGACGCGACCGCTTATGACATAGGCGCTCAGGTCGGAGAGGACGGACGGCGTCACAGGATCGCCGCCAGACGCTCAGCCGCTCGCTTGCCCGCCGCCACGCTCGCGTTGACGCTCGACTGGGCGAGGTAGTCGCCGGCCAGCTGGACCCGAGCACCGGGGTCGACGCGCGCCACGAACTGCGCAAGGCGTTCGTACGTGCCGGGCGCAGCGACGACCAGGGACGGATCCCAGCGCGAGACCACCGACGTCTCGACCGCATCGGCCCAGCCCGGCAGCAGGCCGTTGATCGCTTCGGCCGTTCGCTCGACCAGCTGCTCGTCGCCGTCACCCCAGTGCTTCCTGCTCCATCCCTCCATCCAGAAGGCGGTGAGCACGCCCTTGCCGGCCGGGGCGCGGCCGGGGCCGAGGTTGTGGCCGAGGCCGACGACCGGCAGGTCGGGATGCACGTCGCGCGGGATCAGCACCATCGACGAGCGTTCGTCGGGTCGCCGGCCGACCCCGAGGTTGACCACGATGCTGGCCGAGTACTCCAGGCCGTCGAGGAACACGCGCTGCACCGGGTCGAGGTCGGGATATGCGGCAACCGTCTGGGCCGCGGGCAGGGCGATCACCGCCGCGGCCGCTCGGTCTTCGAAGTCCGCGCCGCGAACCGTCACGCCGTCGCCCGCCTCCTTGACCTCGGTGACCTCCGCGCCCAGAACGACGTCGAGGGCCGAGGCCGCCGCGTCGAGGAAGAAGCCCACGCCGTCGGGGTGCGTCATCAGGTGGCCGGCGACGAGGAGGCTCTTGGCGGCCGCGAAGAAGTCGACGACCGACGTGCGGTCGGGCTCGACGAGGAACAGGGCCCGGGACAAAGGCGAGACGAAGTTGTCGACGACGGACGCGTCGAAGTTGCGTTGCGCCCATGCGGCGACGGTCTCGGTGTCGAACCGGGCCGCGCTCGACATGTCGGCGTAGTTGAGCGACCGGTACATGCGCGCCAGGTCTCGACCGAACCTCCAAAGCGCGACCTTGTCGGCCGCCCGGAGATGCTGCGCGCCGAGCATGCTCCACGGACGGCGCCGGTCGATGCGGTGCACCACCCCATCCCGAAGTGTGCCGACGACCGCACCCCGGCGCTCCATCTGCGACTCGAGGCCCAGGGCGCGGATGAGCTCACGGGTCTCGCCGTAGGTCGCCGGAAGGGCCCCGGCGGCCAGGTCGAACACGAACCCGTCACACCGTATGGACACGCAGCGCCCGCCGACCCGCTCCCCCGCCTCGTACACCCGCACCTGGTGCCCGGCCCGCTGCAGCCAGAAGGCGGCCGAGATCCCCGCCGCCCCGCCCCCGACGACGGCGACGGAGCGGGGGCCGAGGTCGTTCACACGGACGCGGGTTGAGGATCGATCGGTGTGACGGGTCCCGTGACGACGGGACTCGGTTCGATCCGCGACACCGGCAAGCCCCGCGTCAGCGTCCAGATCAGCAGGGCGGCCAGACCGAACGTGGCGATGGCGGCGGGGTACGTCGCCCAAAATCCCAGCTGGGTGTTGAGCGCGGTGAACACCGGCCAGCTGATCGCGCCGTTGGTCGCACCGTCGGCCATGGGGACGAGGAGGATGATCAGCAACACCTTCGCACCCGTGAGGTCGGGGTACAGCTTGTGCACCACGTAGGCCGCCACGATCGGCATCGTTGCATTGGCGGCCAGCCACCACAGCGGGAGTCCCCAGAGGTTGAAGGGCTGCGGCCCGTAGTACGTGTACACGTTCATCAGGATCCCGGGGCTCTCGAGCGCCACGTTGACGGCCATCAGGATCAGCCACCAGCGCCACAGGCTCCGGCGGGTCATGCCCTGCTGGAACGCCCGCCAGAACAGGAACGCCTGCCCGCCGACGAACCAGCTGTACACGGGCCACATGAACAGGGGGATCGGCCGCCCGAATACCTCCAGGCCCACCCACTGGTTGATGCGCGGGAACCAGCACATCCCGAGCACATCGACAATCGGCTCGAACAAGATGCACAGCGCGCCGCCGACCATGAACAGGAGCGGCACGGGCGTGTGGTCGCGCCGCCAAATGCGCAGGGCGACGATGAACAGCACGACCCACGGGATCGTCACCGCGATGGTGAAGATCGTCTGGCCGACAGCGCTCATCTGGAGGCCCGAGGGCGGTTGCGCGATGTGCGACAAGTCGGTCACGACCTATTCTTCCTAACCGAACACCGCTTGGTTGTCAACCGAAGGGGTCAACCGAACGGTGCAAGGTTTCGGTAGGATCGAAGCGACCGAGGAGCGTGCCCGTGGCCAGGCCCAAGACCCCACTGATCTCCCGGCGCAAGACCCTCGAGGTCGCGCTGGACATCGTCGACGAGGAAGGGCTCGACGCCCTCAGCATCCGGCGGCTGGCCACCGAGCTCAAGGTCAACGGGGCCTCGCTGTACCACCACTTCGCCAACAAGGACGAGATCCTGGCCGGCGTCGCCCAGCTGGCGCTGGCCGACGTCCGCACGCCCACCGATCCCGACGCCGAGTGGCGGGAGTGGCTGCTGCGCAACGTCCTCGGCTACCGCCAGGCCCTGAAGATGCATCCCCACCTCATCCCCGTTCTCGTGAAGCGCCACCCCCTCCGCATCGGCCTGGCCGAGCACAACGCCAGCGCCGCCCTGCTCGCCGTCAAGGGCGTGCCCCGCGGCGCCATCCTCCCCGTGCTCGAGGCCCTCGAGCAGCTGGCGATCGGCAGCGTTCTCTACGACTCGGCCGTCGAGCTCGACGAGCACCCCGAGGCGTGGAAGGACGAGTACCCGCACCTGTACCAGCTGGGCCAGCAGGCCGCCCTCGACCAGGACCAGCTGTTCGAGGTCATGGCCCGGGCCATCATCGACGCCGTCGTCGACGCGGTGGAGCCCGAGCCGGCGTTGACCTGACGGCGGTCGGCGCGTAAGGTCGACACTAACCAAAGGGTGTTTGGTAAACGCCCGCCGGATCAGTGAGGGCCCGCATGGCAGACGAGTTCGACCACCACTCCGCGGACTTCGCCCGCAATTGGCGTGAGACCTACGGCGCCGCCCGGGCCAAGTGCCCCGTGCTGCACTCCGACCTCTACGACGGGTACGACGTGCTGCTCAAGCACGCCGACGTCAAGGAGGCGTTCCGCGACTACGAGTCGTTCGCGTCCGAGCGCCTGACCGACGACGACGGCGTGCCCCTCGACGGCGGCGTCGGCATCCCCGAGCACCCCTTCCGCATCGGGTTCCTCGAGATGGACCCACCCGATTCCCTCGCACTGCGCCGCATCGCCAATCCGTGGTTCAGCCCTCGCACGGTCGCGGCCGGCCGTCCTCGCATCCAAGAGGCGGTGACGTGGGCGGTCGACCAGATCATCGAGCGGGGCGAGTGCGACCTCATCATCGACCTGGCGAACCCGTTCCAGTGCGTCGTCCTGCTCGACATCCTCGGCATCCCCCTCGACCGGTGGAAGGCCTACAAGGAGGTCATCGACAAGGAGGTCGCCCAGGAGGACGACGCCATCGAGGGCATCCAATGGATCCTCGGCGACCTCTTCGACGAGGTCGAGCACCAGCGCGAGCACGGCGGCGACGGCCTCATCGCCCAGTTGCTGGCGGCCGACGTCGAGGGCGTCACCGTCGACGACGACCTCATCACCGAGCTCACCCTCATGCTGCTGCTCGGCGGCATGGACACCACCATCGCGACCATCGGCCACGCCATCCGCCACCTCGACCAGCACCCCGACGACCGGCGCCGCCTCATGGACGATCCGGCACTCATGCCCACCGCCGTCGAAGAGGTGCTGCGGTACTACTCGCCGGCCACCGCGATGGGCCGCACCGTGCGCAAGCCGGTCACCCTCGCCGGCCAGCAGTTCGAGCGCGGCGACCGCGTGCTGTGCGCCATCGCCTCGGCCAACCAAGACGAGGACGCCTTCCCGAACGCCGACGTGATGGACATCGCCCGCAGGCCGAACCCCCATCTGACGTTCGGCACCGGTACGCACCGCTGCATCGGGATGGACCTGGCGCGCACCAACACCGAGCTCTTCCTGAACGCGGTGCTGCGCCGCCTGCCCGACTTCACCGTCGACCACGACCGCGTGCGCACGCACGACAGCATCCCCCACGCCAACGGCTTTCAGAGCATGCCGATCCGCTACTCGAAGGGCGAGCGCTCCCGCGCCGACGACGGGGCGTTCCCCGTCTTCTCGGCGCCCCGTATCCTCCCCGTCTAGGGATGAGCACCGCGACGATCGCCCACGACTGGGTGGCGTTCTTCGCCGACCGGTATCCCGACCGGGTGGCGTTGGCCGACGCCGATAGCGGCACGCAGTCCACCTGGCGCCAACTCGACAACCGAGTCGGGCGCCTGGCGACCGTTCTCGCCACCGAGCTGGGCCTGCGGCGCGGTGACCGGGTGGCCGTCGTCGCCGACCCCCACCCGCGCGTCTTCGAGCTGCAGTTCGCCTGCTTCCGCGCCGGGCTGGTGTTCACGCCGCTGAACTGGCGGCTGGCGGCGCCCGAGCTCAGCTACATCTGCACCGACGCCGGCGCCTCGGCGCTGATCCACGACGCCGAGTGGAGCCAGTTGGGCGTCGAGACCGCGGCCGCGGCCGGCGTCCCCCGGTGCGTGTCCACCGCGGCGCTCGACACCGCGGCCGCCACTGCGGCGCCGATGGCGCCCGCGCAGCAGAACACCCTCGACGACCCGTGCCACATCCTCTACACGTCGGGCACGACCGGCTTTCCCAAGGGCGCCATCGGGACCTACGGCACCCTGATCTGGAACATGCTCAACGCCTCGCAGCCCAAGGGCCTCACGTGCGACGGCGTCCACGTCTACAGCCCCCTGCCGCTGTTCCACGCGGGCGGGCTCAACAGCACCGCCAACCCGGCGTTGCTGAACGGCGGGCGGGTGACCACTGCGGCCCGCTTCGACCCGGCGGCTGCGCTGGCCTTCATCGCCGACCCCGCCGGCGCCGTCACCCACCTGGCGCTGGTGCCCGTCATGTACCAGGCGCTCGTCGACCAGCCCGGCTTCGACGCCGCCGACCTTTCCGGTATTCGCATCGCCGTAGTTGCGGGGGGCCTGGCGCCCGTCCCACTGATCCGCCGTTACGAGGAGAAGGGCGTGCACCTCGAGGCGCACTACGGCGGCACCGAGATGGGGCCGTCGGTGCTCGCCCTCTCCCCCGTCGACCGCGTCCACATGGAGGCGGGCTCGGTGGGCAAGCCGGTGCAGCACACCGCCGTGCGTCTGGTCGACGAAGACGGGCACGACGTGCGCGTCGGTGACCCCGGGGAGATCTGGATCAAGGGCCCGAGCGTGACGCCCGGCTACTGGGGCAAGGACAACGCCGAGTACTTCACCGACGGGTGGTTCCGCACCGGTGACGTCGCCCGTCGCGACGAGGAAGGCTTCTACTACCTCGTCGACCGCGTGAAGGACATGTACAAGTCGGGCGGCGAGAACGTCTACCCGGCCGAGGTCGAGCGCCTGCTGCTCGAGCATCCCGACATCGCTGAGGTGGCGGTGATCGGCGTGTCCGATCCGAAGTGGGGCGAGGTCGGACTGGCGCTCGTAGTTTCCGCGCCCGGCGCCGCGGTCACGATGGAGACGATCGATGCGGCCATCGCCGGTCGCCTGGCCCGGTACAAGCACCCGAAGCGGCTGCTCGTGGTCGACGAGCTGGCCCGCAACGTGACCGGCAAGGTCTCCAAGGTCGAGCTGCGCAAGCAGTACGGCGGATCATCGGTCGCGTAACGCCGTGAGCGGCGGCGGGCCCCTGGCCGGCATCCGGGTGCTCGACCTCAGTGCCCTCGGGCCCGGGCCCTTCTGCTCGATGATCCTCGCCGACTTCGGCGCCGACGTCGTCGAGGTCGTGCGCCCCGATCGCCGGGGCCCCGACCCCGCCGCCTTCCTCCGGCGCGGCAAACAGACCATCGCCGTCGACCTGCGAGACGCCGACGCGCCGGAGGTCGTGGCGCGCATGGCGTGCCACGTCGACGTGCTGCTCGAGGGCAACCGGCCCGGCGCCATGGAGCGGCGCGGCCTGGGCCCTGACGACCTTCTCGCCCGGAACCCGCGGCTCGTCTACACACGGCTCACGGGCTGGGGTCAGACCGGGCCGTACGCGCAGCGGGCCGGCCACGACATCAACTACCTCGCCATCTCCGGTGCGCTCGGCGCGACCGGGGTTGATACACCGGTCGCCCCACCCGCCCTCCTCGGCGACCTCGCGGCAGGCTCGTTGTTGGCGGCGCTCGGGACGGTCCTGGCCTTGTTCGAGCGGCAGACGACGGGCGCCGGCCAGGTCGTCGACGCCGCCATCGTCGACGGCGCCGCCCTCCTGCTGTCGGCCGCCTTCGGCGAGCGAGCCAGCGGGTTCTGGGCCGGGGGCCGCGGCACCCACGTGCTGAGCGGCGCCGCGCCCTTCTACGGCGTGTACCGGTGCGCCGACGGCGGCTGGTTCTCGGTGGGGGCGATCGAGCCGCAGTTCTACGGTGCCTTCGTCACGATCCTCGGCCTCGACGATCTCGCCCCCGACCAGTGGGACCGTTCGCAGTGGCCGGCCCGCCGGGCGCGGGTGGCGGAGGTGTTCGCCGGGCGTCCCCGCGACGAGTGGACCAAAGCGTTCACCCTCACCGATGCCTGCGGGGCGCCCGTCCTCGAGATCGACGAACTGGCGGCCGACCCCCATCTGGCCGCTCGCCATACAGTGCTCGATTTAGACGGCCGATTGCAGGCCGCGCCCGCCCCCCGGCTGAGCCTGCACCAGACGTCGCCGAGGGCTTCTGTGGCCACGGACCCGGCAGAGGTACTGCAACGCCTCGGTTTTTCGGCCGGTGAGGCCGCAGACCTCGTCTCCCGAGGAGTTGTCGACTCGGACTAGCAAAACCAAACAGTGTTTGCTAAAGTCCCAGAGAGATGACTGGGAGGCGGCCATGAAGCTTGGACTGATGACCCTCGGCGACCTGCTCGTGGATCCGGTCACGGGGGCGGCGATGACGCCGGAGGAGCGGTACCGGATGCTGATCGACGCCGCCGTCATGTGCGACGAGGCCGGCTTCCACAGCATCAATCTGGGTGAGCACCACGGCCTCGGGTACGAGATCTCATCGCCGCCTGTCCTCCTGGCTGCGATCGCCGAGCGCACGACCAACCTGCGGCTGAGCACCGCCGTCACGCTGCTCGCCAACCTCGACACGTTCCGCCTGGCCGAGGACTACGCCACCGTCGACGTCATCTCCGGCGGCCGGGTAGAGATCGTCGCCGGCCGGGGCAACTTCTTCGCGTCCACCTACACCCTGTTCGGCCAGCACGTCGACGAGTCCCGCGATCGTTTCGACGAAGCCCTCCGCCTTCTCTGCCAACTGTGGACGGGTGAAGGTGTCGAATGGGAGGGCCGCTTCCGCCCGTCGATCAACGGCGAACCGGTGATGCCGCACCCGCTGCAGACCGGCGTCCCCCCAATCTGGATCGGCGGGGGCAGCTCGGCGGATACGGCCACGATCGCCGGGCAGCTGGGGCTCAAGCTCATGTTGCCGAGCGCCTTCGGCCCGCCCGCCAAGTTCCGCGACGCGGTCGACATCTACCTCGAAGCCTTCGCGGCCGCGGGCCACGACCATGATCCCGAGGTGGGCGCCAGCTGGCACGTCAACGTCAGCCGCGACAGCCAGGACGCCAAGGACCGATGGGAGAAGCGGTACGAGGGCTACCACGCGTGGACCCAGCAGCTGTTGAAGCAGGTGAACCCGAACGTGCCCGACTACCTGCTCAAGCCGTTCAACTACGAGTGGCTGTGCTCGTCGGGCCCCGCAATCGTCGGCAGTCCGGCCGAGGTCGCGGACCGTATCGCCAGCCTCGGCCAGATGCTCGGCGCCGACCTCCACCTCTGCTACATGGACATGGGGGGTCTGCCGGCGGCCGAGCTCTTCGAGATGGTCGAGCTCATGGGCGGCGAGGTCCTCCCCGCCATCGCCCGCGCCTGACTCGGGTCACTCGCGGATGACCGAGCTCGGCACCCTCAAAGAAGTCGAGCAGCGCGTCCTCTGGCTTTCGACGCGCATCGTCGACGCCGCCAACCACGACCGGGAGAACACCGAGGGGATCAAGGTCGGCGGCCACCAGGCGTCCAGCGCGTCGATGGTCTCGATCATGACCGCGCTGTACTTCGCCCACCTGCGGGCCGACGACCGGGTGAGCGTCAAGCCCCACGCCTCGCCGGTGCTGCACGCCATCAACTACCTGCTGGGCCGGCTCGACCGGCGCTACCTCACCGAACTGCGCAGCTTCGGCGGGCTGCAGGCCTACCCGTCGCGCACCAAGGATCCCGACCCGATCGACTTCTCCACGGGCTCGGTCGGCCTCGGCGCCACTGCGCCCCTGTTCGCGGCCGCGGCCCGGCGCTACCTCGACCTCCACCTCGGAGACGGCCCACCGGCCCGCTTCGTCGCCATCATGGGTGACGCCGAGCTCGACGAGGGCAACGTGTGGGAGGCCATCCTCGAGCCCGCGGTCGCCGACCTCGGCAGTGTGCTCTGGATCGTCGACCTCAACCGTCAGAGCCTCGACCGCGTCGTGCCCGGCATGAAGGTTCGATCGCTCGAGGGTGCGTTCAGCGACGCTGGCTGGCAGGTGCTCGAAGCGAAGTACGGGGCGCGCCTGCGAACGGCCTTCGACGGTCCGAAGGGTGAAGCGCTGCGACACCGGATCGACGAGTTGCCCAACGACGAGTACCAAGCTCTGTTCGGCTATCCAGTCGACGGAATCCGGGAAGCGGCGTGCGCGGGCGACGACGACCTGCGCGTAGCCCTCGAGCCCTACGCGGACGACGAGCTGCACGGCCTGCTGGCCGACCTCGGCGGTCACGACATCGAGGCGCTGCTGAACGCCTACACCGCGGCCGACGCCTGCCCCACCCAGCCGACGGTGCTGTTCGCGTACACGATGAAGGGTTGGGGCCTACCGTTCGCCGGCCACCCCCTGAACCACTCGGCCCTCATGTCGTCCGAGCAGGTCACGGAGCTGCGGGCCGAATGCGGCCTGACCGACGACACGGAGTGGGACCGCTTCCACATTGACAGCGCGGCCGGTCGATTGTGCACGGAAGCCGCCGGCCGCCTCGCCCGACCCGCGCCGCACCCCGGCCGCGCCATCGCCGTGCCCGAGCAAGTGAGCGACGGCGCGAACGCCCGGCCCGTGTCCACCCAGGAAGCGTTCGGGCGCGTGCTGTCGGCCTTGGCCCGCACCGACGCCGGCCAGCGGCTGGTGACGCTCGCGCCCGACGTCTCGATCTCAACCAACCTCGGCGGTTGGATCAACAAGGTCGGGGTGTTCGCGCCCGACCGGCGGGAGAACCCCTCAGGCGATGGCGGCGTGCTGCGATGGGAGCAGTCACCCGAGGGACGCCACATCGAGTTGGGCATCAGCGAGATGAACCTGTTCTCGATGCTCGCCCAGCTGGGCCTCACCCAAGACCTGTGGGGCGAGACGCTGTTGCCGGTCGGCACCGTGTACGACCCCTTCGTGTGCCGCGGCCTCGACGCCCTCATCTACGCCCTGTACAACGGCGCCCGATTCGTCATCGCCGGCACGCCCAGCGGCATCACCCTGGCCCCCGAGGGAGGCGCCCATCAGTCGACGGTCACGGCGTCGCTCGGCGTCGAGCTGCCCGGCATCACGTTCGCGGAGCCGGCGTACGCCTTGGCGTCGGAGTGGCTGCTGCTCGACGGCCTGCGCGCCATCGCCGACCCGCACGCGGCGGCCGCCTCGCTGTATCTGCGACTGTCGACCCGGCCCATCGACCAGCAGCCGTTCGTGGCGGCCGTCGAGCGCATGGGCGAGCGCGCCCTGCGAGCCGACGTCCTGGCCGGCGGCTACCGCCTCGTCGACCCCGATCCCGACGAGTGTTCCGTCACGCTCGCGGCATCGGGGCCCGTGCTTCCGGAGGTTCTTGCCGCTGCCGCGACATTGCGAGAAGAAGGCGTCGCGGCAACCGTCATCGACGTCACCTCGCTCGATCGCCTGTTCCGCGATTGGGCCGGGGCCCGGCGGGCCGCGATCGACGACGTGCGAGCCGGCGCCGCCGGCGCCCACGTCGCCCGTCTGCTGCCGGCCGGCCAGCCGATCGTCACCGTGCACGACGCCTCGAGCCACGCCATGGCCTGGCTGGGCTCGGTGCACGGCTCGCCCGTGATCCCGCTCGGCGTCGACGAGTTCGGCCAGTCGGGCACGATCGCCGACCTCTACCGCCGCTTCCACCTCGCCCCCGAAGCGATCGTCAACGCCGCCCTGCTCGCCGCCGGCTGCTGAGCCCTTCGCTACGACCCTCTTTGTGGAGCTTTACCGCCCCTATAGGCATGCAAAGCTCCACAAAGCCGCTAGGGCCGGACCACCAGGTGCATGTCGGTGAAGCTCTTGAGGCCGTCGATGCCGTTCTCGACGCCGAGGCCGCTGTGCTTGATGCCGCCGAAGGGGTGCTCGACCGAGCTGACGGGGTGGGCGTTGATCCAGGTCATGCCCGCCTCGATGCGGCTCGCGACGTCGGCGCCCCGGTCGGGGTCTGACGTCCAGACCGAGCTGCCGAGGCCGAAGTCGGTGGCGTTGGCCCGGCGTACGGCCTCGTCGAGGTCCCGGTAGCCGACGACCGGAAGCACGGGGCCGAACTGCTCCTCGTCGACGACGCGGACGCCATCGTCGACGTCGGTCAGCACAGTGGGCTCGTAGAAGTATCCGGGGCCTTCGACGGCGGCGCCGCCCGAGGCGGCCTTCGCCCCGTGGGTCAGCGCATCGTCCACCAGCTCGGCCACGCGATCGAACTGGGGGCGGGTGGTAAGCGGTCCGAGCTGGGTGCCCTCGGCCGTCGGGTCACCCACGCGCACTGACTCGCCAATAGCGGCCAGGGCCTCGACGAGCTCGTGGCGACGATGCTCGGGGACGTAGACCCGCTTGACCGCCGCACACGCCTGGCCGGTGTTGATGAACGCGCCCCAGAAAAGCCCCGCCGCGATGGCGTCGGGATCGGCGTCGTCGAGGACGATCGCCGGGTCGTTGCCGCCGAGCTCGAGGGTGACGCGCTTCAGGTCCTTCGCGGCCGCGGTGTTCACGGCGATTCCTCCCCGCACCGAGCCCGTGAACGACACCTTCCGGGGGACGGGATGGCTCACCACCAGTGCGCCGAGCTGATCACCGCCGGTCACCACACTGACGACTCCCGCGGGCAGCACACCGTTCAGCACCTCGCCCAGCAGCACGGTCGACAGGGGTGTGAACGGCGACGGCTTCAACACGACCGCGCACCCGGCGCGCAGTGCGGGCGCCAGCTTCCACCCGGCCAGGCCGACCGGGAAGTTCCACGGCGTGATGGCGGCGACCACGCCGACCGGTTGGTGGCGCACCTCCACCCGGCCGTCGTCGAGGACGTCGGGCGCCAGGTCGAGCCCCGCGAAGTAGCGGAGGCGGGTGGCCACACCGGCGACCTCACGCCGGGCGAGCGGCACGGGCTTGCCCTGCTCGGCCGTCAGCACATCGGCGATGCGATCGACCGCCTCGTCGACCGCGTCGGCCGCCTTGTCCAGCACCGAACGCCGCTCGTCGCCCAAGGCGGCCCACGACCGCTGCGCGCTCGCGGCGAGAGCCATCACCTCGTCGAGCTGCTCCTCGGTGCACTCGGCCGCGTTCGCGAAGACCTCGCCCGACGAAGGATTGACGACGTTAATCATGCGCTGATTGGTTAGCGGGCGAAGCCCTGCCGGGCCATCCAGGCGTCGACCAGGGCCATGGCTTCGGCCATCTTCGCCTTGCCGTCGGGGCCGGAGAAGTAGTGGTTGGCGCCGTCGATGGTGTGGGTCTCGAGGTCGCGGCTGCCGAGTGCTTCGGCGATCGCGGTCGTGTGGCTCGGCGGGCACGCGTCGTCGGCGCCCGCCGTGATCAGCATGGCGGGCACGCTGATGCGGGGCCCGGCGTCGACGATGTCGACCTGGGCGTCGTCGAGGCTCCACTGCGACAGCCAGCTGCGCAGGCACGTGTACCGGCCGAGGCCGGCGGGGCTGTCGTTCACCGTGCGGGGGTCGCCCAGGTACGTCCAGTTGGGTTTGCGGCCGTTGGGATCGACGGTCGGGTCGACCCACCGGGGGTCGGCCATCGTGCCGTGCACGACGAAGCACCGCTCATCGTGCGGCCGCCCCGAGCGACGGAGCAGCTCCAACTCCTCCTTCGCCCATGCAGTGATGCGCCGGTTCCTCGCCACCTGCTCGGCCCGGTATGTCTCCAGGAAGCCGGCGTCATAGGGGGGCTGGTCGGGGTTCTCTGAGTCGTACAGATTGAGCTTGGTGTCGCGCTGGTCGGGCCGCAGCTCGTCGGTAATCGACGGGTCGAGCTGGCCGGTCAGCAGCTGGTGGCGGCTCCGGTGGGTGGCGAGCAGCAGCAGGCCGTCGGCGGCGAGGAGTTCGGTTTCCGCCAGCGACGTGGGCTCGCCGGCGGCCGTCTGGGTGATGGTGCGCTGCTCGGCCTCGGCCTGGTAGCCGGCCATGACCGAACCGCCGCCGCTCCAGCCGACGAGCACGACCTTCTCGTACCCGAGAGACTCTCGGGTGTGGCGCACACACGCGGCCAGGTCGACCAGCACGTTCTCCATCTGCAGCGCGGCGTCACCGGTGGAGTACCGGGTGGCGCACGCCACGATGTCGTAGCCCGACCGCGCCAGCTGGGAGAACATCGGCAAGTAGCCGGGGGCGCCGATGGGGTGCATGCCGATCAGAGCAGTCGACTGCTGCTCCGCCCCCCGCAACAGCTGGGCCTGCAGCACCACGGCGTCGTCGATCGAGCCGTACACGTCCTTGCGCGCCTGCCGCTCTTGATGGACGACGAGGAACGGCGTGCGCGAGTACGCGGTTGCCACGCGGGGGACTTTACCGTACGCTGTTTGATTAATCCAGACCGCAGGAAACGAGGGAGCCCATGCCCACGTTCAAGGACAGCGCCGAGCTCTACGCCGTGCAGGGCGCCTTCCTCGACGCCGTCACCAAGGACCCCGATCTCCGGGCCAAGTTCGTCGGCGCCAACACCTCGTTCCTCGTCAACTACACCGACCCCGAGGCCCGCATCCTCGTCGACTGCACCCAGGACCCGCCGGTCGTCACCACCGACGTCCCCGCCGACACCAAGGCCGAGATCGGCCTGCGCATGGGCGCCGACGAAGGCCACAAGTTCTGGCTCGGCCAGCTCAACATGACGGCCGCCATGGCCCGGCGCAAGGTCTCGATCACCGGCTCGATGGGCAAGGCCATGAAGCTGCTGCCGGCCATGAAGCCTGCCTTCCCGCGGTACAAGGCGTACCTCCAGGCCAACGGTTTCGCCGACAAGCTCCACTAGTGCTCGCTGACCCGGTCACCGGCGGCCGCGGCCGAGCCATCGTCGTCGGCGCCGGCATCTCGGGACTCACGGCCGCCTTCCGGCTGCAGCAACGCGGCTTCGACGTCACCGTGCTCGAAGCCGACGACGTCGTCGGCGGTCGCATGAGCAGCGCGGTGCAGGACGGCTTCACGATGAACCGGGCCGCCAACATCCTCCCCGCCTCGTACAGCACCATCCGCCAGCTGGCGGACGACGTCGGGCTGGGCGACCAGATCTCGCGCATGGACGGGGCGATCGGCACGCTGAAGGACGGACGCATCCGTCGCCTTCGCTCCGACCACCTCGTCGGCGACGCCCTACGCACCGACCTGCTCCCGTGGCGCAGCAAGCTGCGCGCCATCCGCCTGCTCGTCGACGCGCTGCGCATGCGCAAGACCCTGAGCTACGAGAACCTGGGGGAGGCCCGGCAGTTCGACACGGAGACCGCGGCCGCCTATTTCGAGCGCCGCCTCGATCCCGACCTGGGCGAGTACCTGGTCGAGCCCATCCTGCGGGCGCTGTACACAGCCGAGGCCGAGCGACTGTCCAAGGTCGACTTCTTCTTCGCGGCAGTGAACTTCGTCGGCTCAGGCTTCATGCGCTACCCGGGCGGCATCGACTTCCTAGTCAACGCGCTCGCGGCCCGGCTCGACGTACGCACCGGTGCGCGGGCCTCCTTAGTGGAGCGCGAGGGCGACGTCGTCACCGTGCACTGGACCGAGGGCGCGGAGCCGAAGCGGGAGCGCTGCGACGCGTGCGTCATCGCGGTCGTCGGCCCGGCCGTCCCCCCGATCTACCCGCAGCTCGACCCCACACAGCGCCGCATCCTGCAAGAGGACTTCGAGTACGGCACGACGTTCAACGCCCACTTCGGCCTGACGTCCCGACCGGCCGAGCCGAGCCTCATCGTCCAGGTCCCGCCCAGCGAGGACCGCGGGCTGTGCGTCGTCACGTTCGACCACAACAGCAGTCCCGCACTGGCACCGTCCGGCAAGGGCTTGCTGTCGACCTACTGGCTCCACGAGTGGTGCGTGGCACGCCTCGAGCGCAGCGACGAGGAGCTGGTCGAGGAGATGTACCCGTCGGTGGCGAAGGTGGTACCCGATGTCCGGCGCCTCACCGAGACGACGAAGGTCGACCGGTGGCGGCCGGCAGTCATGCGCAGCCGCCCGGGCACGTACGCGGCCATGGCCGAGTTCGCCCGCCACATCGACCCTCGTTCGCGAGTGCAGCTGGCCGGCGACTACCTCTCGGCGTCGTCGACCAACGGCTGCGCCCTGTCAGGCGAGGCGGCGGCCGAACGCCTCGCCGCCCTGGTCGCCACCCGGTAGGGACCCGTCACGTCCCGTCGGCCGCGCCCCGCTCGCGGCCGAGGGTCAGGAGCAGGTCCTGGTGCAGCTCCATCCACACGTCGTGGTACGAGCCCGAGAGCGGCCGGGCGATGGCGCTGCGGTCGCCGTCCGCGACCCGCTTCCAGGCCGCAGCCAGACGGTCGCCGTAGGGGCCGAAGCGCGCCATCGCGTCGGCGAGCGAGTCCACCGACGGCATCACCCGATCGTGGAGCACACCCAGGCGTTCGACGATCGCGGCGTCGTAGGCCTCGTCGCTGTGGTCGTTCGGGACCGGCTGACCGTCGGCACTGCGGAGCTGCCAGTCGGTGCACAGGACCTTGAACTCCTCGTTGCGCTCGAGGAAGGCGTCGTAGCCGGAGGCCACAACGCCCTCGCACGCCGCGGCCGCCCGTTCGTCGGTCAACCACTGCGCATGGACCTCACGCCCGTCGGGCGTGAGGCACCACCCGGTGATCCGGGAGTCACGCCGCAGGATGAGGGCGGCTCCGAGCAGGTCGTCGAGCAGGGCGTCGGTCTCGTCCAGCGGATGGCCGGTGGCTTCGGCAATCGCTGGTCCCTCGGCAAAGCCTTTCACGCGGAGCGCGTGGGCGACGGTGAAGCGGGGCTCACTGATGAACGGCACGTCTGGACCTCCTTAGCAAACAGTGTTAGATTAAATCAGAGGCGTCAATAGGGTGCTAGTCGCAGTCGGAGACAGCGGTTGGACCAGGAATACCGAACACCGCTAGGCTGGGTTGAGCGGCGGTCACAGAGGGGGCTGGTGGAATGAACGACCTCGCAAAGTGGCTGCGTGCGGAGTGGGACCGGGCCGCAGCCGTGGTACTCGTCGTCCTCGGGATCATCTTCCTCGCAGTTGGCTACAACGGCGTGGCCAACTCCCCGTACGTCGCGGAGGAGCTCGCCTATCTGGCGTCCGGCGCCGTCGGCGGGCTGTTCCTGCTCGGATGCGGCGCGACGCTGTGGCTCTCCGCCGACCTGCACGACGAGTGGCGGAAGCTCGACCGCATCGAAGGGGCGATCCGCGGTGAGAAAGCGGCCGCCGTCCCCGAGGGCGACCAAGAGCACGCCGAGGACGAGTCCGACGGCGGCGTCACCGAAGCGAACGGCAGTGGCAACGGGAACGGCAAGGGCAAGTCGGCGAGGATCCGGGTCCGTCGTATGCAGCGGCCGCGGGAGAAGACCACGGTGGCATCGGCGCTGCAGCCCGAGGTCGCCCCACCCGGCGAGGGAAGCGTCAACCTCGCCCTCCTCGGCACCCTCACCGCCGCGCTCGTCGTCGTCGTCGTCGGGTGGAACCGGGCGGCGGGGACGGGCAGCGCCAAGACGGCGTTCTCGGGCCTGGCCATCAGCCTGGCCGGCGCGGTGGCCGCGGCGGCGGTCGCGGCCGGCTACACGTTCTGGCTCCGGCGCTCGGTCGCCAACCGCCAAGTGGAATTGCTCAGCCCGTATCTGATGGCCGACGCGGCCACCCACCGTTCATTGGCCTCGGTCATCCAGACCGCAGAAGTCTCCGACCCGGCCGACGACCGGGTGCTCGTCGGCACCGGTCTCACCCACTTCCATCGCCCGGGGTGCCCGGCGACGGTCGGCGTCAAGACCAGGCTCACCGCTCGCAACCGAGTCCGCGCCGGGCTGACGCCGTGCGGCATCTGCGGCGCCGAGTAGGGATCGGCGGCCGGGCATGCACCTGAGGCTGGAGCACGTTGCGACCGGATACGGCCGCGTCGAGGTGCTCCACGGCATCGACCTGGTGGTGCCCGACCGCTCCGTCGTCGCCCTGCTCGGCGCCAACGGAGCCGGCAAGTCGACGGCCCTGAAGGCGGCGGCCGGTCTCCTGCCCACTCGCCGGGGTCGCGTCGTGCTTGACGGCGTCGACGTCACCAAGGCCCCGGTGCACGCGCGCGCCGGGCGCGGCCTCTGCCTGATCCCAGAGGGCCGCGCCGTGTTCCGCCACCTCACCGTGCGAGAGAACCTCGAGATGCAGGTCGGCCGCCGGGCCCTGAACGGCAGCGTCGAGCGCGCCGTCGAGACCTTCCCGCGTCTCGGCCAGCGCATGAGCCAGGTCGCCGGGACGCTCAGCGGCGGCGAGCAGCAAATGCTCGCCGTGGCGCGCGCCCTCGTGACCGATCCGTCATTGGTCATGGCCGACGAGCTCTCGGTGGGTCTGGCGCCCGTCATCGTCGACGAGATCCTCTCCGCCGTCGAGTCGCTGAGGTCCGACGGTGTGTCGTTGCTCATCGTCGAGCAATACGTCGAGCGGGTCCTCGAGGTCGCCGACTACGTGTACATCCTGCACAAGGGTTCGGTCGCCTTCGTGGGCGAGCCCGCGCAGTGCCGCGGCTCGCTCTTCGAGCAGTACATGGGTGGAGCCGCGTGAGGACCCGCCTCGCGCTGGCGACGGTCCTCGCGGTGTCGGCGCTCGTCGTGCTCCTCCTCCCCGCACCGCGCGCACGCGCCCAGACGGGGGGCGCGCTCCTCGGCACCGCGACCGCCACGGGCGCGCGCGGCACCTACACCGTGCCCAACTTCCTCATCCTGTCGACGATCTTCGACGGCGGCGGCCCGGTCGCCCAGGCGGTGTTCAACACCTCGGGCGACGCGACCGGATTCGGCTCGCTCCCCTACCCCGGGGACACGGTCGTGAACGCGCCGGGCCTCCTCTCGGTCGCCACCGGCAAGGCCATCCCCTTCAGCTATCCGTTCTACGTACAGGCCACCGCACCCACGACGCCACAGGCGTCGGCGTCCGACCCCAGCGGCCAGTACTCGCTCAAGGCGACGGCAGTCGACACCGCGGCGACCGGCGCGGCCAGCATGGGCACCGGCGCCAGCCCCTCGGGCGCGGTAAGTACGTCGTCGGTCAAGACCGACGACAGCGGCACGGTCACTTCGGTGGCCGACGCCGCCATCCACGGCATCGACTTCAACGGCGTGCTGAGGATCGGCTCGGTCACCAGCCACTCCGAGAGCGTGCTGGGACCGTCGGATACCAAGCCGGTGACGAAGGCGTCGACGACTGTTACCGGCGCGACCGTCGGGGGCCTGCCCGTCGTGGTCGGGCCGAACGGCATCGGCGTACCCGGACAATCGGTCGCCACCGCCCCCGTGGTCGACGCCCTGAACGCGGCCCTCAAGCAAGCGGGACTGACCGTCAAGACCGTGGCCGCGCAGCCGATCGCGGGCGGCACCTCGACCACCGGCCTCGAGGTGACCCAGACCGGCGCCCTGCCGCTTCCGGGATCGCCGAACGGCACCATGGTGTTCGACCTGGCGTCCACCTCGTCGTCGATCGTGTCGGGGACCGGCGCCGGCCGGACCGCCAGTCAGCCCGCACCTGCGGCAGCAGGCGGCGGGCCGAGCGCCCTCGGGACGACCAGCGACGCCGCCCCGTCCGCGCCCGTGACCGGCGACAGCGGCCTCTCGTCACCGGCGCTGCCCTCGACCGCCGCCGCACCAGCCCGGCTCCCCACGATCCCCGCGCCGCAGGGCGCGATCGCCGCACCCCAGTTGCTGGCGCGTGATCTCCGGAGCACGTTCCGCATCCTGTACGTCGTCGCCGCCGTGGGCGCCGCCCTCCTGCTGGCCGCCTCCGCCCTGTGGCGCAACCGCGGCGTCCGCGTGACCTGGATCCCCGAGCGATGAAGGCGTTCCTGCCCTTCATCGTCGTCGGCCTGGCGACCGGTTCCATCTACGCCCTGGCGGCGATGGGGCTTGTGGTCACCTACACGACATCGGGTGTCTTCAACTTCGCCCACGGCGCGGTCGCGATGGCCGGCGCGTACGCCTTCTACAGCCTGCGCGTCGATGCCGGGCTGCCGACGTGGGTGGCGTTCGCGATCGTCGTGCTGGTGGTCGGACCGCTCATCGGGGTCGTCGTGGACCGGATTCTGTTCCGACGCCTGGCGGGGGCGCCCACCGCGACGTACATCGTGGTGTCGCTCGGCTTCCTGGTGCTGCTCCAGGGCCTGGCGATCGTCATGTACGGGCCGGCCACGAGAAGCGTGGCGCCGATCTTCTCGACCCACACCTTCCGCCTCCCCGGCGTCAACGTCGGTTGGGATCAGCTGGCGTTGGTGGTGATCGCCGCCCTCGCCGCCGTCTCCCTGGTGGCGTTCTTCCGGTGGACGTACACGGGCCTGTCGACGCGCGCCGTGGTCGACGACCGCGACCTCACCGGTCTGATGGGCACCGACGCCTCGCGCATCACGGCCTTCAGCTGGATGCTCGGCTGCTCCTTCGCCGCCCTGTCCGGCGTCCTGCTGTCGCCGATCCTCGGCGTCGACTCAGCCGCCCTCACGCTCCTCGTCATCCAAGCCTTCGGGGCAGCGGCCGTGGGCCGGCTGGTCAGCCTGCCGCTCACGTACGCCGGCGCGCTGGCCATCGGTGTCGCCGCCGCGGTGAGCACCAAGTACGTCGCCCAGCACCCGCTGCTCGCCGGCTTCCCCGGCAGCCTCCCGTTCATCGTGCTCTTCGTGGTGCTGGTGGTGAGCCCGAAGGGCAGCTTCGCCGAGATCAACCGCATCACCCAACACGCGCGCAGCGGTCTGCGCGTCCGCGCCCGCCGGCTGCCCGTGCCGACGATCGCCACGCTGGTCGCAGTGGCCGTGGTGCTCCCGGCCTTTTTGACCAGCAGCCGGCTGCTGACCGCGACGTCCACCATCGCCTACGTCCTGATCTTCGCCAGCCTCGGCCTGCTCATCGGCCTCTCCCGCCAGGTGTCGCTGTGCCACGCGGTGTTCGTCGTGTTCGGCGCCACGACGCTCGCCCACCTGCAGAACGCGGGGTGGCCGTGGCTGCTGGCGTTACTGGTGTCGGGCCTGATCCTGGTGCCCGTCGGCGCCCTGCTCGCCATCCCCGCCATCCGGCTGTCGGGGCTGTTCCTCGCGCTGGCCACCTTCGGGTTCGGCGTCCTCGCCCAGAACCTGCTGTTCGGCACCAACTTCGTCTTCGGCACGAAGGCGCACGTCACCCTGGCGCGACCGGAGTTGTTCGGCGTGTCGCTGAACAGCGACAAGGCGTACTACTACTTCGTGCTGGCGGTCGTCGTCCTCGGCGTCCTCGCGGTCGAGGCCGTTCGGGTCACCCGCCTCGGCCGGCTGCTGCGGGGCCTGGCCGACTCGCCGACCGCGGTGGAGAGCCTGGGTATCAACCCCACCGCGTCGCGCGTGCTCGTCTTCTGCCTCAGCGGATTCCTGGCCGCCATCGCAGGTGGCCTGCTGGGGAGTCTGACGCGAAGCGTCAGCCCCGCGAGCTTCGACTTCACGCAGTCGCTGGTGTGGGTAACGGTGTTGGTCGCCGCGGGCGCGGCGACCCTCGGAGGCTCGGTGCTGGCGGCCGTGCTGTTCGTGGCCGTGCCGGCCTTCATCACCTCGAGCAGCGTGCTCGAGTACCAGCCGGTCTTCTTCGGATTGGCGGCGATCCTTCTCGCCCAGACACCCAACGGGATCGCGTCGATCTTCCGCCTGCCCAACTTCAGCGCTCTCGCCCGCGCCAGCTCGTGGCGCCTGGGGAGCCGACGACTCGAGGAGCGGATGACGTGAAGCGACTTCGGATCTCCCGACAGACGGCGCGTGTGCCGCTGTACGTCGCCCTGGCTATGACGTTGCTGGTGGCGACGGCGTGCGGCTCGCACCTGAGCCGCGACGCGCTGGCCAAGGCCAATGGCGCCCTCGAACTGCAATCGGCCGGTGCACAGGGCGCCAGTGCGCTCGGCGGCGCCGGCGGCGCGAGCGACCAAGCGGCGGCGGCCGACCAGGGCGGCAGCGGCTCGGCCCTGGGAGGCTCATCGGGCGCGGCGGGTACAAGCGCCGGAGGCGGCAGTTCGAAGGCCGGCACCAGCGGTGGTGCCAGCGGCGGCAGCCGCACCGCGGGCGGCGCGGCTGCGACAGGCACCAAGAGCGAGATCGTCTTCGGCTCGGTCGGCACCGCCTCGGGCGTCCTCGGCGCGGTGAGCGGCCCCGCCCCGCCCGCCATCAAGGCGTGGGCGAGCTGGACGAACGCCCACGGTGGCCTGGCCGGCCATCCGGTGCGCGTGATCGTCGCCGATTCGGGCGGCGACCCGGGCAAGGCGCAGGCGATCGTCCGCCAGTTCGTGGAGCAGGACCACGTTGCCGCCATCTTCTACGACTACATGTTCACCGAGAAGCAGGCCGTGCTCCCGTACCTCGAGCAGAAGCAGGTCCCGCTGATCGGCACCATCGGCGGCGACACCTCCGGGGACCACTCGCCGATGGACTTCAACCCCCTCCTGGGGCCCGATCAGGGCGACGCCTGGTCGTTCCTTCTCGGCGTTCACACGATCGTCCCGGAGAAAAAGAAACTGGCCAGCTTCTATTGCCGGGAAGCCAACACGTGCTCGGTGCAGGAACAGAGCTTCAAGAAGCTGCTCCCGTGGGAGGGGATGCAGCTGGTGTACGAGGCCCAGGTCTCGCTGGCCCAGCCCGACTACACGTCCGAAGTGCTGCAGGCCAAGAACGCGGGCGCAGAGGTCATCCTCACGCTCGTGGACTCGCAGAGCGTCATCCGCATCGCGCAAGCTGCGCACCGCCAGGGATGGAACGTGCAGCTGGCCGGCACCTACAACCTGGCCCAGAACCTGATCCTCCAAGGCTCCAAGGATCTCGAAGGTCTGATCCTCACGCAGCGCACGGCGTCGTTCCAGACGTCAGCGAGGACGCAGGACTACCGGGATGCCATGAACCAGTACCAGCCGGGTGCGGCCACCGGTGACCTGGGGGAGGGCGTCTTCGTCGTCGGCAAGATGCTCGCCAAGCTCGCGCCCCAGTGGCCCGACAAGCCGAGCCCGGCCGACGTGATCAAGTCCCTCTATTCGCTGCACGGTGAGACGCTTGGCGGTCTACTGCCCGGCATCACGTTCAACCAGGGCGAGCACGTCAACGTGAACCTGTGCATGGTGCCCACCGTCCTCCGGAACGGCTCCTTCGTCGCCCACGACGCGGCCGAGTCATTCGTCTGCGCACCGGTATGGAAGCCCGGGACCTGACCGCCCGGCATGCCTGCCGCGAGCGTCCTCGCCGTGCGGCTCTTCGAGGCCGGCTGCCTGCTGCTGTGGCTGGCCGGGCTGTTGTGGATCGTGCGCACCCGCAACCCGCTGTACCTCGGCGCGTACACCGCCTCCGCCCTGCTGGTGCTGTTCGACTGGATCTTCAACAGCAAGTGGTTCTTCAGGGTCGACTACAGCAAACACTTCCTCCCGCTGTGGCGCATCGAGGGAGCGACCCAGCCGATCGCGCTGGCGATGAACTACGCCTTCTACTTCGGCGCGCCGGTGGTACTGCTCGTTCACTTCCGCCGCCAGATCGACGAGCGCTTGGGACGGGCCGGATGGCTGGTCGTGTTCCTGGTTTCGGCCGCGGCCCTGCCGGTCTTCGAGATACCGATGGTGCGCCTCTTGCACCTGTGGCACTACTACCAGCGGCCCGGCTTCCTGCTCGGCGGCGTGCCGTGGTCGAACATCTGGTATTCGGGCCTGCTCACCACGTCCTGCTACGGGGCCTTGCGGCTCGCCGCCCGGTGGGCGCCGGCCCTGCGACCGGCGACGGCCGGCGGGCCCGCGCTGGGCGAGCGCGAGTCGCAGTGGCAGCGCTTCGCCCTCGGCGTGGCCGCCATCTGGTCCGCCTTCTACTTCTCGATGCTGCTCCAGATGATCTGGTACGGCGTGACGCAGCCGTGGGTGCCGACCCCGCGACCGTTCTGAGGAGCCACCGCCATGGATGAAGGCCTCACTGCGTCGGAAATCACCGTGCGCTTCGGCGGTCTCGTCGCCCTCGACGGCGTGACGATCGCCGCGCCGCGGCAGCGGATCACCGGCCTCATCGGGCCCAACGGTGCCGGGAAGACCACCATGTTCAACGTCTGCTGTGGGTTCCAGCGAGCCGACCGGGGGCGCATCGACCTGGCCGGCGAGGACGTCACCAAGACGTCGCCAGAACACCGTGCCCGCCTGGGGCTGGGTCGGACGTTCCAGCGCATGGAGCTGTTCTGGTCGATGACGGTTCGGGAGAACGTGGAGCTCGCGGTCGAGTCCCTGCACGTCCGCGACGACCCGCTCACGCAACTCGGCATCGTCGGGGGCGGCCGGCGCGTATCTGCCACGGTCGCCGAGCGCGCCGAGGAGCTCATGGAGTTCGCCGGCATCGAAGGCGTGGCCGACCGGCTGGCCTCCGAGGTGTCGACCGGCCAGGGTCGGCTGATCGAGCTGGCGCGCGCCCTGGCGCGCGAGCCACAGGTGCTGCTCCTGGATGAGCCGTCGTCGGGTCTCGATCCCCGGGAGAGCGCGGCGTTCGGCGAGCTGCTCACCAGGCTGGTCGCGGAGCGGGGCTGCGCGCTGTTGATGGTCGAGCACGACATGAGCCTGGTGCTGAACATCTGCGACTGGATCCACGTGCTCGACTTCGGCAAGCCGTTGACGGCGGGCACGCCCGCCGACATTCGTGCCAGCGAGGCGGTGCGCGAGGCGTACCTCGGCCAGGCCGCGCGGGCGTGAAGGTCACGCCCGCCTTCGGTCAGGAGGCGGCATTCGCACGGGCGAGGACGACGCCGTCGGCCGACTGGCTCGCGCAGCTGTGCGGCTGGGTGCGGCGGGCGCCGGGCGACCTGGGGCCCCTGGCCTGGCCGGTGGTGCTGATGCCCCAGCGCATCGGATCGGCCTTCACGTTCCCCGACGACGCCCGCATCGTGTACCAGCGGGTGCGGTGGACCGCGACACTGCCTCCCGGTCCGCTCGAGCTCGAGGCTCGCGCCACGGGGGTCGCGACAAGCGTCGACGGCAGCCACATCGCGGTCGTGTCCTCGGCGTCGACCGCGGATGCGCCACTCGCCGAGAGCGAGGTCGTCGTTCACACCGGTCACCCGATGGGTCCCTGGGGCGTCGCCGATACGCCACCCGTGCCGACCGTCGAGGGTGCCGAGCGCCGGCTGTCGTTTGCCTTGAGCGAACACGACGTCGCCGCGTTCGCCGAGCTGACCGGTGTGCACGAGCCGATCCACGACGACGCAGCCCACGCCTGGCGTCTCGGCCTCGCCAACCGGCTCGTGCAGGAGGTGACCCTGCTGCTCATCGTGCTGCAGGTCGCCGGGGCCCGGGGCCCGGGCAGCATCGAGATGTGGTTCCCGGGTGTGGTCCCGGTCGGGAGCCTCCTCACCCTCTGGGAGCGCGACGGCACGTGGCAGGTACATCTCGCCGGTACACGGCGGCCCGCCGCCATCGGACGTCTCACAGAAAGCATCGGCCATATGGCCGATGCGCCCCACCGACCCGAAAGGGATACTTAGTTCATGTCGCCCCTGATGCCCCGAAAGCGAACCGTCCTCGCCGCTGCCGTCGTCGGCCTCAGCGCGGCCGGTGCGGTGATCGGGCACGCGCGCGCCGACGAGCCCCAGCCCAAGCGGGTGACCGGCGTCTCGTTCGCGCTCGAGACCATGCGCACCGGCAACCAGATCGGCGCGGCCGAGGCCTACGCCCTCGCCCTCTCCGCCGCCGGCTCCGCGATCCCGGCCAAGGGCACCTTCGGACCGGCGGACCCGGCCGTCCAGCAGGCCACGCAGCAGGCGGTCCTCGTCGCCGGCTCCCAGGGGGCCAACGTGAGCAAGGTCACCGACTCCGGCGACTCAGGCATCGCCCAGACCCAGAACGCCGTGCAGCCGCTGGCCGCCATCAACGGGCCGGCCAATCAGGTGATCGAGACCACCGCCAACGCCATGAACACGGCGGCCGACGCGCTCGGTCCGCAGATCCAACCGCTCAACACGACGGTGAAGCAGGGCGCCCAGCTCATCCGCGAGGTCGAGGCCCCGGCGGGCGGCTGAGCCGCCCCTATCCGACCTACGGGATCTGCACCGCAGCCACGGCGTCGATCTCGACCAGGGCGCCTCGTGCCAGGCCACCGACCGCGATGCAGGTGCGGGCGGGGAGGCCGAAGGCGAAGTGCCGTTCGTAGGCGGCGTTGAACTCGTTGTAGAGATCCATAGACGTCAGGTAGGCGCGGCTCTGCACTACGTCCGCGAGCGATGCTCCGCATAGCTCGAGCACACGTGCAAGGTTCTCGATGACGGCGTCGGTCTGTGCAGCCACCCCGGCGCCCACGATGTCGCCGGTCGCGGGGTCGAGCGGCAGCTGCCCGGTGAGGAAGAGCAACGGTCCCACGCGGACGGCGTGCGCGTACGGGGCGACCGGCACAGGTACACCGTCGGCGGGCCCGAAGGTGTGCCGCTCGATTTCGAACGAGCCGATGTTCATGCCGCACCCACGAAGAGCTGACGGCTCACGGTTCCGTGCACGCCCAGGCGGCCGTCGACGACCTGCGTGACGGTGAAGTCGCACGCCACGCTCATGAGCGAGTAGGCGTCGTCGGCGCTCAGATGGAGGTGATCGATGAGGAAATGCAGCAGGCGTTCTGCAGCCACCGTCATGGCCTCGTCGAGGTCGTCGCCGAAGCCGTGGACAGTCCACGCCGTCGGCGTTTCGAGCACGGGGAAGCGGAAGCTCATGTCGCGCCGGACACGCAAGCGCAGCAGTCCGTTGAGCGAGGCCTCCAGTGCCGTCCCGCTGACCTCGCCGTCGCCCTGCGATACATGAGGGTCGCCGACCGAGAGCGACGCTCCGGGAACGGCGACGGGGTAGTACATCGTCGCCCCCGGCCCGATGCGCCAGTTGTCGATGTTGCCGCCCCAGTCGCCCGGCGGGATGCTGCTGTGTCGGCCTGAGGCGCCGGGCGCCACTCCCATCGTTCCGAAGTGCGGGCGGAGGGGGACGGCCACGCCGGGCAGGGCGGGCTGGCGGGCCGCGGGATCGGGAGGCACGATCGTGCCGGGCGCGTCGGCCAGCGGCGTGGCGTCCCAGTCGTAGGCGAAGACGGCGCGCGCCAAGCCGGCCTCCAACTCGAGCCGGTAGACGGTGACCCGCTCCTTGCCGAAGCAGCTGTAGAGATGGCCCCAGTGGGCCGCCAGGTTCGTCCCCCACGGCACGCGGGGTTGGGCGTCGAGGATGCCGACCTCGAGCGTGTCCCCTGGCTCCGCGCCCTCGACCGCGATGGGGCCGGTGAGGATGTGCGGGCCGGGCCCCCGGTCGGTGACCTCGTCGAAGATCCGGCTGATGCCGAGGTCCATCAGGAGATCGGGCGCGTCACCGGCCTGGTGCGTCACCGCCTCGATCCTGACCAGGTCACCGTCGGCGACGGTCAGCACCGGCGAGAGGTCGGGATCGAAGTAGCCCCAGTGGACTGTGTCGGGCGTGGCCACCAGGTCGTGGGCGTTCACCGAGGCAGACGTCCGTTGTTGACGAGGGTCCCCAACGTGTCGCAGACGACTCGCACACCGATCAGCGACGTGATGTCGGCGTTGTCGTAGGGCGGAGAGCACTCGACGATCTCGATGCCGGCCAGCCCGGGCGCGGCCACCAACTGGATGAGCTTGAGGACCTCGCGGGGCAGGAAGCCTCCGGGCTCGGGCCAGCCGGTGCCCGGCACGAAGGCGGCGTCGAGACAGTCGACGTCGAAGGAGAGCCACACCGCTTCTGCGCCGTCCCACGCCACTTCCAGCGCGCGCTCGGCCGCCACCTCGAGACCCATGTCGACGCAGTCATTGACGGTCATGATCGTGGTCTCGCGCTCGCGGCAGACCTTCACGCCTGGCCGGGGCGCCTGCCAGCCGCCGATCCCGAGCTGCACGAGATTCCGGGCCGGGACGTTCGGGATGTCGGTGGCGTGGTACCAGGGCGTCGTGTGCATGCGCTCGTCGAGGTCGGTCTCCTGGGTGTCGACGTGACGATCGAAGTGGATGATGCCGAGGTTGCCCGACAGGTGCTCGGCCACACCGCGCACCGTCGGGTAGCCGATGGAGTGGTCCCCGCCGAGCACGACCGGGAAGGCACCCGAGGCGTAGACGTGGGACACGGCCTTGGAGATCTGGTCGAAGGTCTTCTCGATGTTGCCGGGGATGGTGAACACGTCGCCGACGTCGGCGATAGTCACCTGCTCGCGGAGGTCGACACCGAGCTCGAAGCTGTAGGTGCCGTACAGGGCGGAGATGCGGCGCATGCCCTGGGGTCCGAACCGCGTCCCCGGCCGGTAGGTCGTGCCGGAGTCGTGGGGCGCGCCCATGACGGCGACGTCGAATTCGCCGCACCTGCGGACGTCCTCCACGTACGGCGCCTTGAGGAAGGTGTTGATCCCCGCGTAGTGGGGTAGCTCGCCGCGGCTGAACGTGGGGATGTTGCGGTCGACGATGGAGTCGGCGCCCGGCAGGCCGAGCTCCAGGCCGCGCGCCACTTCGGCCTCCCAGGCCGTCGTGGGCAGCGCCGCCTCGCGCTCGAGGGCCCGCTTGGCCTCGGGCCCATGGCGGTCGTGGACGTGGACGTGGGCGTCGTCAAGCGACATTGCTGAACTCCTCGGGAGATGTGAGTCGGTCGAGAAACAGTCGGCGCACGGGTGCGAGACGGCGCTCGAGGACGACAGCGTCGTCCGCCAGCGCCCGGGCCAGGGCGCCGGGTCCTGCGAGGTCCATGACGTTGGGATCGTCGGTAGTCAGTCGCGTCCCGAGCAGAGCAACGGTGCCCAGGTGTCGTGCACCGGCGAGCACGGCCGGGCCCGCCCAGCCCGCCGCCGATGGTCCGGCGCGCAGACCGTCGCGGAGCAGCGGGACGCGGTCGAGCTCGACGTCGAGTCTGACTTCAACGTCACCGGCCTCCTCTCCGGAGCGCCCGAGCGACAGGGTCTCGGACCACATCGCCGCCGCGCCCGCCGCGAGCGAGACGCGGGCCGTCGAGCGGTGGCGGCAGCCGGCGTGGGCGACGAGCGGTTCCGGCGACCACGTCAGCCGCGCCCCCGCCCCCAGGTCGATCTCGACGTCGAACGCCGTCGAGCCGCCGGTCGGGCACGCGTGGGCGAGCGTGGCCGCGACGGTACGGACCGTCATCCGAGAGCCGCGGCCCAGCCGCAACCGGACGTCGCACCGGTCGCCTTCCAACAGGCCCGCGGCCGAACCGACGAGGAGCAGTGTGGGCCCGGGCAGGACCTTGGCCGCGAGCGGCGGCGAGCACGAGAGGTGCGTCACTCGTTCGCCGGTCACGGTCGCTTCGACGCGTCCGTTCACAGGTGCGCCTCGATGAAGGCGGCCACTTCGGTTGCCGACGGGTCCTCGACAAGGGAGAGGAAGACCGTCGGGCGTGTCGCACGCTTGAGCTCGGCGTCACGCGCCATCACCGCCAGGTCGGCGCCGACCAGTTTCGCCAGGTCGGTCTTGTTGACGACCAGCAGGTCGGATCGCATGACGCCGGGTCCGCCCTTGCGCGGCACCTTGTCGCCCCCGGCCACGTCGATGACGAAGAGCTGGATGTCGGCCAGTGCCGGGCTGAAGGTGGCGGTGAGGTTGTCGCCACCCGACTCGATCAGGACGAGCTCGAGCCCGGGATGGGCGTCGCTCAGGCGGGCCACGGCGTCGAGGTTGGCGGCCACGTCGTCACGGATGGCGGTGTGCGGGCAGCAGCCAGTCTCCACCGCGGCAATGCGCGTCGGTGGCAGCACTCCAGCGGCGAGGAGGAACTCGGCGTCCTCGCGCGTGTAGATGTCGTTGGTGACGACGGCGACCTCGCGCCGGGAAGCGAGCGTGCGACACAGGGCCGCGACCAGGGCGGTCTTCCCGGACCCGACCGGACCTCCGATGCCGACGCGCAGTGGGCGTTCACGAAGCAAACAGACGCACCTCCCAACGGGCGTGCTCCTCGGCCAGCAGTTCGAGCGCCGGCGCCGACCACGCCGGCCCGTCCCCGAGGGACGCCTCCCCCGAAAACCTCTCCAAGTCTGTGGAATCGCTCCGTTCGTGCCCATTCGCGGGGCCACTTTTCGAACTTGGAGAGGTGGGGAGCGCGATCTCGTCAGCCATGGGCGCCAGTGAGGCGACGACGGCGGCGGCGTCGGCCATGTCGATCGGCAGCAGACGCACCGCCGCGGCCGCGGTGCCCATGAGGGCGGCGTGCAGCGCGAGCGAGGCGGCCTCGGACGGCGACAGCCCGGCGGCCCGGGCGGCGAAACCCAGCACGACGGCGTGCTGCTCGGCGGGACACTCGCCCACGACCGGCCACGAGCGGGCCGCGGCTCGTTTGAGGCCTCTTCCTTGGGCGCGCCCGGCGGCGCGCAGGGCGGGCGAAGGGCAGCGGGCCTCGTACTCCGCCTCGACCAACGCCGCGTCTGCTCCCGCGCACGCCACCGCCGCGCACCACGCGTCGACCGCCCCGGCCGTCGTCAACCGTCCCACGAGGAAGTCGCGGAGGCTGTCGAGGTCGGCGACCGTCCCGCTGGCGACCGCGGCCTCGAGCCCGCCCGAATGCGCGTGGCCGCCGCCGGGGAAGCGGCCGTCACCGAGGAGGAGGGTCAGCGCGTGCATCAGAACAGGGCGTACCGCTGGGCCATGGGCAGCACGGACACTGGGTCGGCGGCAACCGGCTCGC
The DNA here is from genome assembly GCA_035948135.1 of Acidimicrobiales bacterium. GTDB lineage: Bacteria > Actinomycetota > Acidimicrobiia > Acidimicrobiales > AC-14 > CADDZP01. The sequence continues at coordinate 9,711 of DASZJL010000218.1, read as the reverse complement.
CGTCGATGCGCACGACGAAGGTCGCCGGGTCGACCTCGATCGAAGGCAGCGCGGTGTTCTCGGGAAGGTCGGCTTTGGTTCGGGCCCGCACGCCGGGGGCCACCGGTATCAGGGGCCGGTCGACGTAAACCTTGTCCTCAATGCCGGCGTCCAACGCGAGCGGCGCGACCCACGCCACCGACAAGGCGCTCGCCACCGTGGCGCCGAACATCGGCCGCAACCGCACCGGCTGCGGCGTCGGGATCGACGCGTTGGCGTCGCCCATCGCCGCCCAGGCCACCATCCCGCCCTTCAGCACCAGGTGGGGACGGACGCCGAACCAGGCCGGGTCCCACAAGGTGAGGTCGGCCAGCTTGCCGGGCTCGATCGAGCCCACCTCACCGTCGAGACCGTGGGCGACGGCGGGGCAGATCGTGTACTTGGCGACGTAGCGGCGAGCGCGCCGGTTGTCGGCGCCGGCGACGGGCTCGCCGTCGAGTGCGCCCCGCCGCGCCTTCATCACGTGCGCCGTCTGCCACGTCCGCATCACCACCTCGCCGACCCTGCCCATGGCCTGGGAATCGGACCCGATCATGGAGATGGCGCCCTGGTCGTGCAGCCAGTCCTCGGCCGCGATCGTCGTCGGCCGGATCCGGCTCTCCGCGAAAGCCACGTCCTCGGCCACCTTGGGGTTGAGGTGGTGGCACACCATCAACATGTCGAGGTGTTCGTCGATCGTGTTGCGCGTGAACGGGCGCGTCGGGTTGGTCGACGACGGCAACACGTTGGCGTGCGACGCAACGGTGATGATGTCGGGCGCGTGGCCGCCGCCCGCGCCCTCGGTGTGATAGGCGTGGATCGAACGCCCGCCGATGGCGGCGATGGTGTCGCCGACGAACCCCGCCTCGTTGAGTGTGTCCGTGTGGATGGCGACCTGGACACCCAGGCGGTCCGCCGCCGAGAGGCACGCGTCGATCGCGGCCGGCGTCGACCCCCAGTCCTCGTGCAGCTTGAACCCCGCGGCGCCCGCCCGCGCCTGGGCGTCGAGCGCCTCGGCGGAGACGGTGTTGCCTTTGCCCAACAGAGCCACGTTGACGGGATACGGATCGAGCGCCTCGAGCATGCGCGCCAGGTTCCAGCCGCCGGGCGTCACCGTCGTCGCCTTGGTTCCCTCCGCGGGGCCCGTGCCCCCACCCACGATCGTCGTCGTGCCCGCGGCCAGCGCCTGCTCGACGACTTGGGGACAGATCAGATGGACGTGGCAGTCGACGGTCCCGGCGGTGAGAATGCGGCCCTCCCCCGCGATCACCTCCGTCCCCGGACCGGTGACCAGGTCGGGGTGCACGCCGTCCATTACGTCGGGGTTGCCGGCCTTGCCGACGGCGGTGATGCGCCCATCCCGCACACCCACGTCGGCCTTCACCACGCCCCAATGGTCGAGGACGACGACGTTGGTGATCACGACGTCGGCGGTTGACGTGAGCGCCTGTCCCATCGACTCGCGCACGACCTTGCCGCCGCCGAACACCGTCTCGTCGCCCGGCCCAGCAGGCGCGCACCTGTCCTCGGTCGGGCTGATCCACAGATCGGTATCGGCCAAGCGAACGCGGTCACCGACGGTCGGCCCGTACAACTCCGCGTAGCGGCGGCGGTCGAGCCTCATCGCTTCTGCAGGCCCGGCACCGAACGATTGCCGGCCAGGGCGACGAGGGTGACTTCTCTCGACACGCCCGGCTCGAAGCGGACACCGGTGCCGGCGGGAACGTCGAGGCGGTGACCGCGCGCCACACCACGGTCGAACGACAGCGCCGAGTTCACGTCGGCGAAGTGGAAATGGGAGCCCACCTGCACCGGGCGGTCGCCGGTGTTCTCGACAACGAGCGTCACCCGCGAACGCCCCGGGTTGAGCTCGAGCTCCCCCGGCCCGGCGTCGACCTCCCCGGGGATCAAGGGATCGGCTGGTGCAGCGTCACCAGCTTGGTGCCGTCCGGAAACGTGGCCTCGACCTGCACCTCGTGCATCAGCTCCGGAACACCGTCCATGACGTCCTCGCGGCCGAGCACCGAGCGACCGTTGCTCATGAGCTCGGCGACCGTACGGCCGTCCCGTGCCCCCTCCAACACGAACGACGACAGGAGCGCGGTCGCCTCGGGAACGTTGAGGCGCACGCCGCGCTCTCGACGGTCGCGCGCGACCATGGCCGCGACCGACAGCAGCAGCTTGTCGACGTCGGCCGGCGTGAGGTTCACCGGCCCGCAGCCTCGAAGGCGGGCGGCAGGATCGCCCACACGTCGGGGTCGTGGCCGGGGAGAACGACCGCACCAAGCTGTGTCGCGAGTGAAGTCAGCCGGTCGAGCGATTCCATCGCTTGCTCTCGCCCCAGCAAGAGGATGCCGGGCGCGATGCGTTCGGTGAGGTTGGTCTGCAGATCGGCCGCGTCGGCCGCCAGCACGATCCACGAGGGACCGATCTCGACGACGAGCGACTGGTGGCCCGGACAGTGCCCCGGCGTCGGTACGACCTGCACACCCGGCCAGAGCTCGGTCGCGCCGTCCAGCAGACGCACGCGCACGGCGATGCCGTCGAGATCGGCGGCGCGGTACGCGTTGGCGTCGGCCGCGCCGCCGGTCGCGTACTCCCACTCGGCTCGCTGCACCCAGACCGTGGTGTCGGTTGCCAGCGTCCGCAGGCCACCGGCGTGGTCGACCATCATGTGGCTGAGCACGACGTCGCCCACGTCCTCCAACCGGTACCCGGCGCCGGCCACCGCGTCGGGCAGCGGTACGACGTCAGGCGGTGGGAACCCCGGGAACGCGAGCTCGTCGGGGGGCGCTGTCGGATCGAACCCGGTGTCGAACAAGATCAGGCGCCCGTCGTCGAGGACGAGCAGCCACCCCGGGATGGGAATCCGGTCGGTCTTGCCCTGTGGGTACCCGTCGAGGGCCACGCACCGATCGAGGTCCTGCCACCCGAGGGTGAGGGGCACCAACCGGGCGACGGTCATACGACGCGCAGCCTCGGGTCGGCCACCAACTGCCCGACATCGACCAACGCGTTGATGACGACGTAGGCCGCCCCCAGAACCAGGGTGACGCCCGCGACGGCCGGGAAGTCGGTCGACGCGATCGATTGCACCGTGTAGAGACCGATGCCCGGCCAGGCGAACGCCGTCTCGATCACGACGACGCCGGCGAGCAGCATCCCCAGCTGCAGGCCGGCCATCGTCAGCGGGGCGTTGAGCGACGAGCGCAGGGCGTGGTGGAGGAGGATGCGCCGTTCCGGGAGCGCCTTGGCGCGGGCGGTGCGGATGTGGTCCTGGTCGAGGACCGTCTGCAGCGAAGAGCGCAGGACGCGCCCCAGCGCGACCGCAGGCGCCAACGCAAGACAGAAGGCGGGCAGCACCAGGTGCCGCAGGGCATCAATGGTGACGTCGAGGCGGCCGTGCAGCAGGCCGTCGACGACGTAGAACTTGGTCGGCCCCGACGGTGGCGTGATCGACGACGACAAGCGGCCGGAGCCGGGCAACCAATGCAGGCCCGAGTAGAAGACCAGCAAGAGCAGGATCGCGAGGAGGAAGCCGGGAACAGACGCCCCGCCGACGAGGAAGAGCCGCAGCGGCGTCCCTCGTCCCCGCGCCGTCAACAGCCCCAGCGCGAAGCCGAGGACGGCCGCCATGAACGTGGCCGTCAGCGCCAGTTCGAGGGTGGCGGGCAGGAACGCCGTCAGGTCGTCGCGCACGGGACGGCGCGTGTGCAGCGACAGCGACAGGTCGCCACGCACGGCGCGTCCCAGGAACCCGACGAACTGTTCGGGCACCGGCTTGTCGAGCCCAAGCTCGTGGCGCTTGGCCGCCACCGCTTCACGCGTCGCCGACGCGCCGACCATGGCCCGGACCGGGTCGGCCGGGATCACCGACTCGAGCAGGAACACGATGACGAGCAGGGCGAGGAGGATGCCGACGAGGGCGACCAGCCGCTCGGCGATCAGCTTGCCCACATCACCTCCCGAGCGCGCCCAGGTTCAGGGCCCACGGGTAGTTGGGCACGTGCTGCACGCCGGTGAGGTCCTTGCGCATGACCATGACGTCCCGGGCGTTGGCGATGAACAGGATCCCGTAGTCGTCGTTGAGAACGCGCCCCGCTTGCCCATAGGCCTGGTCGGCGGCCGTCTTGTCGGTGGCCTGTGCGCCCTGGTCGAGGAGCTGGTCGACCTTGGGGCTGTTGTAGCCCAGGAAGTTGAGGCCGCCCTTCGACCCCCACAGGATGCGGGCCCACGTGTCGGGATGGGCGGCGTCGGGCGTGTTGGTCATCAGCAGCATGTCGGGAGCGTTCTTGAGGTCGTTGACGTAGTCGTAGACCTGCGCGTTCTGAACCTCCTTGAGCGTCGCGTTGAATCCGGCGGCGTTGAGACGCTGCTGGATGAGCTCGGCCATTCGCCGTTGGATGCCGGACTCGTCGGCCGTGTACACGAAGTTGATGGGCCCGGCGCCCGGCACCTTGGCGGTCGACGGCGGATAACTGACGGGCGCCAACGACTGGTCGAGGATGCCGGGGGCGTAGGACGACGTCGCGGGGGTCCCGTAGCTCCCGTACACCTCCTTCACGAGCGAGTCGCGTTGGATGGCGCCCGCCACCGCCTTGCGCAGGTTGAGGTCGGAGAACGGCGCCTTGTTGGTGTTGAGGTAGAGGAGCGACTGCAGATACGACGAGAAGTCCTTGACGGCCAGGCTGGAGTTCCCCTGCACGGACGGGATCTCGGCCACCGGGAAGGAGTGGAGGATCACGTCGAGGTCGCCGGACTGCAGCTGGAGGCGCTGGGTGCCCATGTCGGGGACGATGCGGATGTCGACCTTGGCGAACTTGGCCTTGGCGCCCCAGTAGCCATCGAACCGGGTCAGCTCGTAGTTCTGGCCCCGGTTGAACGCGGTCAGCTTGAAGGGCCCGGTGCCGTCGGCGTTGGTCTTCAGCCACGTCTGGGCATGGTCGGTGCCGGCGTTGTCGGCCAGGGCCTTGGGGCTGATGATCTTCGGGCCCCAACTGGACGCCATGTAGTCCATGAACGGGCCCACCACGTTCTTCAGGGTCAAAACGATGGTGTTGGGGTCGGGCGTCGTCATGCTGGCGACCGGCTGCAGCATGTAGGCGGGCGCCGAGTTGACGTCGAGGCGCCGCTGGAACGACGTCTTCACGGCGTCCGCGTTGAACGGCGTGCCGTCTTGGAAGGTGACGCCCTGGCGCAGGTGGAAGGTGTAGGTGAGCTTGTCGGGGCTGATGTCCCACGACGTGGCCAGCGCCGGCACGATGGTGGTGGAGTCCGGCGCGTACTTCACGAGGCCCTCGTACGCCGACAGGATCACCGTGTTGCCCTCGATGTCGTAGAACACGTCCGGGTCCGGTGTCGACATATCCGCCAGGTAGGCGAGATGAAGCGTGGCGGTCGTGCTGCTCGCATTGGCAGCCTTCGTGCCACTGCTCGAAGACGAGCAGGCGGCCAGGGCAGCGCCGATCAGCAGGACAACAACAGGCGCCAACAAGTGGCGTCGCATTGAGAGCCTCCTCATTGATGTTCCAGTAGGTCGCGGACGCCGTCGCCGGCCAGGTTGGCGGCGAAGGCGAGGACGAAGACGGCCACCGCCGGGTACAGCGGGATCCACGGGTGGCCGAGCAGGTACGGCATGCCGCGCGCCGCCATGGCGCCCAGCTCGGGCGCGGGCGGAGGCGACCCGAGCCCGATGAACGACAGACCGGCGAGCGTCAGCACCAGGTTGCCGACGTCGAGGCTGGCGGTGACCAGCACCGCCGGGATGGCGGCCGGCAGAAGGTGACGAACGGCGAGGCGCACGCGGCGCACTCCCGCCAGGCGCGCCGCGTCGACGTGAGCGCGCACGGCCTGGGCCCGCACCTCGGCACGCACGATGCGGGCGTACCAGGGCCACCACACGATGGCGACGGCAATCAGCGTGTGCTGGAGGCTGGGCCCGAGGGCGGCGATGACGGCGATGGCGAGGATGGGGCCCGGTAGGGCGAGGAACAGGTCGGTGATGCGCATCAGCACCACGTCGACGCGCCCGCCCGCGGTGCCGGCGACCAGTCCGACGACGCCGCCGACGAGGACGCCGCTGGCGATGACGACGAGCGCCGAGAACCACGAGGCGCGGATCCCATAGAGGACGCGCGAGAGGATGTCGCGCGCCAGGTCGTCGGTGCCGAGGACCGCTCCGTGACCGGGCGGCGAGAACGGCCCGACCTTCAACGGCACGTTCGGCAGGTGCGGCGCAAGGAGGGGTGCGGCGACGGCGACGAACGTCGTGAGGGCAAGGACGACGAGGCCACCCTTCTCGAGGCGCCCGAGGCGCATCCACCGGGCGGTCCGCTGCCGCGGCGGAATGACCAGCGGGGAGATAATGGGCTCGGCGACCGCCATCAGCGGGCTTCCAAGCGTGGAATGGCGTCCACGAGGGCACGCGTCACCGGATGCGACGGAGCCGCCAGCACGAGCTCGGAGGGCCCCTCCTCCACGATGCGCCCGTCGGCCATAACCGCGACCCGGTCGCCGACGTAGCGCGCCGCGGCCAGATCGTGGGTCACGAAGAGCATCGCCATGCCGAGCTCGGCGCGTAGCCGGCTGAGGAGGTTGAGCACGGTCGCCGCCAGCGAGACGTCGAGGGCGGAGATCGGCTCGTCGCACGCGAGCAGGGCAGGCGGCACCACGACGGCACGAGCGATGGCCACTCTTTGGCGCTGCCCGCCCGAGAGCTCCCGAGGCCGGCGGGAGGTCACGTCGGCGGGGAGGCCGACGAGCGCGAGCGCGTCCTTCGCTCGTTGCTTCCGCTCTTTGGCGGCGAGGCCTTCGGACCGAACGCGCTCCTCGAGAAGCTCGCCGATCGTCATCCAGGGAGTGAGCGAGGCGCCCGCGTCCTGGAACACCAGCTGGGGGCGGCCGCCAGGGCCGACGTCGATCGCTCCGGTGTCCGCCCGCTCGAGCCCGACGGCTATCCGCAGGGTCGTCGTCTTCCCGCACCCGCTCTCGCCGACGAGGGCAACCGCGCCGGCCGCCGGCACCTCCAACGAGAGGTCGTCGACGACGAGGCGGGAGTTGCGACGCGATCCGAACGACTTCGAGATCCCACCGAGCCGGAGCGCCGGAACCGGATCCGCGTCCTCTTGCGGCCGGGGCCGCTCGTAGACGTCGAGGACGACGCGCGTCGGCTCGCCGCTGCGCCGGCAGGCGACAGAACCGGCGTGACCGGGCGCGGGTGCCGGCTCGGGCAATTCGTCGTCGCACGCGGGCTCGGCCAATGCGCAGCGGGGTGCGAACGGGCACCCGGGCGGATGGGCCCGGGGATCGGGCGGCTCACCCTTGAGTGTCGGGAGGGCGACGCCGCGGGGCGACTCTGGCTGGAGACGCGCCGCGAGCAACCCTGCCGTGTAGGGGTGGTCGGGGTTGGAGAGCACGTCCGCCGTCGGTCCCAGCTCGGCCAGGCGACCCGCGTACAGCACGGCGATCCGGTCGGCGAGCTCGGCGGCCACCGCCAGGTCGTGGGTGACGAACAGGATCGAGGCGCCGGTCTCGCCCCGAAGTTCGACGAGGAGCTTGAGGATCTCCTTCTGCACGGTGACGTCGAGCGCCGTGGTGGGCTCGTCGGCCACCACGAGGGCGGGCGACCCGGCGAGCGCCATGGCGATCATCACCCGCTGACGGAGGCCGCCCGACAATTCGTGCGGATACTGGCGGGCGCGCCGCTCGGGCTCCGGCACGCGCGCTCGCCGCAGCATCTCGAGGGCGGCGCCCATCGATCCGGCCGCCTCTGCGACCTGTTGGCCGACGCGCATCGTCGGGTTGAGCGACGTCATCGGGTCCTGGAAGACGGCGCCCGCGAAGCGTTTCCGAGCCAGGCGCCGGTCCTCGGCGCCGGCCGCCAGCATCTCGACGTCGCCGAGCATCGCCGCACCTGACACCTCAGCCGTCGACGGGAGGAGCCCGAGGGCGGCGAGCCCGAGCACGGTCTTGCCCGATCCGGACTCGCCGACGATGCCGACGATCTCGCCGGCGCCTACGTCGAGGCTGACGCCGCGCAGGGCGTTGACGCCGCCGGGAAACGAGATCCGTAGATCCCTGACGGAAAGGACGGTGCCGGTGCTGCGCGGGGGCGCCGTCTCGAGCACCGCCGTCACGCGGGCGCGGCCTGCTTCAGCGCCTGCCTCACGTCGTCGCTGGTGCAGCGGGCGCGACTCTGCAGATAGGCCATGGCGTCGAGGGACGCCTCGTGGCGCGCATCAGTCGAGCCGCCGACGCAGTCCTCGATGACGCGCACGTAGTAGTCGCGCTGGTGGGCGTCGGCGAACGTGTAGTGCACGCAGACGTCGGTGAGACCTCCGGTCAGGAGGAGAGTCTCGGCCCGCAGGCCGCGCAGGAGGATCTCGAGGTCGGTGCCGAAGAAGCACGAGTAGCGACGTTTGGGGATGAAGTAGTCGCCGTCTTTGGGCAGCAGCTCGGCGACGAGCTGCGTGCCCGGCTCATCCTCCAGGCAGTGCACGCCCTCGGTGCCGTCGAGCTCGCGACCGAAGTCCACGAGGTCGCGGCGGTGCACTTCTTGGAAGAAGATGACGGGCACGCTCGCGGCGCGGCAGGCGTCTACCAGCTCGATCGTGCGAGCCACCCGCCCTTCGAAGCCGGGCATGTGCGGGATCCCGGACGCCTCGGTCGGCAGGTAGCCGTCCTGCTGCATGTCGATCACCAGCAGCACGGGCCGACCGACGATGAGCTCATCCATGGCGTTCGCCTGCTCCCCTCTCCCCGAACGCAAAAAGCCCGGGGCGTGTCATGGCCTCCCGGGCTTTTATCCCGCCGTGAGCGGCAGCGCTGCCGCTTGCACCTCTCGGACCAGGCCCCCCGCGCAGAGCGGGGGCGGAACCCTAGGTGCTCATTTGGTTGTCGAGACCAACCTACGAGGAGCGGATTTCCCGGCGGTCACACCAAGATGAATGCAGTGTTGCGACGCCGCGGGCGAGTGCTGCGCGGACCTACGGGATGTGGACGCCCGAGATGCTCCGAGCGATCACCAAGCGCTGGATCTCCGACGTGCCCTCGAAGATCGTGTAGGTCATCGCCAACCGTCCGTCAGGTAGCAATGGGGACGGCCATGACCAGCGGTTCTTCGCCTGATAGTGCGGAGTGCCGCCGAGTTGTAGGGATGAAAGTAGGGATGGGGCTGGAGCGCCTAGGCGCATAGACCGATCGAGTCCAATTCGACGGGCCGATCGGCTGCTTAGAAGTGGCCCCCGAACGCCGAACTGCGCGGCACTGAACAACAAAGGGCCAGGTCAGATGGCATATGCGAATCCGGCTGGTGTCGCCCCATCGCGTCAACTTCCACGCCGTAATGGCACGCGGATGGCACGACAATTTTCGAGTGAGCGGGTCGCGAATCTCGCGTCGCGCGCCGCCTCGCGGCACTCAATTTCGGCATGACCCGTTCACGAGGAGGAAGCGGGTCACAGAGCTCTCATCTCTTGACATTTGACACCACAACGAATTTGGCTTTGGTGAGCCCGGTTGATCCTCCTCGAGCTCTGTGGCACGAAAGTGGCACGACCTTTGCGAGTGCAAGGAACGCGCAAGACGCGGAACCCCAAGTCAAGATTTGACGGCCTCAACGGTCCAGCTGGCGCGGTCACCTTGCGGCCAGTGGCGGGTTCAACTGTGCGTCGCGCCGACCAACTCTGGGCAAGC
>DASZJL010000217.1:0-2579 GCA_035948135.1 Acidimicrobiales bacterium | reverse complement strand
AGATCGAGGCGGCCGTCCACCGCGTGCACGCGCTCGGTCAGTCCGGCCAGACCGCTCGCCGACGAGCCGACGGTGGAGAGGTGCGCGCCGCCGTGCCCGTCGTCGCGCACGACCAGGCGCAGCCAGGAGCCCGATTGCGCGCACGACACCGAGACGCGTGACGCATGGGCGTGTTGCGCGACGTTGGCGAGCAGCTCGGCGACGCAGAAGTACGCGATGGCCTCGATGGCGGCGGTGGGACGGTCGCGCACGTCGAAATTCAGCTCGGACGGAACGGCGCTGCGCGAGGCGAGCGTGGCCAACGCGCCTTCGAGCCCGATGTCGAGCGCCGGCGGGTGGATGCCCCGCGCGATGTCGCGCAGCTCGGTGATGGCCTCCTTGGCGCCGCGGTGTGCCTCGTCGACGAGCTCGCGGACGCGCTCGACGTCGACGTGCTCGGTGTCGTCGAGCTTCTCCTTCGCCATGCCGAGCCGCATGGCCAAGGCGACGAGCTGGGCCTGGGTGCCGTCGTGCAGGTCCCGTTCGATGCGCCGCAGCGTGGCGGCCGACGCGTCGACCGTGGTGGTGCGCGCCTGCTCCAGGGAGCGGACGCGAGCGGCGACCGGGTCCGGGCCGAGCAGCGTGCGCATGAGGAGCTTGTCGACGCTGACGAAGCCGCGCATGACCCACGGGGCGGCGAAGAGGAAGATGGCGCCGAGGAGGAACACGCCGACGTTGTGGCCGAAGCTGTGTCCGTCGCCGTAGCCGTTCGAAATGAAGATGCCCTGGGCGAGGCCCCACATGGCGGGTCCGCCGTTGCCGCCGTGCCAGAAGATCGGGCTCAACAGGCCCATGATGGCGTCCCACCACAGGCTGAAGGCCACGAAAGCGCCGAGCACCGTCCAAGGCACTTTGAGCGCGAGGTAGGCGGCCGAGCGCCAGGCGACCCGGTCGCGCAGGACCGACTGCAGCCAGCCGAAGAAGCCGGGACGCCGCACGAACGGGTTGGGCTCCTCGATCGTCTCGCCCAAGAAGTTGTAGGCCAGGGCGCGCTGCCAGCGGCCGGTCCCGCGGGCGATGCGCAAGGAGAACGCGATGATGATCAGCCCGATGAAGGTGATGATCAGCCAGACGCCCGCGAACATCGTGGCGGCCACGAGGGCGAAGCTCACGGCGGCCAACGCGCCGCTCACCATCCAGAAGCCCAGCTCCGTCCAGGGGCGCCTGGTGAAGGGCTCGCGCAGGACGCGCTGGGCGAACTCCTTCGCCTTGGCGACCTGCTCGTCGGTGAGCCCGAGCGACACCCCTTTGTGTTCGGGTTGGTGCTCGGGGTGTGCCGGCGCCTCGCCGTCCTCGGTGACCAAGGTCATGCGTCCCGCTTGATCAGCACCACTGCTCCGACGGCGAGGGCAGCGACGGTGTACAGCACCATCAGCACGAACCCGATTGTTGCCGATAGCTGGTTGCCCTGCGGCACGACGGCGGCGACGGACTGGGCGAAGATGATGGCCGGCGTGTACTTGGCGGGATGCCCGGCGATGGTCTGCAGGAGGATCGGGGCCAGCAGGGTCACGCCGGCAAAGGTCGCGATCGCACCGGCCGTGTGGCGGATGATCAGGCCGAGGCCGAGCCCGAGGAGTGCGAACAGGCTCAGGAACGCGCCCGTGAGGACGACGGCCCGCAGCACGCCGGGTTGCCCGAGGTGCGCGGTGGGGGCGACGCCGGTCGACAGGATGGCCTGGCCGAAGAAGAAGGCGACGAAGCTCAGGATCTCGCCGACCACGAGTGTGAAGAGGCCGACGACCGTGGCCTTGGCCGCGAACAGGGTCTCGCGCCGGGGGACGGCGGCGAGCGACGAGCGCATGGTGCCCGACCCGTATTCGCCGGAGATGGCCAGGACACCGAGGACGCCGAGCGCGAGCGACCCGATGGCGAGCCCGGCCATGGCCTGATTCGTCGGGTCCCAGCCGAAGCCCTGGTACCACTGGCGCGGGTGGTGCGCGGCGCCGTTGGTCGACAGGAAGGTCACGAGCATGGTGCCCAGCACGGTGATGCCCAGCAGCAACTTCGTGGAGCGCAGGGAGGCGAGCTTGCTCACCTCGGCGGCGACGGCCTGGCGGAAGCCCACCCGTCCTTCTCGGGCCGCGGGCGTGGTGGCCGGCAATGACAGGGCGATGGTCACAAGGGGTCCTTTCGGGGTCGGTGGTCGATCAACGGGCCGGCACGAGCTCGCGCTCGCGTGAGCGGTACTCGACCGAGTCGGACGTGAGCTCCATGAAGGCGTCTTCGAGTGAGGCGCGGATCGGCGTGAGCTCGTGCAGGGTGAGGGACGCCCGCGCGGCGATCTCTCCGATCCGGGCGGAGGGCACGCCGGTCACGACGATGCCGCCGTCCTCCGACACCGTGGGGCGCGCGCCCGCCTTCGACAACGCGGTGACCATGAGCTGGGGCGTCGGCGTGACGACACGCACGGCCTCGGACTGGTGCTGCGCCGAGAAGTCCTCGACGCTCGTCTCGGCGATGAGGGTGCCACGGCCGATGACCACGAGCCGCTCGGCCGTCAGGGCCATCTCGGAGATGAGGTGACTCGACACCAGGAC
>DASZJL010000216.1:0-17075 GCA_035948135.1 Acidimicrobiales bacterium | reverse complement strand
AGATGCCGCCGCTCGCGACGGTGAACGCAGCGACAGGAGCGAGCGCACCATTGAACAGGTGGTACGTGTACGCCCCGACAGCGATCATCAGCACCACAGCCGCCAAGACATGGTGGCGCTCAGCCCAGCGCGTGCGTGCCGGTTCTCGGGCCATGAACCCGTCAAGACCTACGAGCGACGCACTCGTCCATGACGTTCAACATCGGCGCAGATCGGAGTCTGCTGAACGGTCCAACGCCGTTGCTTGCTCGCAGCTAACAACTCGGAAGTGCCGGGTCTGGTGCGTTATCGCTCGAGCAACTTCGCGGCGGGGAACCCGAGTTTGGGAATCGCGGAGAACGAGTTCTTGTCATACCCCCCTGGGATAATGGACGTATGTGCGAGAAGCTCATCGAGTTGGAGGAGGCGATGGTCTCCTTCGCATCGGGCTTCGAGCCTGCGCTCATCTCGGCCTGCCAGGCCGAAGGGGTGATGGAGCGGGCAGCGCGCATCGAGCATGCCGCAGCCGCGGTGAAGGCTCTCGCCGCGGCCCGCATGGCCGAGACCGAGCTGTGGAGTCTGGGTGGGGACCGGAGCCCCGCGCACATGCTGGCCCGACGCACGGGCCAGAGCGTGTCGGGTGCTGCCCAGCAGCTGGAGGCGGCCAAGAAGCTGAAGGACCACCCCAAGACGAACGCCGCAGCGCGAAGGGGCACGCTCTCGCCCGCCCAGGCCGCCGCCATCACCGACGCCGTCGAGGCCGACCCCAGTTCCGAGGACGACCTGTTGGACCTGGCCGCTCGGGCCTCCCTCGGCGAGCTGCGGGACGAGGCGGCGAGGCGGAAGGCCGCGGTCGAGGACCAAGAGGAGAAGCACCGCCGCATCAAGGCCGAGCGTCGCGTGCGCTCCTGGACGGGTCCCGACGGGGCCTGGTGCCTGGCAGCCAACGGTCCCCCCGAGGCGGGGGCGAGGTTCATGGCCCGGCTCCAGCCCCTCATCGACGCCATCTTCAAGAAGGCCCGGGCCGAGGCACGCCACGAGCCCACCGAGGCCTACGCCTTCGACGCCCTGATGAGGCTCGCAGAAGAAGGCCACGAGGTGCCGAGGGCCCGTAGCGGCGGCACCAAGGTGTTGGTGCGGGTGGACTTCGAGGCCCTGTTCGGAGGCCATCCCACCGGCGGCGAGGTCTGTGAGATCGCCGGCTACGGGCCCGTGCCGGTGTCGGTGGTCAGCGAGATCCTCGAGCAGGGCGACACCTTCTTGGCCGCGGTGATCACCCGGGGCCGACAGGTCTGCGGCGTGGCGCACCTGGGCCGCCGACCCACCGCCGCACAAGTCTCGGGCCTGCAGTGGCTCTATCCCACCTGTGCGGTGGAGGGCTGCAGCGCTATGGGCCGGCAGTGGGACCATCGAGACGACTGGTCGAGGACCCACCGCACGCCCTTCGACGGCCTCGACGGCTACTGCTGCCACCACCACGACCTGAAGACCTATGACGGCTGGGGGCTGGCCGAGGGCGTGGGCAAGCGGGCCTTCGTGGCGCCCGACGATCCCCGACACCCGAAGAACAGACCCAAGCCGAAGGCCAAGGAGCGACCACCGCCGAAAGCGGCGTGAGCGATCGTCAGGCCAGGATGGTCGTCGGCGCTCGGCGAAGAACCGACGGGACCCGCGGGAGCACGGTGCGGCTGGCGACGCCGGCGAGGAGGAGGGCCGCCTTGCGATTGCGGTCCCAACCGAGGCCGAACTGCTGGCGCAACGGCCGGGGCAGAAGGCCGGCCGTGAGCTCGCGGGCGAAGGCCATGCCGGGCTCGGCCACGAACGGGAGGCGGGGGTGCAGCACCGCGTCGGCCAGCTGGCGGGCGGTGTCGCTCACCTGCAGGGAGCCGACCATGTGGCGCATGTAGCGATTGAAGGCGACGAGGTCCGGCGGCTGATGATCTCGCGGCACTCCGAGAACGTCGCCGACCACCATCGAGTCCTGGTAGTAGCGCTCCGCATCCTTCGGCCGGAGAGGACGCAAGAACCGGGCGTGCACGCGCAGCGCCGTGTCGACGAGCGTGGCGTGCACCCACATGAGCAGCTCGGGGTCGTTGGCCTCGTAGCCGGGACCGGTGACGTGCTCGTGCACGGCCCAGAGTTGGCGGGCGACGAGGTCGGCCTCGGCCTCGGTGCCGAACACGATCGTGTACGTCGCTTCCAGCGTGCGGCGCAGGCGCCCGAACGGATCTTCCGCGAAGCCGCTGTGGTCGGCGACGCCTGCTGCAACCTGGGGGTGAGCCAGCTGCATGAGTAGGGCCCGGCCGCCGCCGAGGAGCAAGATGACCTCGCCGCTGACCTGGCGGATCATGGCGTCGTCGGGGAACAGTCCACTCATCGGAACCAAGAGTACGTTTCATAGGCACGTACCGGCGGGTACCACCTAGACAATGGGTTCTTTCGCCGTCCTGCTCGTGCCTCTGGCGCTGCTGCTCGTGAGCGTGCTGCTGTTCGTGACGGCCTGGCTCGAGGAGAGCGTGCTCTCGCCTCGCTCATTGATCCTCCACACGGTGCGCACCCGCTCCCGGCGCGTGCGGCCCGAGGATGTCGAGCGCGTGGTGGCCGCCCAGTCAGAGCGGCTGCTCCGCAACTTCGAGCGGTAGGTCGGGCTCCTCCGGCTGCCGGCGCCACACCAGAATCGCCAGCGCACCGAGCACCACGACGGCCCCGACAACCTGGGCCGCCACCACCTCCTCACCGAGAAAGATCGCGGCTCCGGCCATGGCGACGACGGGGATCAGGAGGGTCAACAGCGACGTCAGCACGAGTGGGGCGTGGCCGTGGGCCCAGTTGATGAGGAAGTGGCCGATCCCGCCCGTCCCCAGGCCGAGGGCGAGGATCACCGCCCAGGTTCCGCCGTCCGGCACCGAGAGGTCGTGACGCGACCCGACGGCAACGACGGCGATGACGACGAAGGCGACCAGGGACATCGCCGTGACGAACTCGACGGCGTCGAGTTTGGCCCGGGCCTGCTTGCCGAAGACGAAATAGGCCGTCCACGCGAAGAGGCACAAGACCGCCAGGACGTCGCCGAAGAGACTCCAGGACGGCGTCGACGCCGAGCCGAACACGACGACGACCACGCCGAGGAGGGCGACGATCGTCCAGCCGACGTCCGACGCCCGCACGCGCTCACCGAACAAGGGCCCCGCGACAAACAGCACCAGCGCCGGCTGTAGAGCGCTGATCATGGTGGCGTTGGCGACGGTCGTGTGTTTGACGGCCGTGAAGAACAGCCCGATGTCGGCCGCGAACGCGATGCCGGCCGGCACGGCGGCCCACAGGAGACGGGCCCGAAGCCGCCCGCCCCGGACGGTGTAGATGACGAGCATGGCGGCCGCGCCCACCCAGAGGCGGTGGAACGCCAGCGTCAGCCCGTCGACGTGGTCGGCCGACTTGGCCAGCACGCTCGCCGCGCCCCACATGAGCACGGCGACGAGAGCGCCGACGGTCCCGGCCGCCGTGTAAGACGGGGCAGACGGGGACGCAGGTGCGGGCCGCGAGCGGGCGCCCCGCACGTCAGGCGAGGGCGACGCGGTCGTAGAGGGTGGTGCGCTGCTCGAGCGGCCGTCCGAGCGGCTCGACGATCTCGCGGAAGGCGTCCTCGTCCATGCGCTGGCCGTGTGATGCGCCGGCGGCGCGCGAGATGTTCTCGTCCATCAGCGTGCCACCGAGGTCGTTGACTCCGGCCTGCAGCAGCTGGCGGGCACCACCCGCGCCGATCTTCACCCACGACACCTGCACGTTCTCGACCCAGGGGTAGTAGGCGATGCGCCCCACCGCGTGCATGAGCAACGACTCGCGGAACGTCGGGCCTCTTCGTGACTTGTGCTGCAGGTAGATGGGGGCCGCCATGTGGACGAACGGCAGCGGCACGAACTCGGTGAACCCGCCGGTCTCCTGCTGCAGCGCTCGCGTGCGAACCATGTGACGAGCCCAGTGCACGGGCTGCTCGATGGTGCCGAACATGATCGTGATATTCGAACGCAGACCGATCGAGTGCGCCGTGCGGTGGGCCTCGAGCCACTCGTCGGTCGTGACCTTGTCGCGGCAGATGACCTGGCGGATCTCGTCGTCGAGGATCTCGGCCGCCGTCCCCGGCAGCGTCTTGAGACCGACGTCCATCAAGCGCCGGAGGTAGTCGGCGAGCGGCTCGCCCAGGCGCTTGGCACCTTCGGTCACCTCGAGGGCGGTGAAGCCGTGCACGTGGATGCCGGGCGCTGCCTCCTTCACGGCCCGGCACACGTCGATGTAGTAGTCGCCGTCGAAGCTGGGATGAATGCCGCCCTGCAGGCAGACCTCGGTGGCGCCCTGCGCGGCGGCCTCCGCCACCCGGCGCTGGATCTCGGAGAGGTCGAGCAGGTACGGGTCGCCCCGCAGGTTCAGCGACAGCGGACCCTTGGAGAACGCGCAGAAACGGCACTTGAACGTGCACACGTTGGTGTAGTTGATGTTGCGGTTGGCGACCCACGTGACGGCGTCGCCGACGGCCTGGCGGCGGAGCTCGTCGGCCACCTCGGCCACCGCCGCCACCTCGGGGCCCCGCGCCGAGAACAGCGTGACGATCTCGTCGACGTCGACGGTCTGACCCATGAGCACACCGGCCAGCACCTCGCCGACCGCGCCGCCCGCACGCGCCGGTGCGGGAAGGAGGGTCGGAGGGTGCGCATCGGCGCCCGAGTACCACGCGTGGTCGTCGCGGCCCAGCCCCTCGGCGTCGCTGCGGTCGAGAACGGGAAACTCCATGGCGGCGTCGAGCCACCGCGTCGACGCGTGCGCAAACTCGGGATAGATCGTGAGACGGGGCGCCAGCACGAACCCACGCCCTTCGGTGGCCTCCCGCAGCCGGTCGAGGGCCGGCCACGGGCGCTCGGGATTGACGTGGTCGGGCGTGACCGGCGACACCCCGCCCCAGTCATCGATGCCGGCGTCCAAGAGGACACCGAAGTCCTCGGTGAGATTGGGCGGCGCCTGCACGTGGATCTCGGGAGGCAGCAGGGTGCGGGCCGCGGCGACGGTCCAGAGATAGTCGTCTTCCGGGCAGGGGTCGGCGGCGTGCATGGCCGTCCCCGGCTTCGGCAGGAAGTTCTGGACGATGACCTCCTGCACGTGCCCGTGCCGGCGGTGGCTCTCGGCAATGGCCGCCAGCGCCTCGAGCCGGGACGCCCGCGACTCGCCGATGCCCACCAGGATGCCGGTGGTGAACGGAATCGCCAGCTCACCGGCGGCTTCCAACGTGGCCAGCCGGCGCGCTGCCGTCTTGTCGGGCGACCCGCGGTGACAGTCCAGGCTGTCGTCGAGGGACTCGAGCATCATCCCTTGTGAGGCCGACACCGGACGCAGTGCGGCCAACTCCTCGGCGTACAGAGCGCCGGCGTTGGCGTGGGGGAGAAGTCCAGTCTCGGAGACGACGAGCCGGCACATGGCGACGAGGTAGTCGATCGTGCTGGCGTAGCCGTTGGCCGACAGCCACGATGCCGCCGCCGGATAGCGCAGCTCCGGTCGCTCGCCGAGCGTGAACAACGCCTCGTGGCACCCGGCCGCGGCGCCGTGGCGGGCGATGGCGAGAACTTCGTCGGGTGACAGGTACGGCGACTCGAGACGCGCCGGGGGCTGGGCGAACGTGCAGTACCCGCACTTGTCGCGGCACAGCTGGGTCAGCGGGATGAAGACCTTGGGGGAGTAGGTGATGCGCCGGCCGGTGGTGGCCTCGCGGACGTCGGCGGCCCGCCGGAGGAGCTCGTCGAGCGGCGTCGCCAGCAGGTCGGGCACGGCGGTCACCCTATGCCCTTGCCAGTGCAATAAGAGCTAGCCGCCAACCCCGTACACGCGCGTTGCCGTCAGCAGCACCGCGGTGCGCCGCTCGGCGGCCATCACCCGGTCGTACTCGTCGAAGTCGTCGTGGGTGCCGCCCGCGGCCGTGAAGATCTCGCGCAGGAGGAGGCGCAGGCGCTCGGCGTCGACGCCCCGGAGCGCATCGTCGGGCCCGGCCAGCTCGGCCCGGCCTTCGACCGTGACCCACTCCCAGGCCGCCCGGAACGTCACCGCCGCGTCGGGCCGGGCCCGCAGGTGGCGCAGCTTGGCCGACCCGCCCTGGGCGACGAGGCCCACCACCGGCGCCCCAGTGACCGGATGGTCGACCACGCCCGCGTTCACGACCGACGCCTGCACGCTGCCGTCGCCCCGGGTCGTGGCGACGCTCACGAGGCCATTCTCCTTGCCGACGAAGCGGCGGATGCGATCGATATCCATGTCGGCGACGCCCCCAGTCAAGCGCGGCTCGCCATCTTCTGGGCCAGGCCTTCTTCGAGCTTGGCGTCCATCGGCGCGCCGCCGCTGACGGTCGAAAGGCTGGCGAGCGCCCGGCCGGCGCGGAAGTAGACGACGTCGGCGTAGATCGGCACGTTCACGCCGCCGCTCGTCGCCACCGTGAAGCTGACCCTGACGGCGGCCGTACCGTCCTTCAGCGTCGGGAACTTCAACTGTGCGGCGGTGAGGTCGGTGATCGACGTCCCGGCCGGGAGTTGTGTCTGGGCCGCCTCCTGGCCGAGCTGCTTGACGCAGTCGACGGTCTTGGCGCCCTGCAGCGCCGCCATGGCGTCGGAGGCGTCCTTGGCCGTCTTCATGAGCTGCACCTCCGAGGATGCCTGGTTGAGCTGGCCCTGCGTGAAGTCCGGCGAGTGGACGTCGGCCGACTGCTGCGGTTTCGGGTCCGTCCCGCCGATGCACTCGAAGAAGCGCTTCCTGGTCGTGGCGTCGTCGGGCGACGTCTGGTGGGTCTTGGACGTCCACCCCGAGGGGAGGTCCGCCTGCTTCAGCACGATTTTCTGGGCCGTGGCGTTGTCGCCCGCCGTGTCGGTGGTCGTGCTGCCGCTGCCGCTGCCGCCTCCGCACGCCGTCAACGCCGTCAACGCCGTCAACGCCGTCGTCAGGGCGAGCACGGTCACGACGAGCCCACTCCGAGTCAGGACGCCTCTCCCGCGGCGGCCGGGTCGACCAACCAGAGGACGTGATCGCCGGTGACGTGCGACGCCGGCATCTCCGGGTCTCCCGCGCGCACCCGGTCGAGCGCCTCACGCTTGTCCTCGCCCTCGACGGTGATGACGACGAGCCGGCCGCGGGCGATGGCGGAGAAGGTGAACGTCATCCGCTCGTGCTTGTTGCGCCCCGCGGGGTCGTGGTTCATGACGACCAAGCGTCCGGGGTCGGCCTCCAACGCCGGTGAGTTGGGGAACAGCGAGGCGGTATGCCCGCACGGGCCCAGCCCGAGATGGATGACGTCGAACTTGCCGACCTCGGCCACGCGCTGCTGATAGGGGTCCGGGCCTTCCTCGCAGCGCATCGGATACACCGCGTTGGCGGCGCCGACCCGTTGCAGGAGGGCTTCCCGCACGAGCCGCTCGTTGGAGTCGGGGTCGTCGGGCGGGACGCATCGCTCGTCGCCCCAGTACACGTCGACCTGCCACCAGTCGATCTGGTCGGCGCCGTCGGCCGCCAGCCGCTCGTAGCAGCGGCGCGCCGTGTTCCCGCCGGAGACGGCGAAGGTGAACGCCTCGTCGGGCCGGCTGTGGAAGGCCTCGATGACGCGCTCGGAGAACTCCGCCGGCACGTTGTCGACCACCAACAGCTCGCCGTTCAATGCAGGAGCCCCAGCGCGGCCTCGAGCGCCGCTTCGTAGGTCTGGTTGTGGCCCATGTGACCAAGGGCGTCGGCCAACGAACGCGAGGGCCAGGCCTCGCCGATCTGCACCTTCTGTTGGAACGATGGCCCGTCGTCGATCTCCACCGAGGCGTCGATCACCCGCTCGTCTCCCTTCCGCTCAACCGCGAAGCGCCCCCGCCGGCCCTCGTGGCTTGCTACCAGCTTGACGGACAAATGCTCCGCGTCGCCAAGATGAATCACCGAGCGGGGGAGATCGAGGCGGCTCATGACCCACCCCGCGAACAGGTGACGGGGCCCGGCGTGGCCCGTGACCTCGAGGTGATGGACGTCTCTGAGGAAGGGGCGGTAGAGGTGGCCCTCGAACAGCCCGGCGAACAGATTGCGCCACGGCTTGAGCCTCCACCACGACAAATCGGTGATGGCAACCCGGTGGCTGAGTGCGGATAGCCGCGACAGGGCGTCGGGCTGGTAGCCCACGACGCGGGTGTCGACGACGACGCGGTCCACGGCCTCCAGGAGAGGATCGCCACGGCTGGGAAGGCTGGTGGAAAGCCATACGGCAACCGGAAGGTCGGGCAGGGCGAAGGGGAGAACGAGCGAGTCCAGATGGAAGCGGGCCGGGCCTCTGCACTCGAGGACGACCTCTTCGACCGCGATCTGACGGCCGGCCCGCTCGACGGCGCAGACCGTCACCGTGGCGTCGAGGCGGCTCTCCTCGTCGTCCTCCTCGTCGCTGAGCACCAGAACGAGTGTCCGCGAAGGGTGGCGGGCGCCAAGGTGGCGGACCACGTCGATGTGCTCCGAGGCTTCCTCGGTGCTGCCGACGACGATGACGAGCGTGAGCACGCTGGTGCGCACGGCTGCCCGCTCCTCGTGGCGGCGCAGTCCTGAGAGCGCCGCCTGCACCTGGTCGGCGGTGACGTTCTCGGCCTCCCACGAGCCGATCGTGTCGAAGTCAACGGATGGCTGGAGGGACATTCCCGATCCGCTCAGGGCCGACGCCATCGCCGCCCGTCGGCCTCGATGAGCTGGTCCGCTTCTTCCGGTCCCCACGTGCCGGACTCGTACTTGGCCAAGGCCACGTCGTCCTTCTCCCACGCCTGCAGGAGGGGATCGACGATGCGCCACGCCCGCTGCACCTCGTCGCTGCGGATGAACAGGGTGGCGTCCCCGATGAGGGCGTCGAGGAGCAGGCGCTCGTAGGCGTCGGGTGTCTCCTCGAGGAAGGCGGCGCCGTAGAAGAAGTCCATCGAGACCGAGCGCACCCGGAACGCCTGACCCGGCACCTTGGCGCCGAAGCGGAGGGTGATCCCCTCGTCGGGCTGGATGCGAAGCACGAGCGCGTCGGGCTCGAGATCCTCGACCTGCTTCAGATGGAACGGCAGGTGCGGTACCCGGTTGAACTGCAGGGCGACCTCGGTCACCCGCTTGGGCAGGCGCTTCCCGGTGCGCAGGTACACGGGGACGCCGGCCCAGCGCCAGTTGTCGACCTTGAGCTTCATGGCCACGTACGTCTCGGTGGTGCTGTGCGGGTTGACGCCCTCCTCCTCGCGGTAGCCGTTGACCTCCGCGCCGCCGACCCAGCCCCGTCCGTACTGGGCGCGCACGACCTGGGTCTTGACCTTCTCGGGGGTGAGGATCTCGACCGCCTTCAGGGCCTTGACCTTCTCGTCGCGGATGCCGTCGGCGTCGAAGGTGACCGGGGGCTCCATGAGCGTCATCGCCAGAACCTGCATCACGTGGTTCTGCACGATGTCGCGCAGGGCCCCGGCCTGCTCATAGAAGGTGCCCCGGTGCTCGACGCCCAGCGACTCGGCCACGGTGATCTGGATGTGGTCGATGTAGCGGCGGTTCCAGACCGGTTCGAAGGTGGCGTTGGCGAAGCGCAGGGCGAGGACGTTCTGGACCGTCTCCTTCCCGAGGTAGTGGTCGATCCGGTACACCTGCTTCTCGTCGAACGCCTCGTGCACGACGCGGTCGAGCTCGAGGGCGCTCTGCAGGTCGTGGCCGTAGGGCTTCTCGATCACGATGCGCGCGAAGGCGTGCTGCGACGACGGCGTGCTGAGGCCGTGATCGTGCAGGCCGTTGATGACGGTGGGGAACGTCGACGGTGGCGTGGCCAGGTAGTACAGGCGGTTTTCTGACGTCCCCCGCTCCTGGTCGAGCTCGGCCAGCACCTTCTTGAGCCGCTCGAAGGTGTCGGGGTCGTCGTACGCGCCCGCGATGTATCGGAAGGCGCCGACGAACGACTCCCAGACGTGGCGCACCTCGGGCCCGCCGCCTCCGCCCTTCTCGACGAGCTCCTTCATCCGCTCCCGGAAGTCGTCGTCGGTCATCTCGGTGCGGGCGACACCGACCACGGCGAAGCCCGGAGGCAGAAGCCGGCGCAGGGCGAGACGCTCGATGGCGGGCATCAGCTTGCGACTGGTGAGGTCGCCCGACGCCCCGAAGATCACGAACACGGCCGGGGGCGCGGGCCGCTCCTCGGGATCGGCGAGGGGGTTCGTGTCGGCCTGTGCGGCCTGCTCCAGCGACATCAGCTGGAGCCGCCTGCTTCGGCGCCCGCGGACTCCTCGAAGAACTTGTGCCCGCCGAACTGGTTGCGCAGGGCGGCGATGATCTTGGCCGCGAACGAGTCGGGTTCCCGCGACTGGAAACGCTCGAACAGCGAGATCGCCATGACCGGTGTCGACACTCCACGGGCGATGGCCTCGTCGACCGTCCATCGTCCTTCGCCGGAATCTTCGACGAAGCCGCGGATCTTGTCGAACTCCTCCTCGTTGCCGAGCGCCAGAGCTGCGAGGTCGAGCAGCCACGAGCGTACGACCGAGCCGTAGCGCCAGATCTCGGCGATCTGGTGAAGGTCGAGGTCGAACTCGTCGGCCTTGTTCATCAGGGCGAACCCCTCGGCGTAGGCCTGGAGCAGCCCGTACTCGATGCCGTTGTGCACCATCTTCACGAAGTGGCCGGCGCCGACGGGACCCACGCGGGCGTAACCGTCTTTCGGTGCCAGGGCCAGGAAGATCGGCTCGACGCGCTTCACGGCCTCCGGCTTGCCGCCGACCATCAGGCAGTAGCCCTCCTTGAGCCCCCAGACGCCGCCGGAGACGCCGGCATCGATGAAGTCGATGCCCTTTGCGGCGAGCCGCTCGGCGTCCGCCATGGCGAACCGGAAGTTGGAGTTGCCGCCGTCGATGATGACGTCGCCGCGGTCGAGCAGATCCTCGAGGGTCTTGATGGTGAGCTCGGTGGGGTCGCCCGAGGGCAGCATGATCCACACTGCCCGCGGTGGCTCGAGCGCCTTCACCAGGTCTTCGAGGGAGCCGACTCCCTGCGCGCCTTCCGACGACACACCCTTGACGGACTCGTCGTTGCGGTCCCACGCCACGACCTCGTGGCCGTGCTGGATGAGGCGCAGGGTCATGTTGGCGCCCATGCGGCCGAGCCCGACCATCCCGATCTTCATGGCCTACCGGCCCAAATTGTGCCGCCTTCGGCGGCGCTCAGTTCCGAGCTCCCGCCGCCAAGCTTCGCTTGTCGCCACTCGCTCACGAGACCTCCTTGAGGTCGTTGACCTCGACGCGGAGCACCCGGCGTCCGTGCGACCGCAGGCTCTGCAGATCGCCGATGGCCTGGGCGTCGATCAGCGTGCCGAAGTCATACGGCTTGCCCGGGATCTCGACGTGGGCGCTGGGCGCGCGCGGCGCGATCTGCACCGCGACCACTTCGTTCGGGCCGCCCTTGTGGAGCTGGCCGGTGGAGTGCAGGAAGCGGGGCCCGTAGCCGGCGGTGACGGCCATGCCGTCGAGTCCGTCGCGCACCGCCCGGCGCAAACCCTCGAGGGCGTCGTCCTGCCCGAACGGCAGGTAAGCCTGCAGCGAGACGTAGTCGCCGGGCCGCACGGTGTCTTTCAGCCACGTCGACACGGTGGACGGGTCGGCCGAGTCGACCGTGGGCAGTGGGAGCGACGCCAGCACCTTGTTCGTGTTCTCCTTGGACTCGGCCACGTTGGGCTCGTCGAAGGGGTCGATCCCGAGGGCGTGTCCCGCGATCGCCGTCGCCACCTCCCACAGCATGAACTCGGTGCCCAACTGGTAGTCGTCGTCCATCTCGAGGAGCACGACGTGGCGGTCGTCGCCCGTCTCGGCCTCGGTTGCGGGCACCGGGACGCACCCCGTGCCCCGCTTGCCTGTCGACTCGGCGATGAGCTGCTCGACCCATAGTCCGAACGAGCGGAAGTGCTCGGGAACCACGACCGTGACCTTGTCGCGACCCTGCTTGGCGGCGTCGCCCATGGCCATCCCCAGGCGGACGGCGTCCTCCTTGTCGGCCGCGAGGGCGGCGTCGCACAGGCGGGCCACGTCGATGCCCATGAGGGCGGCGGGCACCATCCCGAAATAAGAGAGCACGGAGTAGCGGCCGCCGATGTCGGGCGGGTTGGAAAAGACGCGGTGGAAGCCGTGCTCGGTGGCGCGGGTGGCGAGGGGCGTGCCGGGGTCGGTGATGGCGGCGTAGCGCTTGGGCTCCGGCCAGCGCTCCCAGAAATACGAGAACAGGCACTCGACCTCGAGAGTGGTGCCCGACTTGGAGGAGACCAGGAAGAAGGGGTCGGTGATGTCGACGCTGTTGATGGTGGCCGGGTCGGTCGTGTCGAGGACGACGAGGCGGGTGTTGCCGAAGCTCGCCCGCAGCACCTCGCTGCCGAGCGACGACCCGCCCATCCCGAGCAGGAAGATCTGGCTGGCGTCGATCGTGTCCGCCCACGATCGGAGGTCCTGGGCCTCGGAGCGCATGCGCTCGGGGACGTCGAGCCACCCCAGCCGGTTGCCCGAGACGTTGCCCTCGGGCCACAGCGTGGCGTCGCGCGCCAGCAGCCTGTCGAGAAGCTCGCTCAGGACGCCGCCAGCTCCGCGCTCTTGCGCTCCAGGGCGCTGATGAGCTCGTCGAACGACTTCGAGAAGGAGGCGACGCCCTCCTCCTCGAGCACCCGACCCACGTCCTCCATGTCGATGCCGATGGCCTCCAGGCGCTCGAACACGCCCTCGGCCACGTGGATGCCTTCGTCGACCGTCCGGGCGATGGTGCCGTGGTCTTCGAAGGCCTCGATCGTCTGCTCGGGCAGGGTGTTGACGGTGTCGGGGCCGATCAGGGTGTCGACGTAGAGGAGGTCGGAGTACTCGGGGTTCTTGGTGGACGTCGACGCCCACAGGGGGCGCTGCCGGTTGGCGCCCCGCGCCGCCAGCTCTTCCCAGCGACCGCCCTGGAAGCGCTGGCGGAACAGCTGGTAGGCGAGCTTGGCCTGGGCCACTGCCGCCTGGCCCCGCAAGCCCAGGGCCTCGTCGGTGCCGATCGCTTCGAGGCGTCGGTCGACCTCGGTGTCGACCCTGCTCACGAAGAACGAGGCCACGCTGTGCACCTTGGACAGGTCGCCGTTGTAGGCCTCGAGGCCCGACAGGTACGCCTCGATCACCTCGTCGTAGCGGCTGAGCGAGAAGATCAACGTGATGTTGATGTTGCGCCCCTCGCTCACCATCTGGCGGATGGCGGGGATGCCTTCGGGCGTGCCCGGGATCTTCACGTAGAGGTTGGGCTGGTTGATGCGCTCGTGCAGCTGGCGGGCGGCCGCGATGGTGCCGTCGGTGTCGCGCGCCAGACCGGGTGCGACCTCAATGGAGACGAAGCCGTCCTCGCCGCCGCTTTCGTCGTGCACCGGTCGCAGGATCTGGAGGGCGTGCTGAATGTCGTCGATCACCAGGTCCCAGTACGCGTCGTCGACGCTCGTGCGCTGCTCCACGAGTGAGCGGAACTGGTCGTCGTAGTCGGCCGCGCCCTCGATGGCCTTGGCGAAGATGGTGGGGTTCGACGTGATGCCGCGGATGCCCCGCTCCACCTTGCGCTTCAGCTCGCCACTCGTGATGTAGCCCCGCTTGAGGTTGTCGAGCCAGGGGCTCTGCCCTTGCTCCTGGCAGAGCTTCTGCAGCTTGGTCTCACTCAACGGCTTTCGCCCCTTCCTTGCGGGCCACGAGCGCTCGGGCCTGGACGGCAACGTTCTCTGGCGTGTAACCGAGCTTCTCCAAGACGATGTTCCCCGGCGCCGACGCCCCGAACCGGTCGATGGATACCGACTCGTCCGCCCAGCGCTCCCAGCCGAACGACGCGGCCGCTTCGACGGCGAGCGTGGGAACGTCGCCCACGAGCACCGAGTCGCGGTATGCCTCGTCCTGCTCCTCGAACAACTCCCAGCTCGGCATCGACACGACACGCGTGGGGATGCCGCCGGTCTGCAGCTGCTTGGCCGCCTCCAGGCACACCGAGACCTCGCTGCCGGTGCCGATCAACACGATCTTGGGCTCGTCGACCGGGTCGCTGAGGACGTAGGCGCCCCGGGCCACGCCGCCGTTGGCCGTGCCCTCGAGGACGGGCACGGTCTGGCGGGTGAGGACGAGAGCGGTGGGGCCGCCTTGGTCGACCGCGACCCGCCACGCCTGCGCAGTCTCGTTGGCGTCGGCCGGACGGATGACTCGCAGGTTGGGCGTCGCCCGCATCTCGGCCAGCTGCTCGATCGGCTGGTGGGTGGGGCCGTCCTCACCGAGGCCAACCGAGTCGTGGGTCCAGCAGTAGACGACGTGGGCGTCGCTGATGGCGGCCAGGCGCACGGCCGGTCGCATGTAGTCGCTGAAGTTGAAGAACGTGCCGCCGAAGGGGATGCCGCCGCCGTGCAGGGCGATGCCGTTGAGGACGGCGCCCATGGCGTGCTCGCGGATGCCGAAGTAGATGAGACGGCCGCCGGGGTCGTCGCGGGTCTGCACGCCGCTGTCCTCGATGTGGGTGCCGGTGTTGCCGGTGAGGTCGGCACCGCCGCCGATGAGCCCGGGTACGACGTCGCGCACCGCGTTGATGCACGCGTTGTTGGCCTTGCGGGTGGCGAGCTTGTCGCCCGCCTGCCACGTGGGGAGCTTGGTCTCCCAGCCGTCGAGTCCCCGCCCTTCGAGGCACGCCTCCAGCTCGCTGCGATCGCCCTCCCAGGCGTCGAACGCCTTCTGCCACTTGCGCTTGAGGCGTTGGCCGCGCGGGACGGCTTTGCGGTACATGGTCAGGACGTCGTCGGGCACCCAGAACGTCTCGTCGGGCGGCAGCCCGAGGATCTCCTTGGTCGTGCGGACCTCGTCCTCGCCGAGGGGACTGCCGTGGGCCGCCGCAGTGTCGGTGAACTTGGGCGACGGCCACCCGATGTGGCTGCGCAGCACGATCATCGAGGGCTTGTCCTCGACGCGCATGGCGCGCCGGATGGCCCGGTAGAGCTTGTCGGTATCGTTCGCCGCCTCGCCCAGGTCCTGGACGTGCCAGTTGTAGGCCTGGAAGCGCTTGGGAACGTTGTCGTTGTAGGCGAGCTCGGTGGGGCCGTCGATGGTGATGTGGTTGTCGTCGTAGACGTAGATCAGGCGGCCGAGACCGAGGTGGCCGGCGAGTGACGCCGCCTCGTGGCTGATGCCCTCCTCGAGGTCGCCGTCGCTGCAGATGACGAACGTGTAGTGGTCGGTGATCTCAGGACCGAAGCGGGCCCGCAACCAACGCTCGGCGATACCCATGCCAACCGCGTTGCCGAAGCCCTGGCCGAGCGGCCCGGTCGTGATCTCGATGCCGGGCGTGTGGTGCACCTCGGGGTGACCCGGGGTCTTGCTCTCCCACTGCCGGAACTCCTTGAGGTCCTCGATCGTGAGCCCGTAGCCAGTGAGGAAGAGCATGGCGTACTGCAGGATGCAGGCGTGCCCCGCCGACAGGATGAAGCGGTCGCGGTCGGGCCACGTGGGATCGGCCGGGTCGTACTTCATCACGCGCGTCCACAGCACGTGGGCGAGCGGCGCCAACGCCATCGCCGTGCCCGGATGCCCGGAGTTGGCCCGCTGGGGCGCGTCCATCGCCAACCCTCGGATGACGTTGATGCCCAGCTGGTCGAGGTCCGCCTCGGTCAACGTGTGCCTCCTGTCTGTCGCCCGCGGCTCACCCTACGCCTGAGACCCTCCGAAAAGGACTACGGACGCCGTGAACCCGTGCAGGAAGTTCTTCCTACCCACCGGGCCCAGTTCACCCGCACAGAACATGCCCGCCACGGTCCCGCGCCGGACGTGGTCGGCCACGATCTCGGCGTCGTGGTCCGGCCTGCCGAACAGCCGCGTGCCGCGACCGTTGCACGTGAACAGGAGCGCGCTGTCGGCCATGCGGCCGTCGAGCATGCGGTGCAGCTCGTCGTCGGCGGACGCCGCGTCACGCACCTGGAACTGCGCGGTTGACCCCACGTCGACCAGGTCGCCGACGGCGATGGCCCCGTTGCTCGGATCCCCTCCCAGCACATTGCGCACCAGGAAGTCGCCCGGCCCAAACGTCGCCTGGGACTCGTCGATCACCCGTCCGAGGTGAACGCCCTGGGCGAGGAGCTGGCGGTCATCCTCGTCGAGGCTCCGGGCGACATCCTGCAGGCGCTCGAGCGCGGGGCGCCCCCCGAGCTCGTAGACGATGTTGCCTTCGGCCTTGGTGATGACGAAGGGGTCGCCGACCGGCCGGCAGCCCTGGGAGACCACCGCCGCGACGTCGGCACCTGGTCCGAGCACGGCACCCACCGCCCCCTCACTGACGACCTGACCGTCGACGACCAGCCGGTTGCCCCCCGGGGCGACGGCGGCCGAGGCCAGGCCACCGACGATTCGCAGGCCAGGATCCTCCTCGGCTTCGCGGCGCAGCACCTCGTCCGCTGGGAAGGTGAAGGGATCGGCGAGCACGATGACCGTGGCGCCTGCGCTGTCCGACTGCGGCCAGCCGACGAGAGCGTTGCCGTCTGGGGTCGGCACGACGTGGGCGTGGAAGGGCGTGACTGAGCCGGTGTGGCCGGCCCACAGCGCGATGGCCGGGCGCTGCTCGACCTCGTGGGCGCCGGCCACCACCGACTCGGCGCTGCACCCGAGCAACGTGCGCGGAGCGAGGGCGGCGCGCACGGCGGCGGCGATGTCCTCCATGGCTCCGACGTGGGCAGCCGTGACGAAGAGCAGCGCCAGGTCAGGCGGGTCCGCGCCGGCGCCCAGGGAGTCGAGGACCTGGCCGATGACCTCTCCGGTGGCCTGCGTCGGCAGCGGGTGCTCCGAGAGGCCGGTGGCGAACGCCATCTACTCGGTGTCGACCGGGGGCAGGAGAGTGAGGGGCACGACGGTGGTGTGCCCCGCGTCGATTCGGCAGTGGGCCTCGATCGTGCCGTAGTCCTCGTAGGTCAGTTCGCCCCGCACGAGCGAGTACCGGAACTTGCCCGGCTCCACTTGCAGCGGCTGGGCGTTGCGCGCCACCTCCTTGCCGCTGGCGTCGCGGAACGACGTCTCCAGGGTGCCCTGGCCACTTTGGTCGGCTGG
>DASZJL010000215.1:0-12724 GCA_035948135.1 Acidimicrobiales bacterium | reverse complement strand
CATTACGCCATCTCTGCCGCAGCCATCGCCCTGGCCGAGCGCCGGGCCGACGCGCTCTCGGTCGGCGAAGCCCAGCGCCTCAGCCTGGCCCGGTCGCTGGCGTGCGAGCCCGAGGCCCTGCTTCTCGACGAGCCCACGTCGGCGCTGGACACCGCCTCCAAGGGTGGCATCGAGCAGCTCATCCGGACCTTGGCCGACGGCGGCCTCACCGTCGTGCTCGTCACCCACGACCCACGGCAGGCGACCTACCTGTCCGACAACGTCATCGAAGTGACGGCACGCGGATGATCGCAGCCGCCGGCGGGTCGTCCTCGCTGAGCCTGAGCAGCAGCATCTCGTTCGCCGACGTCGGTCTCGCCCTGTGTCTCGTCGCCGTCGCCGTCGTGGTCTCACGCGTCCGCGACGTGGGACTCGAGGGCGACCTGTTGCTGGCCACCTTCCGATCCTTCGCCCAGCTGCTCGCCATCGGCTACGTGCTCGACTACGTGTTCAAGGGCCACGGCGCCCTCACCCTCGTCGTGCTGGCCGTCATGGTTTCGACCGCCACGTTCACCTCCGGTCGCCGGGGGCGGCTGGTGCCCGGCCATTACGCCATCTCTGCCGCAGCCATCGCCCTGGCCGCGGCCGGCACCCTGGGCGTCCTCGTCGTTCTCGGCATCGTGCCCACTGCGGCCCGGGCCGTGATCCCCCTCGGCTCGATGATCATCGCCAGCGCCATGAACACCACCTCGCTCGTGATGGTGCGACTTCGTGACGACCTGGCCGCCCACCGCCGAGAGGTCGAGGCTCGACTGTCGCTGGGCCAGACCGCCCACCAGGCCGCGGCGCCGTGGCACCGCGGGGCCATGCGGATGGGAATGCTGCCCACGATCGACCAGACCAAGGTCGTCGGGCTGGTCGCCCTGCCCGGCGCGATGACCGGGATGATCCTGGCCGGGGCGTCGGCCACCCAAGCCATTCGGCTGCAACTGGTGGTGATGTACATGCTGCTCGGAGGCAACGCCTTCGCCGCCCTGGTCGCCGGCGAGGCGACGGTCCGCCGCCTGTTCACCGCCGACCACCAGCTGGTCCGCTCGCTACGACGAGTGCCTAGCTGACCACGCTCTGCTGACCATTTCTGATGCTGACGAGTATGTGAATGCTGTCACATTTGCTTACTTGAGCTAGCGCGAGGGACACAATTGTGGTGACCTGGCGTTGGAACAAGTGCGATGAACACCCACGACACACACCACACACACCACACCCCGACCCGCGGACCCGGCAAGGAAGTCGCCCTGCGCTGGCTGGCAGGCCAGCTGCGCTGGGAGCGCCTGCTCGCCGACCTCCGCAACCCTCCGGACGAGGAGGAGGCGGCGGCCTAGCGGCCGGAGCCGATGATCACCCTCAGCACCGTTCAGCGAGACGGCTGGCACTGGGTCACGGTCGACGGTGAACTCCATCAGGACAGCGCCACCCAGCTGCAGCGCCGCCTCGACGAGCTCGCCGGCCACGGCCACACCAACGTCGTCCTCGACCTGCGCCCCACCGCCAAGCTCGACTTCGACGCCCTGGTCGCGCTCGTGCTCGCCCGCGCCCGCCTGAAGCGCGACGGCGGCGAGCTCCTCCTGCGGTGCCCGAGCACCGACGTCAGCCGCCTCCTCGAGCTCACCGGTTTGACCGACCTGCTGGACGTTCTCGACGACTGCCAGCAGGTCTAGCTAGCTTCCCGGCCCAATGAAACGGGCCCTCGTCGTCGCGCCGCTCATCGCCGTCTCGCTTCTGTTCGCGGGCTGCGGCGTCAAGACCACTCACAAGACCGTGTCGGCGGCGCCGGTCCAGGGCGGCACCGGCTGGAAGCCGAGCTCACCGATCAGGGTGAAGGAAGGCGACAAGGTCGTCATCAAGGTCGGCAACGACACCAAGGTCACCCACGGCTTCAGCATCGACGCGTTCGGCGTGAAGCAGACGGTCGACCCCGGCAAGACGATCGACGTGAAGATCACGCCGACGGCCAAGGGCACCTACGTCGTGTACTGCCAGCTGCACCCCGCCCACAAGAAGACGGCGCTGCTAGTCAGTTAAGAGCAACAGAGTCAGTTGAGGGGCAGCGGAGTCAGTTAGCTCTTCAGCTGCACGCCCAGCAGACGGGCGGCGGCCGACACGCCTTCGCCTCGCGTAACGGCCTCGTCGACGGCGGCGAGCGCGTGCGGGGCATCGAGGTCGTCGTCGAGGGCGACGCGGACTGCTTCGACTCCTCCGTCGCCCTCTCCCCCGCCGCGCCAGCGCTCCAGGCGCTCGACGGCGGCCGGCAGGAGGTCGTCGGTCCAGTCCCACGAGCTCCGGTAATGGTTGGCGAGGATCGCCAGGCGCACGGCCATCGGATCCCAGTCCTTGACCAGGTCGCTCACGAACACGAGGTTGCCGAGCGACTTGGACATCTTCTCCCCACCCAAACGCACCATGCCCTGGTGCAGCCAGTGCCGCACGAACGGCTGGCCGGTGGCGGCCTCGGACTGGGCGGCCTCGCACTCGTGGTGCGGGAAGATGAGGTCGCTGCCTCCGCCGTGCAGGTCGATGGTCGTGCCCAGCTCGCGCAGGGCCAGCGTCGAGCACTCGATGTGCCAGCCCGGGCGCCCGGGTCCCCACATCGACGGCCACGACGGCTCGTCGGGTGCCGAGGGCTGCCAAAGCACGAAGTCGAGCGGATCGCGCTTGGCCGGGTCGTCGGGGTTGCCGCCGCGCTCGGCCGCGAGGGGCAGCATCTCCTCACGCGACAGGTGGCTGATCTGGCCGAAGCGCTCGAAGGTGGCCACGCTGAAGTACACGGCACCCGCCGCCTGGTAGGCGTGGCCGCTGTCCAGGACCATGCCGATGAAGCCGAGGATGTCGTGGATGGCCGACGTGGCGCGCGGCTCGCTGAACGGCTGCAGCAGGCCGAGGGCGGACATGTCGGCGTCGAAGCGGGCGTACTCCTCGGCCGCCAGGTCGAGGTAGTAGACGCCCAACTCACGCGCCTTGCGCAGGATGTCGTCGTCAACGTCGGTGACGTTGCGAACGAGCTGCGTCGTGTGACCCAGGTCGCGCAGGCGGCGCTGGAGGACGTCGTAGGTGATGTAGGCCGCGGCGTGGCCAACATGGCTGGCCGCGTACGGCGTGATGCCGCACGTGTACATGGTGACCGTGGGCCCGGGCTCGAACGGCACCACCTCCCGGCGGGCGGTGTCGTACAAGCGCATCAAGCGGCCGCCTTCGGCGGCGTGCGGATGCGACACTCGCCGCTTCGCGGCGAACAAGCCGCTGTCACGTTGGCTCGCTTCGCTCGCTTGCCATACTTGCTAGAGGTCCAGCCCGGTCAACCGGATGGCGGCGCGTGTCTTGTAGCGGACGTTCACCTGCAGCAGCACGGCGGTGAACGCCTCCACCGGCGCCGCCGCCGCGAGGGACCCGGCCTGCACTGGCCGCAGGCCCGGGACCTTGGCCACCAGCTCCGCAGTGGCGGAGGCGGCGTCTGGGTGGTCGGCGCAGATGAGCACGTCGCTCTCCAGCACGTGCTTGAGGTCGGCGAGGGAGTGCGCCGGGAGATGGTGGAACGCGCCCGCGACGCGAGCCGACGGCACCGCGGCCTGCACGCCGGCCGCGATCGAACCCCGGCCCGGGACCAGCGGGACGAACTCCTTGCCCAGCCGGGCCAACGCGTTGGCCATGGAGATCACGACCTTGTCGGTCAGGTGCTCGGCGACCGATGCCGCGGTGGTGGCGGCCGCGTCCCACGGTGTGGCCACGACCACGAGGTCGGCCGCGGCGGCGTCAGCGTTCTCGCCTCCAGTCAGCGACAGGTCCCGGTCGGGCCACTTGTGGCGCAGCTCCTGACACATCTCTTCGGCGCGTTCACGTGAACGCGAGCCGATGACGACGTCGATCCCCGCCGACGCCAGCCGCGCCGCCAGCGCCTTGCCGGCCGGCCCCGTTCCTCCAAGAATCCCTACGCGCACGGCCAGGGAGGTTAGGGGGATCGGTGCGGTTGACCCCGCCCGGCGCCTACCGACGCCACGGACGCGTGGCCGCCAGGTCGCGGACGACGGCGTTGCCGAGGGACGCCGTCGCCCGCCGATTGATCTCCGCGCCGGCCACGGCGCCGATCAGGAAGGGCGCCAGTGACGACGTGTTGCGGAGGGTGCGACGCAACAGACGCCGACGCACGAGGCGCATGATCTCGTTGCGGGCGCCGTGGCCGAGCACCTCGCCGAGTCCGCCGCCGGTGACGAACGTCTGGGTGCTGACGCCCCGGCGTTCCGCCCACGCCCGGGCCAGGGTGAGGGCCCGGTCGGAGCCCTGGCCGGGCACCGGCCGTCCGTAGACCTCGCTGAGCTCCGCCACCAACTTCATCTCGATGGCCGCCACGGCGAGGGTCTCGAGGACCAGGCTGACCGGGAGCACGAGCCATGTGGGTGGGCTCAGGTCTTCGGCCGCCGCCAGGGCGCCGGTCGTGGCCCCGACGGTTGCGGTCGCTCGGGCCGCGTTGCGGACCAGCTCGCCCGCCAGCACCGCACCGCTCGCCCCACCGTGGTGCTCCTGGAGGGTCTGCAAGTCCCGCACCGGGATGTGCGGGATCATCTCGACGGTGGTGTCGGCCAGCCACCGGCCGCCGCCGACCGCGCCGGCGCCGGCGCGCCGCATCGACGACGCCGCGACCCGCGCCAGCGACGGCAGCGACCGATGGTCCAGGTCACCGCTGGCCGCCGCTCCGATGGCCTCGGGCAGGTTGGGATTGCTCACCGGCCCTTGCTTACCCCACAGGTGCGTCCACTACCTTTGCGCCGCATGCGGCGGGCGGTCGCCATCGGGCTGCTCATGCTGGGGTTCCTGGTCGCGGCCGCCTCGGCATCGGTCGCTCAGCCGGTGACACCCCCGCCGGCGCCGACCACCACATCGCTGGCGCCCACCACGTCGACCTCGACGCGGCCCAAGGTCGCCCGCGCCGGCGGCGGCGGCAGCCGCCTCCCGACACTGGGCGAGGGGTTCCCGTGGATCACCGTCGGCGCGGTAATCCTCGTCGCCGGGCTCGCGGGAGCGCGGCTCCGACGCGCCTCGCGGCGGTAACAGCGGCCGTCTCAGCGCGTGATGAAGGAGACGAACTCGTCGGGCGGGATCGGCCGCGAGAACCGGAAGCCCTGTGCGTAGTCACATTCGAGGCGCCGCAGTTCGGCGAGCTGCACGTCGGTCTCGACCCCCTCGGCCGTGACCGCCAAGCCCAAGGCGCGGGCCACGCCGACGACGGCCGTCACGATGGCCGAGTCGTTCGGGTCGGTGCCGAGGCCGTCGACGAAGGCGCGGTCGATCTTCAGGGTGTCGAGCGGCAAACGCTTGAGGTAAGCGAGCGACGAGTAGCCGGTGCCGAAGTCGTCCACGGCCACGTGCACGCCGAGAGCCTTGAGCCCGACGAGGGCTTCGATGGCGCGCTCGATGTCCTCCATCAGGACCGTCTCGGTGATCTCGAAGCTCAACGAGCCGGGCTTCAAATGGTTCCGACGGATGGCGTCGTTGACCGATGTTGCGAAGCTGCCCGCCGACAGCTGCCGCGCTGACACGTTCACCGAGACCGTCCCAGGGTCGAGCCCGGCCTCGTGCCACTGACGCAACTGGTCACATGCGTGGTCCAGCACCCACTGGCCGAGTGGAACGATGAGGCCGGTCTCTTCTGCGAGGGGGATGAACTCCGTGGGCGACACCCGCTGCTCGCCGGGTACGTCCCACCGCACCAGCGCCTCGGCCCCCACGACGCACTCGTCGGCGATGGAGATGATCGGCTGGTAGAGGACGACGAATTCCTCGCGCTCGACAGCGCGGCGCAGCGCCGCTTCGGCGGAGAGGCGCCCCGCGGCCCGCACCCGGGCGTCGGCGTCGAAGAGCTCGACGCGGCCGCGCCCCTTCTCCTTGGCGCTGTACATCGCCGCGTCCGCGTCACGCAACATCGCCTCGGCGCTGGCGTTCACGCCGCCCACCGCGATGCCGAGGCTGGCGGTGAGGAAGACCTCCTCACCGTTGATCGGGAGCTCACCGGCCACCGCCTTCACGAGCCGCTCTCCGAAACGGGCCGCCTCCCAGGCGCCGTCCACGCCTTCGCGGACAACGACGAACTCGTCTCCCCCGAAGCGGGCGACGGTATCGCCGGGACGCACGGCCCGGCCCAGCCGCTCGGCCACCGCAACCAACACCCGGTCGCCGGCCGAGTGCCCCCAGCTGTCGTTGACCAGCTTGAAGCGGTCGAGGTCGAGGAGGAAGACGGCCACGTCGGAACTCTCACGCTCCGTGCGGGCCAAGGCCTGTCCGACGCGGTCGAGGAGGAGGCGCCGGTTGGGCAGGCCGGTCAGCGAGTCGTGGAGAGCCTGGTGGGCGAGCTGGTGCTCGGCGTCTTTGCGGGCCGTGACGTCGCGGGCGATGCCTTCGATGGCGTCGATCTCGCCTGACGGGCCGGTGATGAGACTCAGCCGCTGCTCGACCCAGATGACCGACCCGTCCTTGCGCTGCACTTCGACATCCCACGCCTGGTGCAAGCTGGCCCGGCCCTCGTCCCGCATCATCTGCACGTGCATCGCCTCGATGAGGTTGAAGATGAGGCGGGGATCGGCGTACAGCTCCTCGGCCGCGTAGCCGGTGATCGCTTTGCACGCGGGCGACACGTAGTCGAACCCAGGCTTGTCCTTGAGGCGGTAGCGGAAGATGAAGTCCTGGGCGTTCTCGGCGAGGACACGGAAGCGCTCCTCGCTGCGCCGGAGCCGCTCCTCGGCCTTCTTGCGCTGCGTGATGTCGGTCGAGATGCCGGCGATGGCGTACGGCACTCCGTCGGGATCGAACAGCGGGAACTTGTGGGCGAGGAACGTGACCGGCGGCGACCCCTCCGGACCGTGCTCCTCGAACTCGAGGGGTCCCAGGGCATCGAGCACACGCAGGTCGTTGGCGCGCATGTCGGCTGCGAACGGCGCCGGCCACAGTTCGGCGTCGGTCCGGCCGATCACGTCGTCACGCCGGATCCCGGTGAGCTGCTCGTAGCGGCTGTTGACGAGGAGGTACCGGCCGTCGATGGACTTGACGTAGATGACGGCCGTCGTGGCGTCGATCAGATCGCGCAGCCGCTTCTCGGACTCGAGCAGCAGCCGTTCTCGCTGCCGCTGTCTGGTTACGTCGGTGGCGACGACCAGTCGGAGTACCTGGCCCCCGACGACGACGCTGCTGGCCTCCACCTCGACCTCGCGCAGGGAACCCTCTTTTGTGCGGTGATGCGTCACGCGCTCACCGATGCGCTCGGCGACGAGGTCGTCGAGCGTCATGGCCAGGAACTCCGATTCGTCGTACCCGTAGGCCCGCACGGCCGCATCGTTCACGGCCAGGACGGCGCCGGTCGCGGGATCACACACCCACGCCGGACGCGGGTGGGCATAGAAGATCGCGTTGTCGCCGTCGCGTTGTCGCTGCGCCGTCCGACGCGCAGTCATGGCCATTCGGTTCCTCGGGTCTCCCTTTGTCCTAGAAAGCCACGACGGGCCGTGGACGACAATGGCCCGTTGTGACTATTTGGCCCTAGGAATCGGGTGATTTCGCCGTGCCGAGCGCCAGATAACGGGGGTTGCTGACCTCGAGCTTGGCTCGCACCGTGGCGCGCAGCGCCGCGACCACCTCGGCCCGCCGTTCGTCGATCTCGCCGCTGCGGATGGCGGCGGACAGGGCCGCCTCGTCGGCGAACCCCAGCGCTTCCAGGCGGGCCCGGTGCTCGGCCGCTTGCCGCAGACCCACCTCGAGCTCCCGCTGGACCATGTTCAGGGCATTGATCGCCACCCGGGCGTGGAACTGCACCCGGCCCTCCGTGGCCTCCATGACGTCGCGTTCGAGGAACTCCCGCACGGCCTCGACCAGCTGTGCGGCGGTCGGGATGTCGTGGGGCTCAGTCACTACCGATCAACTCCAGGAGGTCCCACTCGTTCTCGGCCACCCGGCGACCGATGGTCGCCAGCTCCACCGATCGGACCGTGCCCGAGAGGTGCGTGAAGGCCTGCGCGATACACATGATCCCCCACTTGAGCGTGCCCAAGACCTCCCACCAGCGCACGACGTCGGGATCCACGGCCCGACCCGAGGCGCTCTGGTAGGCGGCGAAGAGGTCCTCACGTTCGCCGAATCCGCCGACGGGCCGGTCGACGCCGAAGCGCCACGACTTGACGCACAGCCATCCCAGGTCCTCCATCGGGTCGCCGACGTGGGCCAATTCCCAGTCGAGTACGGCGCGCAGGCCGTCAGGGCCGACGATGAGGTTGCCGTTGCGGAAGTCGCCGTGGACCACGGCGGCGCCCGTGGCCACCGGCCGGCGTTCGTCGAGCCAGCGCAGCGCCAGCTCGAACGTGGGGTGGGGCTGGCCGAACCCGTCGAGCATCGTCCGCCACGTGGCGACGACATCGTCCTGGGCGGTCAGGCCGGGCACCCGGTCGAGCGGGATGGCGTGGATGGCTGCGAGCGCCTCCCCGCACTGCGCCGCCAGCTTCGGCAACGCTTGCGCGTACTGCTCGTCTCGCAGGATCTTCCGCGGGATCGTCTCCCCCTCGATGCGCTCGACCACGAGGTGTTCGTCGTCCTCGGCCACGACGCGAGGCACCGGCACGCCGGCGTCGGCCGCGGCGCGCAACAAGGCACCCTCGGGAACCGGCGGCGTCGGCCGGCTGGCCCCCCGCGGGTCGGTGCGCACGATCACGTGCTGCTCGGTGCCGTCAGGGCCAACGGTGTCGACCGCCCACATGGCGCGGGACGCACCCGCCGACAGCCGTCGGACGCGTTGGAGCTGCGTGCCCTCGCCGAGCAGGGCGGCAACGACGGCCTCGTCCATGGCGCTCAGGCTTTCTCGCTGACCCCCGCGCTGTCGAACGTGGCCATCTCGTTCAGCACCAAGGCGGCCGCCCGGACGAGGTGGAGAGCGAGCACCGCCCCGGTGCCTTCACCGAGTCGCAGCCCGAGGTCGAGCAGCGGTTCCAGGCCGAGGTGGTCGAGGGCCGCGGCGGCGCCGGGCTCGGTCGACATGTGCCCAGCCACGCACCCATCGACGACCCGAGGCTGACGTGCGGCGGCGGCGAGGAGCGCGGCGCAGGCGATCACACCGTCGACAACGACGGGCACGTCCCGGCTCGCCCCTTCGAGGATGAACCCCGCGAGCGCGGCGATCTCCAGGCCCCCCAGCTCGGCCAGCGGGTCGCCGGTGGCGCGCCGTAGCGCCCGCTCGACGACCTCGATCTTGCGCTGCAATGTCGCGTCGTCGACGCCGGTGCCTCGTCCTGTCACCTCGGCCGCCGGGCGGCCCGTGAAGGCGGCGATGAGAGCGGCTGAGGCGGTGGTGTTGCCGATGCCCATGTCGCCAGTGACAAGGGCGCGGGCGCCGCCGTCGATGGACATGGCCGCGACATCGCGGCCGACGGCCAGCGCCTGCTCGCACTCCTCGTCGGTCATCGCCGGTTCGACGGCCAGGTTGGCGGTGCCGCGTCGCACCTTGCGCAGCAACAGCCCGGATGCAGGTTCCAGGTCGGCGGCCACGCCGACGTCGACGACTACAACCTGCGCCCCTGCCTGGCGGGCCAGGACGTTGACGGCCGCTCCCCCCGCGCAGAAGTTGGCAACCATCTGGGCCGTCACCTCCTGGGGCCACGGCGTGACCCCCTCGGCGAGCACGCCGTGGTCGCCCGCGAACACGGCGACCGTTGCAGGGTCGGGAATCGGCGGCGGGCATTGGCCGGCGATGCCGGCGAGCCGGACGCCCACCTCCTCGAGGCGGCCGAGCGACCCACGCGGCTTGGTGAGCCGGTCGTGCAGCTGGCGGGCGTCTCGCATGGCCTCTTCGTTCACTGCGTTCACTGCAGCACCTCCGGGGTGAGTTCCTTCAGGGTCAGATAGCGGGCAGACATGGCCTCGGCCAGCGGACGGGCCAGGCCCAACCGGCCACGCGAGTCCTCGGCGTCGACGACGACGGCCGGGATGCCTTGGCGCTTCACGGCGGCAGCCGCGTCGGTGGGGTCGGCGCCCTCGGTATGGCGTCCGTCGGTGACGACGACGAGTAGGGGCCGGTGCTCGCCGTGGTTGCGCAGGGCGAGGTCCAGGCCCGCGGCGATGCCCGCGGCCAGCGGCGTCTTCCCGCCGGTCGGCACGTCGGTGAGGCGGGCCCGGGCGACCTCGACACTGCCCGTCGGCCGGAGGAGAACGTCGGCCTTGTCGCCCCGGAAGGTCACGAGGGCGACGCGGTCTCGGCGCTGATAGGCGTCGAGGAGCAGACCGACAACGGCGCCCTTGACCGCCTCCATTCGCCGCTCGACGCCCATCGACCCGGATGCGTCCACGACGAGAATGACGAGGTTGCCGGCCTTGTGCTCACGCACGGCCTCCCGCACGTCCTGGGTCTCGACCGCCACGGCGCCGCGGGCGGCCGCGGCGCGCACGGTGGCGCCGACGGCGAGGGACGTGACCGGCCCGTCGGGCACCCGGTCGCCGACCAGACGCCCGCGCCCGCCCTCGGCCGTCGACCGCCGACCGGTTGCGGCGCCGCCACCGGCCTGAAGAGGGACGACGCGCGTGGGCGGGTCGTCGGGGTCGGCGACGCGGTCTTCGACCGCCGGTCCAGTCTTCTCGTCCTCCAGCGCTTCGGCGATCTCCTCGTCGGTGATGCCCGGCTCCTCGAACGGCGAACGCCGCCGGCGGTGGGCCAGCGCCAGGGGAGCCACCCGGCGGACGTCGTCGTCGGTGGCGTCGGCACGGCCTTCCCATCCGGCGATTGCGGCCGCCGCCCGGCAGATCACCAGGTCGGCGCGGAGCCCTTCGGCACCCACGGCGGCACACAGTCGCGTCACGGTGTCGAGCACGTCGGCCGGGAGCGCGGCGGGCATGCACGCCGCGATGCGGTCGCGAAGGTCGCCCTCGTCGAAGGCCGTCGCCAGCTTGTCCGGGTCTCGGTCGAACGCCAGGCGGCGGCGCACGGCTTCCGCTCGTTCGTCGGGGTCGACGGCGGCGACGATGTCGACGGCCAGGCCGAAGCGGTCGAGGAGCTGGGGGCGGAGGTCGCCTTCCTCCGGGTTCATCGATCCGATGAGCACGAAGCGGCTGGGGTGCGCCTCGGAGATCCCTTCCCGTTCGACTCGATTGACGCCGCTGGCGGCCACGTCGAGGAGGACGTCGACGAGGTGGTCCGGAAGGAGGTTGACCTCGTCGACGTACAACACACCCCCGTGGGCCCCTTGCAACAGACCGGGGTGAAAGCGCCGGCGACCCTCGGTGAGCGCACCTTCGATGTCGATCGTGCCGACGACGCGATCCTCGGTCGCACCGACGGGGAGCTCCACGAATGGAGCGTTGCCCGGGAGGAGGGAGGCCAGGCCGCGGGCCAGCGTCGACTTGGCGCTTCCCTTGTGGCCTCGCAGCAACACGCCGCCGATGGCGGGGTCGATGGCGTTCAGGAGCAGCGCCAGCTTGGCATCCTCCTGGCCCACCACCGCAGTGAAGGGGAACGCTGGCCTCAACGTGACTCCTCCCATCCCTCGCCCTCGAGCACGGCGTCGCGCAGTGTCGCCAGGGCCTCGTCGGACGCGTCCCACAGGCCGCGTTCGTTGGCTTCCAGCAGTCGCTCGGCGATCGAGCGGAGTGCCCACGGGTTCGAGCGCTCGAAGAACTTCCTCGTCTCGGGATCGCCCACGTACGCGTCGGTGACCCGTTCGTACATCCAGTCCTCGACGACGCGCGCGGTGGCGTCGTAGCCGAAGAGATAGTCGACGGTCGCCGCCAGCTCGAAGGCGCCCTTGTACCCATGCGTACGCATGGCGGCGATCCACTTCGGGTTGATCACGCGTGTACGCACGACCCGCGCCGCCTCTTCGGAAAGCGTTCGCACCCGGGGTCGGGCCGGATCGGACGAGTCTCCGAAGAACGCCACCGGATCCTCCCCCGTCAGGGCCCTGATCGTGGCGATCATCCCGCCGTGATCCTGGAGGTAGTCATCGGAGTCGAAGATGTCGTGCTCTCGGTTGTCCTGGTTCTTGACCGCCACCTGGACGGTGGCGAAGCGCCGAGCCATGGCCTCGCGCGCCGGGGCGCCCATCCCCGCCCGCCCGTAGCTGTAGCCACCCCACGCCGTGTAGACGGCGGCCAGGTCGCCGTCGTCATGCCACTCACCAGAGTCGAGCACGGCGAGGATGCCGGAGCCGTAGGCACCGGGTTTGGCCCCGAACACGCGGGGGTCGTCGTCGAAGCCGGCCAGGCGGGCGGCGTCGTCCAGCATGGCGACCACGTGAGGGAAGGCGTCGCGGAAGAAGCCCGAGATGCGGACGACCACATCGACCCGGGGTCGGTGCAGTTCGTCGTCGGGAATCAGCTCGATGCCTGTGACGCGGCCCGACTCCGGGGCCCACACCGGGTGCACGCCGAGGAGGGCGAGAATCTCGGCCACGTCATCGCCGCCGGTGCGCATGCAGGCCGTGCCCCAGACGACGAGGCCGACGGTCGTGGGGGGCGCACCCTTCTCTTTGACGTGGCGGTCGATGACCTCGGCGGCCAGCTTCTGCCCGACGTCCCACGCGAGCCGGGAGGGGATGGCCTTGGGATCGACCGAGTAGAAGTTGCGCCCCGTCGGCAGCACGTGGGCCATGCCCCGGGTCGGAGCACCACTGGGGCCGGCCGGCACGGCCCGCCCGTCGAGTGCTCGCAGGACGTTGCCCACCTCGTCGGT
>DASZJL010000214.1:0-13250 GCA_035948135.1 Acidimicrobiales bacterium | reverse complement strand
GACGTGGGTGCACAGCCGCGGCGAGAACGACGGCAACTGGGACGAGAGTGGCGACCCGACGACGTACAGCCAGTCCGACTGCGACAGGGACCGGGCGCAGCGCCTGGCCGGGCGGCCGTTCCGACGCTGGTACGAGGACAGCACGTGGCTGACGGCAATGCTGAACGGCAGCAACTCCCACATCACCCCCGAGACCACGGCGCTCATGGTCCGGTGCGGCGTCAACATCGTGGGCTTCGATCAGCTCCGCCCCGACGACGGCCGCTTGTCGGCGTTCGTATGGAGCTGGGCCCAGGCCGAGCCGAAGGCAGGCGGCGGTGCCTGCGCGTATCAGGGCGGCGACGGCCGATTCCATGCCGGGGACTGCGGCGGGAAGCGCCATTTCGCATGCGTCGATGCGAGCGGCGCATGGCACGTCACCTCTGGCACCGGCAAGTGGGAAAAGGTCGGAGACAAGTGCGCCGCCGAGTTC
Source organism: Acidimicrobiales bacterium (assembly GCA_035948135.1). Taxonomy (GTDB): domain Bacteria; phylum Actinomycetota; class Acidimicrobiia; order Acidimicrobiales; family AC-14; genus CADDZP01. The sequence goes on along the minus strand of DASZJL010000214.1, from coordinate 12,778 downwards.
CCCGGCTCGCAGTTCGCCGTGCCCGCAAACGGCCTCCACAACCAGTTGATCATGGAGGCGAAGAAGAAGGCCGGCGACCAGGTCTGGGTGAACTACCGCGCCGTCAACGGCGCGTGGACGCCGCTACTCAGTTCGTAAGACGGGCGCCGGCTTGAGCCGGCCCGCGACCCAGCCCGGTCCCGCGGCCAGCAGGTTGGCGACGACGACCGCCACGGGGATGAACAGCAGCAGCGTGATCAGCGGCACGCGAGGGTCTGGCGCGATGCCGATGCGGAAGGCGAACTCCTGCCACACCCACCGACCGGCGGCCGCACCCAGTGGGACGCCGACCAGCAGGGCGACACCGACCAGGGTCGTGGCCTGCCACGCGACTGCCGACGAGACCTGCGGGCGCACGAATCCCATCGTCTTCAGGACGGCGAGATCGCGGCGACGGCGGCGGATGGAGGTCACCAGCAGGTGGGCGATGGTCGCGACCGCAAGGAGCGCGAGCAGGCCCGCCAGCGCCAGCGGCGTTGCCTGGATCCGCGTGTAGTTGAGGATGTCGACGGGCCTCTTCGCCGTCTCGACGCCGCACACCTGATCCTGCGGGCACAGGCCCGTCGCCTGTTCGATGTTGCGTCGGAAGCTTGCGATGGCGGCCGCGCCCGTCCCCGGGGCCATGCGAACAAGGACGAAGTTGTACCCGGCCGGATCGTCCGGCGAAGCATCCCGCGGCGGATCCTGAATGGCAGCGCCGTCGCCCAAGCCGGTCGGGGTGAAACTGCCCTGGCCGAAGAACGGAAAGACGGCGCGCCCGACGATGTGCATGGGTTGGCCCCGGTCGGCGCGCTGGGGCGTGACGACGATCGTGTCGCCCACGTGGCGGTGCGCGGCGGCGAGAGTCTTGGAGCCGAGCACGATCTCGTCCGGCGCGCTCGGCGCCCGGCCGTCCACGATCTTCGGCCACAGCTCCGGGCCGCGTCCCGGCGTCAACCCGATGGTCGCCACGTTCTTGCCCGCGATGGTGACATCGGCGTGGTCCCCGAACGTCCAACCGGTCACGCCTTTCTGCTTTTGGAGGAGGTTGACTGTGGCATTGGGCGGGAGCCGGCCGAACTGAGTGTCGACGGCGACGCTCCACGTCTGGCCGTACAGCTTCGGCGTGTGCACGAGGCGGACGAGGTTGTTGCCGAAGGTGAAGGCGGCGGCGACGGCGGCGACGGCGACGACGGTGCCTGCGAGGGCGCTGCGGACGGGGACGGCCGTGCGCCCGCGGCCGGGCTCTAGGGCGAGGCGAATCCCGACCGCTGCACTCGCTGGCGCGCCGACCCGCGTCGCCTCCTCCACGAGGCGAGACGGCCGATCGACGTTCTCGGCCTCGACGGCCGCGTGGGCGCTGGCGTAGCGCCATGCGGGCCAGGCGACCCGCGCCACTAGCAATGCGACGGTCGCCAGCAAGCCGATGCCCAGGATCGCCCAGTTGATGGCGAACCCCGGATGTGGTTCGGCGATGCGCGCCGGGCCGATCGGCGTGTACGGCGATGCCAACGCCGCGATCACAGCGGCGAGCACCGCGCCCGCGGTGGCGACGATCCCCGCCTCCGCCAGCCCCAGCGCGAACAGCTGGTTGCGGCCCATACCCAACGCCATCAGCGTTGGGTTCTCGTCGGCCGCCAGGAACAGCTGCCGCGAGAGGATCTGGCCGAGCACGAACAGCGCGCTCAGGGCGGCGAGCAGCGAGAACAGGGCGAGGGCTGCGGCCTGCGGGCGAATGGCGTGCTCGACGGCCGCCGCCTGCTCGTGCTCGTCAGCGACGAAGATCGGTTGGTCAGGTGCGCCGGTCTCGGGGTAATGGGTGGCGAGCTCCTGGGCGTCACGCGAGAACGCCGACCGGGATGCGCCGGGCTTGAGACGTACGAAGCCCCCGTCGAACGCGGTGTAGGTCTCGTAGGTCTGCACGTCGCTCTGAAACTGGCGAAGGAGCGCCGGGGTTGCCACGAGCGTCGGAGACGAGGCCAGCGCGTTGACCGGCACCACGTTGTCCCGGGCGACGACCAGGCCCACGACCTTGATGGACATCGGACGGGCTTTGGAGATATCCGCTCCCGACGCGGTCGTAGGCGCCACGACGAAATGCAGGGTGTCGCCGACGTGCAGATGCAGGAGGTCGGCCAAGCCTTTCTCGGCAACCGCTTCGTCGGCGCGGTCGGCGCGGAACATACGCCCGGCCGTGACCTTCGGCCGTCCCACCGAGAAGCCGAGTTGGGTATCGGCTGGGGCCAGCACCTGGAACCCGGCGCCCAGGGCCTCGGACGCGGGCGCGCCGGCAGGCGCGCTGACGTTCGGGACAAAGCCCTGGAGTCCCACGCCGACGCCGAGGGCGGCGACCTGCGGCAGCCTCGCCAGCGCCGGGTAGTAGTCCGGGAGGCCGCGGTTGCTGGGAGAGACGAGGACGTCCGCGGCGTGGGAGCGCCGCAGGTACCGCGCGTAGGCGGTGTCGGTGCGCCGGGCGCCCACCGCCGTGGTCAGGACGACCGAACCGACCAAGCCAATCAAGAGGGCGACCGCAGCCCAGGCCCGCCAGCGAGCGCGCAACTCGGCGCGCAGGCGCGTGATGACGGCGGGCACAGGTCGATTGTGCCCACCCGTCGCGCCGGCCAACAGCCGGGCACCATGTCGGTCGTCGCAGGTGCCAGCATCACCCCGTGCGGGTGGTGGCCGGGACGGCGAAGGGACGGCGACTCCAGGCGCCGGCGAGCCGGGACATCCGTCCGACGAGTGACCGGGTCCGGGAGGCGATCTTCTCGTCGCTGGAGAGCATGAACGCCGTCCGAGACGCCTCGGTCCTCGACTTGTTCTGTGGCAGCGGCGCCCTCGGGATCGAGGCCTTGTCGAGGGGTGCGGCGACGGCCACGTTCGTGGATGACGACGCCGCGGCGGTCGCCGCCGTGCGCGCCAATCTGGCCTCAACCGACCTCGGCGGGGGAGAGGTGGTGCGGGCCGACGCAGTGCGATGGCTTGACGGCGACGCGGGGTTCGATCTCGCGCTTGTCGACCCGCCCTACTCCTTCAACGGCTGGGACGACGTGTTCTCACGGTTGCACGCCGAGGTCGTTGTCGCCGAGTCCGACCGTGAGCTCGAGGTGCCGCCGCCGTGGCGCATCGTGAGACTGAAGCGCTACGGCGGTACCGTGGTGCACCTGGCTGCCAGCGAATGAAAGGCACACAAGGGTGGCGATCGCGCTCATCCCTGGGTCATTCGACCCTGTCACAAACGGCCACCTCGACATCATCGAACGCACGGCCCACCACTTCGACGAGCTCATCGTCGCCGTCATCCGCAATCCCCAGAAGTCCGAGCCCCTCTTCACCCTGGAAGAGCGGCAAGACCTCCTCCTCGAGGTCACCAGCCACCTGTCGAATGTGCGTGTGGACTTCTTCAAGGGCCTGCTCGTGGAGTTCGCAGCCGAGCACGGCGTCAGCGCCATCGTCAAAGGCCTGCGTGCCGTGACCGACTTCGACTACGAGCTTCAGATGGCCCAGATGAACTATCAGCTCGGCAGCATCGACACGTTGTTCATGCCGACGAGCTCCCGTTGGTCGTTCCTGTCGTCGAGCCTTGTGCGGGAAGTCGCGCGTTTCGGCGGTGACGTGACCAAGATGGTCCCGCCCCAAGTCGCCGAACGGCTGCAAGAGAGGTTCAAGAAATGACCGACATCGAACAGCCGCAGCAGCCGACCTATCGCAGCAGCCTCCCCGACGGCATGGGAACCGAGCATCCCGATACCGAGACGCTGCTGCGCCGGGTCACCGACATCATCTCGGGCGCCAAGTCGATGCCGCTGTCCTCGTCGGTGATGATCAGCCGTGACGAGGTGCTCGAGCTACTCGAAGAAGCCGTCACCCGCCTGCCCGACGAGCTGCGCCAAGCTCGGTGGCTGCTCCGCGAGCGCGAGGAGTTCCTCGGCAAGGTCCAGTCCGAGGCGGACGACATCTTGGCCGCGGCCCGGGCCCGAGCCGAGCGGATGGTGCAGCGCACTGAGATTGTGCGCGAGGCCAAGCTGGTCGCCCGGAACACGGTGCAGGATGCCCGTGACGTCGCCAACCGTCTCAAGCACGAGGCCGAGGACTACTGCGACCAGAAGCTGGCGGCCTTCGAGATCGTGCTGGAGCGCACGATGAAGACCGTGATTGCGGGCCGGGAGAAGCTGCGAGTGACCCCGTTGCCGGCTGCCGAGGAGGCGCCGCTGGCGGGCGCGGAAGACTCCGGGCAGCACGAGGCGTTCTTCGATCAGGATGAAGCTTGAACATTCCCCGTTCGTTGTCAGCGTCGCCGATCTTCTGCGACGCCCAGGGCACCGCCGCGAGCTCGAGCTGCGGGGGTCGATCGGCGAGCTGACGTCCGCCGGCACCGTCCTCCGGGCCGACGACGAGGTCGACGTGCTGGTGGGTCTCGAGGCGATCCCTGAGGGCGTCGTCGCCGACGGGCGCATCTCGGCGCCGTGGCGGGCCGAGTGCCGCCGCTGCCTCGCCGAGGTCACCGGGCGGGTCGACGTCGAGTTCCGCGAGCTGTTCGAGCGCTCGCCTCGGGAAGGGGAGACCTACGCCCTCGGCCACGAGGAGATCGACCTCGACCCGCTCATTCGTGAGGCAGTGCTGCTGGCGCTACCCTTGGCCCCGCTCTGCGAGGCCGGTTGTCAGGGCATGTGCCCCATCTGCGGGGCCAATCTCAACGAGGGTCCGTGCGGGTGCCCGCCCGCCGGGCGAGACCCCCGCTGGGCCGCTCTCGACGACCTCCATCTCAGTTAGGAACAACATGGCCGTCCCCAAGAAGAAGACCTCCAAGTCCAAGAGCCGCAGCCGGCGGGCATCCGCCTGGCGCCTGTCCGAGCCGCCCCGGAGCGTCTGCCCGCAGTGCCGCCAGGCCAAGCTGCCCCACGTCGTTTGCCCCAACTGCGGCTGGTACGGCGGCCGCCAAGCAGTCGAAGTCTGACCGCCTCCTAAGAAGCACTGATGTTGCCCATCGCGGTCGACGCCATGGGCGGCGACAACGCCCCCAAGGAGATCGTCGAGGGAGCGCTGCTCGCGGTCGAGGAGTTGGGTCTGCCGGTCGTGCTCGTCGGACAGCCTGAGGCGATCGGCGACGCCGGCGGGCTCGACATCATCCCCGCATCCGAAGTGATCGGCATGCGCGACGACCCGGCCCAGGGAGTGCGCCGCAAGAAGGACTCCTCTCTGGTGCGGGCGGCCGAAGCGGTGCGCGACGGCAAGGCAGCCGCGATGGTGAGCGCCGGCAACACTGGGGCAACCATGGGCGCGGCGCTGCTGCGGATGGGCCGCCTGAAGGGTGTCCAGCGGCCCGCCATCGCCACGCCTATACCGGTGCCGGGCCAGACGCCAACGGTCCTGCTGGATGCGGGCGCCAACGCCGAGTGCACGCCGGCCTATCTCCTGCAGTTCGCCCAGATGGGCGCCGCCTTCGCCAGTGCCCGCTACCGCATCAAGGAGCCCAAGGTCGCCCTGTTGTCCATCGGCGAGGAGGAGACCAAGGGCACCTCGCTCGTGAAGGAAGCCCACGCCTTGCTGGCCGGCTCGGGGCTGCGCTTCGTGGGCAACGTCGAGGGTCGCGACATCATGAGCGACGCGGCCGACGTCGTCGTCACCGACGGCTTCACCGGCAACGTCGCCCTCAAGACCCTCGAGGGCAGCCTCAAGTTCCTGGTCAGCGCCGTGTTCGCGGCGATGAACAGCACCGACGAGGTCAAGAGTGTCAGCCATCTGCTGCTCGACGCCCTTGCCCCCGTGGCCGCCGAGCTCGACCCCGACGCCACGGGCGGGGCGATGCTGCTGGGCGTGGAGGGCGTGTGCATCATCAGCCACGGCTCCTCGTCGCCTCGCGCGATTGTGAACGCGGTGCGGGTGGCGGGCGAGATGGTGGACGGCGGTCTCGTCGACCGCCTCCGGGGCGCCGTCGCCGTCACTTGACCGGGCGTTTCACAAGCGAACTATCGCGACGAACGGTAAACTGGGGTTCCCGTAGCCGTTTTTGACCCAGGAGCTGTCGTGCCCGCTGAGACCCACGTGGAGCGGGGCCCGCTCGATCGGCACCAGGTTTTCGAGCTGATTCGCGAGCGCCTGGCCGACATTCTCGAGATCGGACCCGAGACGATCACCGAAGGATCCTCGTTCAGCGAGGACCTCGATGCCGACTCCCTCGCCCTCATCGAGCTCGTCGAGGCCCTGGAGGAGGAGCTGGGGGAACGAACTGTCGGATTTCGGATCAACGACGAGGACCTCGAGGACCTCAAGACGGTCGGCGACGCTGTCGACTACGTGGTCGCCCGCCTCGCACAGGCGTCCTGAGCGAGCACACACCTCCCGAGCTCCTCGGGCAGCGCCTGGGACGCCGCTTCACCGACGCCGCACTCCTCACCCTCGCCCTGGCCCACCGCTCATGGTGCGCGGAGACACCCGGCACTGAGTCCAACGAGCGATTGGAGTTCCTGGGTGATGCCGTGCTGGGCCTGGTCGTGACCGACTACCTGTTCCGCACGTTCCCGCAGCTGGCGGAGGGGGAGCTGGCCAAGGTGCGGGCCGCGGTCGTCAACGCCGGCGTGCTGGCCGAGCTTGCGGCCGAGCTGGGCATCGGCCCGGCCCTGGCCTTGGGCAAGGGCGAGGACGCCTCTGGCGGCCGCGAGAAGCCGTCGATCCTCTCCGACGCCATGGAGGCGGTCATTGGCGCCGTGTATCTCGACGGCGGCTGGAGCGCGGCCAGCGACCTGGTGCTGCGCCTGCTCGAGGACCGCATCGCGGCCGCGGCCACCGGTCCCGGCGGCCAGGACTACAAGACCCGCCTCCAAGAGCTGGCCGCCCAACACCGCGACAGCCTGCCCAGGTACGAGGTGCGCGAGGACGGTCCCGACCACGCCAAGCGCTTCTACGCCACCGTCTACATCGACGACGACGAATGCGGCTCCGGCGAAGGCCGCTCCAAGAAGCAGGCCGAGCAGGCGGCGGCCGAGAAGGCGTGGCGGGCGCTGACGACCACCGGCGACTGCGCCGACGCCGAACCGGCGCCCGACACCGCCGAGGTAGTCGATGCCTGAGCTTCCCGAAGTCGAGACGCTCCGGCGCGACCTCGAGAAGGAGGTCGTCGGTAAGCGCATCAAGCAGGTCGACGTGAGCGGCATGCGCTCCATCCGTCGCCATCCCAACAAGAAGCACTTCGCCGGCAAGCTCGAGGGCCGCAAGATCACCGGCATCGACCGGCGCGGCAAGTACCTGCTGGTGAAGCTCGAGGGCGGCGACATCCTGGTGGTCCACCTCGGGATGAGCGGTCAGCTCCTGCGGTCGAAGGGCGCGGCCAAGGAGAAGCCCGACAAGCACACGCACGTGGTGATCACCTTCACCCAGGCCGGGCGCCTGCGCTTCGTCGACCCCCGGACGTTCGGCGAGCTCTTCGTCACCACGCCCGAGGAGCTGCCCGACGAGGTTCCCGAGCTCGGCCATCTCGGGTTCGACCCCGTCGAGCAGATGATGTCGTGGACCCAGTTCGCCGAGATGCTCCAGGACAAGAAGATGAAGCTGAAGACCCTGCTCATGGACCAGAAGTTCGTCGCGGGCATCGGCAACATCTACAGCGACGAGATCCTCTTCGCCGCCGGCCTGCGCTACGACCGGGGGTCGGACACGCTGTCCACCCAGGAGATCCGCCGCCTCTATCGGTCGATGGTCGAGACCCTCCAGGACGCCATCAAGCACCGGGGCTCCTCGCTGGCCGACGAGCAGTACCGCGACCTCTTCGGCGAGATCGGCGACTTCCAGTCGATGCACAAGGTCTACGACCGCGAGGGCGAGGCCTGCCGCCGCTGCCGCAGCACGATCGTGCGGGTCAAGGCCAACGGGCGCAGCAGCTTCCTGTGCCCCCAGTGCCAGGTCTGATCCGTCCCTCGGTGTCCGCACATGCGGGCGTTGAGGAATGACCATTTCCATAATGGTCATTGCCGACGTTTCGCGCGCGCCCGTACCTTCTGCGTCTGATTCGACAGCGCTCGGCGCGGATCTGCAGGAGGACACGTGAGGAAAATCGCTGCACTCGGCGCGTCTGCGCTGATCGCGCTCGGGCTGGCTGCCGTCGTCCCTGACGGCCCGATCCGTGCGATTACCGCCGTGCCGACGCCGTGTGGGGCACCGGTGGTTAGCGGTGTCAGCGCGACGGTGACGTGCAACTACACGGGTGGAGCCCAGACCTGGACACCGCCGGCGGGAGTGAACACGGCTCAGGTAGACGTCGAAGGTGGCCACGGCGGCAAACGTGCCTTTGGCTCGGACGGCGGATTCGGGGGCTTGTTCAGCGCGACCCTCAGCGTCTCGTCGGCCAACACCTACAACGTGCTGGTCGGCAGCGCCGGCAGTGCGGGTCCGGGTGGGACCAACGGCGGCGGGTCGGGGAGCGCCGCTGGCGGTCCTGGTGATAACGCTGCGGGCGGCGGGGGCGCCGGCTCTGAGATCGACGTCGGCTCCACCCGCTTGGTAGTTGCCGGTGGCGGAGGCGGTGGCACCGGCGGCGGCAGTGGTGGCAACGGCGGAGGCACGACCGCGACGGCGGGTCAGCCACGCCCGTCGTCAGGCTGCACGCCCGAGGGCGGCGCGCCCGGTACCGACACCGGCCCGGGGAACGGCGGCCGCGCCGCACCCGGCGGCGGACACTGCCCGGACGTCGGGCAGGACGGCTCCCCGGGTAGCGGCGCAGCCGGCGGTGCGGGAGGCCAGAACGGTCTCAACGGGACTGGCGGGGCAGGCGGCGGAGGCGGTTGGTTCGGCGGCGGGGGTGGCGCAGGTGACAACGACTCCGTCGTGGCCGGCGGTGGCGGGGGCGGTGGCTCCGGCCACGTCGACCCGAGCATCAGCGTGTTCACCGGCGGGACGAGCAGTCGCATCGGCGACGGCGTGGTGACGTTCACCTACCTCCGGCCTACGACCCTCATGTTGTCCAAGAGCGGACCGTCGACGGCGGTCCCGGGCTCGAACATCACCTACAACGTGTTCGTTTCGGCGGGCACGCCCGCCAACCCGATCGAGGCCGTCAACCCCACGGTGACCGACGTCCTGCCCTCCGGGACGACGTTCGTCTCGGCGTCACAAACCGGTGGCGGTCCCGGATGGACGTGCGGGGCGACGGGCAACAACGTGACGTGCTCGAGCTTGCACCTCGCGGCGGGCGACTTTGCGGCCTTCGCCATCGTGGCCCACGTCGCGCTCACCACGACCGGCTCCGTCTCCAACGTGGCATCGGCCTCGGCCGCGAACGCGCCGCCGGTGACGTCGTCTCCGCCGGTCATCACCGCAATCGGCGCTGACCACACGCAGGGCTCAACGAGCGGATCTGTCACCGTTGGCCCGGGATCCACGTCGATCTCGGGGGCGACGATCGGCGGCAACATCTACATTCCCGCTGGCTCGTCGGTCGTGATCACGAACTCTTCGATCAGCGGCGCGCTTACGGCCAGCAATCCGGGATCGATAGCCGTGTGTAACTCGACGGTGGGCGGCAGCGTGACGATCTCGCAGGCCAGCGGCTTCGTGCTTTTGGGTGATCCCGGCGACGACGCCTGCGCACCGAACGTCTTCCAGTCGAACGCGACGCTCTCGTCCAACCACGGCGCACTCGAGCTCCTCAGCAACCGGATCGCAGGCACGACGACGGTGACCGGCTCGTCGGGTACGGGACCATTCCCCGAGGACGTGGGCGCCGAGATCGGGGCCAACACCATCGGCGGCGCGTTGAACTGCAGCGCAAACGTGCCGGCGAACGATGACGGCCAGCGCAACACCGTGTCCGGCTCCCGATCGGGACAGTGCACAGGGAGCTTCTGACCAGCTCGGACGGAGCATCCGCGGGGCACCCCCAGAGCGCCTCTAGCCTGCATTTCGCGTGTTCCTGAAGTCCCTCACCCTCAAGGGGTTCAAGTCCTTCGCCGAGCACACCTCGCTCGACTTCGAGCCGGGGGTAACGGTCGTCGTGGGGCCCAACGGCAGTGGGAAGTCGAACCTGGTCGACGCCGTGGCCTGGGTGCTCGGCGCGCAGGGGGCCCGCTCCCTGCGGGGCACGAAGATGGACGACGTCATCTTCGCCGGCAGCGGCAACCGCCAGGCGCTGGGGCGAGCCGAAGTCTCCCTCACCATCGACAACTCCTCGGGCCTGCTGCCGATCGGCTTCACCGAGGTCACGATCACCCGCACGCTCTTCCGCGAGTCGGGCGAGAGTGAGTACGCCATCAACGGTGCGCCGTGCCGGCTCCTCGACATCCAGGAGCTCCTGTCCGACAGCGGCGTGGGGCGCACCCAGCACGTCATCGTGTCGCAGGGCCAGCTCGACGCTGTCCTGCAGGCTCGGCCCGAGGACCGCCGGGCGGTGATCGAAGAGGCGGCGGGCGTCCTGAAGTACCGGCGCCGCAAGGAGAAGGCCGAGCGCCGCCTGGCCGCCACCGAGTCCAACTTGCTGCGTCTCCAGGACCTCCTCCGTGAGGTGCGCCGTCAGCTCCGCCCGTTGGAGCGCCAGGCCGACGCGGCCCGCCGCCACGGCGAGGTGGCCGGCGAGTTGGCGGCCCTGCGCCTGCACCTGGCCGGCCGAGAGGTCGCCGCCTTCACCGCCCGGGCCGAAGCGGCCGCGTCGGGCAAGGCGGCGCTCGGCTCCGAAGAGACCGAGCTGCGCACCCGGCTCACCGAGCTCGACCGGTCAGTCGCCGGCGCCGAAGCGGCGCTCGCCGCCACCGACGTGTCCGGGTTGGGCGAGATCGTCGGCCGGGCGGAGGCGTTGCGTGAGCGGGCGCGCGGCCAGGCCGCCCTGCTGGCCGAGCGTCGCCGCTCGATCGAGCGCGACCGGTCCGCCTTCGTCGACCATACGCTCGTTGCTGCCCTCGAGGCCGAAGCTGCCCGGGTCACCGGCGAGCTGTCCGAGGTCGACTCCTCGGCGCGCGAGCTCGTACCCGAGGCCGAGGGCCTCACCGCCGCCGAGGCAGAGCTGGCGCGCGAGCGCGAGGAGTTCGAAGCTCGCTTGGCCGAGGGTGTGCCCGGCCCGAGCAGCCAGGCCGCAGAGGTCCGGGGCGAGCTCGGAGCGCTTCGGGCGAGCGTCGAGCTCGGCCAGGCCGAGATGGCCCGTCTCGAGGCCCGCCTCGAGGCGCTGCAGCAGCGGGGCGATCGTTTGACGGCAGCCAGTGAGCGACTGGCCGACGAGCTCCGACAGGCCGAGGTCGCCGAGCGAGGGCTGGTGTCGGCCGTCGACGAGGCCCAGGCCCGCCGGGCGACGGCGGAGGCTGCCGCCGCTGAGGCCGAGGCGGCGCGCCGCCACGCCGAGACCGAGAGCCGGGCGCTCGTCGCACGCGTCGAGGCGCTGACGTTGGCGTTGGAGGCGGCGTCGCCCGCAGCCGCCCCGGGGGCGCTGGGCGTCCTGTCCGGCCTCGTCGAGATCGACCCCGGATGGGAGACCGCGGTCGCCGCCGCCCTGGGCGACGCCCTCGGCGCCCTCGTCGTCGACGATGCCGACGACGGCCGTGCGGTGCTCGCTTCATTGGCAGCGTCCGACGCCATCGGCACCGTCACCGCCGGGCTCGCCCCACCGGTCGCGCTCTCGATGTCGGTGCCTGGAGCGGAACCCGTGCGCCATCACGTGCGGAGCAGCCACGCCGCCGTCGCACGCGTGCTCGACGGCCTCCTCGCCGGCCACGTGGTGGTCGACGGCGACTGGGAGCACGCGCTCGACGCCGCGCTTGCCCATCCGCACCTCACCGTCGTCAGCCGCGCCGGCGACCGCTTCGGCGGCGGCACGTGGCGGCTCGGCGCCTCGCGCACCGGCCTCACCGCCGCCGCGCTCGACGACGCACGCGTGCGGGCCGAGCAGGCGGCCACGACGTTGGCGGCCGAGTCCGCCCGCGCCGCGGAGTCGGCGGTCGAACTCGACGCGGCCGCGGCCGCGGCCACCGACGCGGCCCGACGCCTCGACGAGAACGACGGCGGGCTCACTGCCGCGGCCGACGCCATGCGCCGCCTGGAGACCGAGCGGCGCGATGTCGCGGTCGAAGGCGATGCCGTGCACGTCCACCTCGACGAACTGGCCGAGCGCATCGGTCGGGAGGCGGCGCGCGTCGCCCACCTCGACGACGTGCTGCCCACCCTCGAGGCCGAGGAAGCGGCCGGGGCCGAGCGTCTCGAGGCGCTGCGCACCGCACGTGAGCGCCTCGAGGAGCGGGTGGGGGCTGTCGGTGCCCTTCGCACCGGCCTCGAGGTGCGGGCGGCCAGCGTCGAGGTCCGCAAGGCCGAGCTGAGCCGCCGTCTGGCCGAGCTCGAAGAGCGTCTGGCCCGCCACGCCGAAGAGCGTGAGCAGGCGCAGTTCGAGCGCGAACGCCTCGACACGCTGTTGACCCGCACCGACCGGCTCATCGCCTTCGTGGCCGACCGTCTGGCGTCGCTCGAAGGGCATCTGGCCGGCCTCCGCCGGCGCCGGCAGCAGCAGTCCGAGGCTGCGGCCGCGGCGGCGTCGCATCTCGACGCCGTGCGTGCCGAGCGCAGCGCGGCCGAGCGTCGCCTCGAAGAGGTACGAGAGCGCGCCCGCCGGGTCGAGCTCGAGGAGGCCGAGGCCCGTATGCGCCTCGAGGCGGCCGTCGAAACCGTGCGCCGTGACTTCGACTGCGAGCCCGACGCTGCGGTTGCCGCGGAGTGCCCCGAGCTGCCGCCGGCGACGACGGCGGCCGCGAGGGTGCGCGAGCTCGAGCGCGAACTTCGGTTGATGGGTCCGGTC
>DASZJL010000213.1:0-12940 GCA_035948135.1 Acidimicrobiales bacterium | reverse complement strand
GGGTTCGCTCGAGGCCGACAGCTCGGCGCTCGTTGTCAACCGCCTGCGCCAGATGGGGTACACGCCCATCGCCATCGACCAGAAGGACGACGCCGGCCTTCAGACGGAGCTCAAGCTCCCGTTCGGGGGCAAGCCCAAGCTGAAGGACGTCGCGGTCTTCAGCCGGCAGTTCGCGACCATGATCAACTCGGGCCTCTCGTTGCTTCGGGCTCTGTACATCCTCACCGACCAGACCGAAAACAAGGCCTTGGCGAAGGTCGTCGACGAGGTGCGGGCCGACGTGGAGAAGGGCGCGTCGCTGTCCCAGGCGCTGGGCAGGCACCCTAAGGTCTTCAACCGCCTGTACGTCGCCATGGTGCGGGCCGGCGAGACCGGTGGTGTCCTCGACGCAGTGCTCGTGCAGTTGGCGTCGGTGATCGAGAAGCAGGTCGAGCTCCGGCGGAAAATCAAGTCGGCGATGACCTACCCGACGGTGGTCTTCTGCCTCTGCCTTCTGATCGTCGCCGCCATGCTGCTGTTCATCGTGCCGACGTTCAAGAACATCTACGACCAGTTGGGCGGAACGCTGCCGCTGCTCACGCGGGTCCTGATCTCGATCTCGACCGTTTTCAAGAAGTTCTTCCCCATCTTCGCCGTTCTCGGTGGTGTCGGCATCTGGGCGTTCAGACGATGGATCAAGACCGACACGGGGCGGGAGGTCTGGGACCGGGTCACGTTGCGCGCCCCGGTGTTCGGCAAGCTCATCCACAAGACGGCCCTCACGCGGTTCTCCAGCACGCTGGCCGTGCTGATGCGGTCCGGCGTCCCCATCCTCGAGGCCCTGGAGATCACGTCGGAGACCGTCAACAACACGGTGCTCTCCAACGCCGTCAAGGATGTCCAGGCGGGTGTGAAGGTCGGTGAGTCGATGGCCAAGCCCCTCGCCACCCACTCCGTGTTCCCCCCGATGGTGACCCAGATGATCGCCGTAGGCGAGGAGACAGGCGCGGTCGACACCATGCTCGACAAGATCGGCGAGTTCTACAGCCAGGAAGTCGAGGCCACCGTCAACGCCCTGACCTCGCTGCTCGAGCCCCTCCTCATCGTCTTCCTCGGCGCCTGCGTCGGCGGCATGGTCATCGCCTTGTACATGCCGATGTTCAACATCATCAAGCTGATCAAATAGCGTTCGGCGCTCACTCGCTCGCTTCGCTCGCTCCGTTCGGCCGAGCTGATCGAGTTCCGGGCGACCGGCGAAGCCGGCTCGCCCTCCACCGCTGCTCTTGCACGCCAGCCGTACAGGCCGCCTGCGGCGGCGTCAGCGGCCGGCGTGATTTGCCCCGGCTTTGGCACCGACGTCGCGAGGAGGATCAGCCGCCGATCTGAGACATTGAGCGGGCGGGCGGGGTGAAGCCGGGGGTGTCGATGCCGTGGCCGGCTGCCTTGGCCCAGACCACTTGGCGGCAGAGGGCCTCGAGCTCGGCGTCGGTGGCGCCGGCGCGGAGGAGGTCGCGGAGCGACCACTCCCGAATCGCGAACAGGCAGTTGCGGAGAGCGCCGTCGGCCGTAAGGCGGAGGCGGTTGCAGGTGCCGCAGAAGGCGTCGGTGACGCTCGCGATCACGCCGATCTCGCCGTGGCCGTCGGTGAAGCGGTAGCGGTCGGCGGGAGCCGGGTCGTCGTCGCGTGCGCCGACGGGCTCGAGCGGGAAGACCGCGCCGATGCGCTCGACGATCTCCGCCGCGGGCACGACATCGGGGCGCTCCCACGCGTGGGCGGCGTCGAGGGGCATGTACTCGATGAAGCGCACCGGCCGACCGGTTTCGCGGGCGAAGGCGGCGAAGTCGACGACCTCGTCGTCGTTGACACCGCGCATCAGGACGACGTTGACCTTCACGGGCGCCAGCCCGGCGGTCTCGGCCGCGGCCATGCCTCCGAGCACCGCGTCGAGGGAGTCGCGGCGGGTGATGGCCTGGAAACGCTCGCGGTCAAGGGAGTCGCAGCTGACGTTGACCCGCCGTAGACCCGCCTCAGCAAGAGCCCCGGCGAGGTGTGGAAGGCCGACACCGTTGGTTGTCAGGGAGATGTCGTCGAACCCGAGTGCTGAGAGCTTCCGCACCAGCACGGGCAGGTCGGCTCGCACGAGCGGCTCACCGCCGGTGAGGCGCACCGCCGTCACCCCGAGGCCCTTGAGGACGCGCGCGATCCGCTCGATCTCTTCGTAGCTGAGGATGCCATCGCGGGGGAGCCACGTCATGTCCTCGGCCGGCATGCAGTAGCTGCAGCGGAAGTTGCACCGGTCGGTCACCGAGATGCGCAGATCCGTGTGTACGCGCCCGTGCGTGTCGATCAGCGGACCCGCGGCCGGGACGGCGGAGGCCTTCCCCTTGCGCTTGGGTGCACCCACAGCGGTGATCACGGTGTAAGCCTACGGCGATGCGAGCGGCACTGGTGCTGGCGGGCGGGCGGGCCCGTCGCCTCGGCGGTATCGACAAGGCCCTCATCGAGATCCGAGGAGTCACGATGCTCGATCGCGTGCTGGGCGCCGCCGCGCCGCACTGCGACCAGCTCGTTGTCGTCGGCCGCCCGCGAGAGACGACCGTCCCGGGAGTTCGCTTCACGATCGAGCCGGAGCCGGGTGGGGGCCCGGTGCCGGCCGTGGCGGCCGGCCTGGACCGCGTGCAGGAGGCCGAGGAGGTCGCGGTGCTCGCGGTGGACCTACCGCTCCTGCGGGACGAGCACGTGCGGACGCTGTTCGTCGGCCTCGAGGGCGAGGGCGTCGCCGCAGTCGCCGCCGAGGACAATTGGGGAAGGGCGAACCCGCTGTTGGCCGCTTACCGCGCCGACGCCCTTCGGGTCGCCCTTGACGGGCTCAGCGCGGGTGATCCTGCGGCTCGGATGCTCCCTCTCGCGACGATGATCGTGAACCTGGGAGAGGCGGGGACGCTGAACGTCAACCAGCCCGACGAGCTCGAGCGTGCCCGGCGCCTGCTTCGACCTGCTCCTTGAGGCGGTCGAGCGAGAGGCGGAGGTTGCGCCGTACGTCACGGGCGCCGACCTGGTCGACGACCCACCCGAGCAGGCCACCCGGGGCCTGGTAGGCCAGGCGCAGGGTGACTTTGGTGCGGCCCGGTCCTGCCTCCCGCAGGCGCCAGCGTCCGCGCTGGTCGATGCCGGTCACGCTGTTCCACGCCATGTCTGCTGGCGCGTCGAACTCGGTGATCTCGATGAGGCTGCCGACCTGGGCCGACCCGACCTTCATGCGCATGTTGATCCGGGTTCCGCACCCCATCGCGGGCCCGTTCTGCACGTCCCAGCGGGTCAGGCCGGCCATGAACAGTGGGTGGCTGTCGGCCTCCGCCAGCAGGTCCCACACCGCCTGTCGCGGCGCGTTGACCTCGATGCAGTGTTCGAGTCTCACCGCGCTACCCCAGCACCGGGAAGCGCCGCTCGCCCGCGAGTGCGTCGAGCGTCGTCTGCATCGTGGTCGTCACGTAGTCGTAGGCCTCGTCGAGGTCGGGGTTGTCACCGAACTTCTCTCGCAAGTCGATGGCCGGCAGCACTTGCGTCGTCAGCTTGGCCGGGAACGGCAGGCGGGGGATGAAGTCGCCGACGGTGATGCCCCAGGGGATGACCAGCGACACGGGCAACACCTTGAGGCGCAAGCGATCCAGCCCGAACGCGCGTGAGAGGGCTTCGCCGCGCGTCAGGACGAAGAGCGTCTCCTGCCCGCCGATGGAGACGACGGGGACGATCGGTACGCCGGTGCGAATGGCCAGCTTGAGGAAGCCCGTGCGACCGGCGAAGTCGACGCGACCCGATTGCCATGACGGTCGGTGCACTTCCCAGTCGCCGCCTGGGTAGACGAGGACGGCGGCGCCCGCGTTCAGCGCGACTTCGGCGTTCTCGTGCGAGGCCTCGATCGTGCCGTGCTTGCGCAGGAACGACCCGATGCCGGGCGACGCCATGACCAGCTTGTGGGCCAGCTGGTGGAACCGTCGCTCGACGCCGAAGTAGCTGCTGAACGCCAGCGCGAACGCGAACGTGTCGGGGGCGGTGTTGCCGCCGGAGTGGTTGCCGACCAGGAGGACGGGCCCCTCTTCGGGGATGTTCTCGAGCCCCCGCACCTCGGCCCGGTGCCACAACGTGGCCAGCAGCCACGCAGCCGGGAGGGTGTCCCGGATGTAGTCCGGATCACGTTCGTCGAGCAGGTCGGGGAGGGCCTCGTCACGCGCCATTGCTCATGTAGATACCCGCTGTTCCCCTGCGTACACGTTCATGCTCGAACCCCGGAGGAAGCCGACCAGGGTCATCCCCGACTCCTCGGCCAGCTCGATGGCCAGGCTCGAGGGCGCTGACACCGACGCCAGGACCGGGATGCCCGCCATGAGTGCCTTCTGGGTCAGCTCGAAGCTGGCCCGGCCCGACGCCAGGATGACGTGGCCGCCGAGGGGCAGACGACCGTCGAGCGCGGCCCAGCCGATCACCTTGTCGAAGGCGTTGTGGCGTCCGACGTCCTCGCGCAGGCTGACGAGCTCGCCGTCAGCGGTGAAGAGGCCGGCGGCGTGCAGCCCACCCGTGCTGTCGAAGACGCGCTGGGCGGCGCGCAGACGGTCGGGGAGTGACGCCAACACGTTGGGTGCGACGGCCACGTCGTCGTCGCGCACGTCGAACACCGAACGGGCCCGCACAGTGTCGATGGTGGCCTTGCCGCACAGGCCGCACGACGACGTCGTGGTGAAGTTCCGTTCGCCCGCCGTCCGCCCCGGAGCGTCAGGCGCCAGGTCGGCGTTGAGGACGTTGAACTCCTGACGCTCGTCCTCGGCGACGCAGTAGCGCAGGGCGCGGATCTGGTCGGGCCGTTCGACGACGCCCTCAGTGAGCAGGAAGCCGGCCGCCAGCTCGAAGTCGTTGCCGGGCGTCCGCATGGTGACGGCCAAAGCTGAGCCGTCGACCCGGATCTCCAGCGGCTCCTCGGCCGTCACCGTGTCGAACACGACCTGCTTCGAATCGCCCTCGATCTTGAGGACGCGCCGTTTGGCGGTCACACCGGCCACCGCGAGAACCTACCCAGCCATGGACGACTGGCCCGAGCGTTACAGCGCCGCCCTCGAGCTCGACCTCACCGACGACGAGGTGGACGCCATCCTCGACCTGGCCCGCGATGTGGCCCACGCCACCGAGCGGCGCTTCGCGCCCCTGAGCTCGTATCTGGCCGGCAGGTACGTGGCCAGACGAGTCTCGGAGGGAGCTACCGCGCAAGACGCCGTGCATGAAGCACAGGAGGTCGTGGGCAGACTTCTCGCTCAGTGAGTCAATCGCGGCCGCGGCCGCGGCCGTGGCCGTTCCCGTCGCGGTAGCTGACGGTCACTTCCTCGGTCTCCGAGGCGATTTCGATCCGGGCCTCGTCCAACCGCTCACGGATCCGGCGGGTGATCTCGTCCTTGGCCGTGCGCGCCCCTCGGACGGGTACGACGAAGCGGGCCGACAGTTCCATCCAGTTGTCGGTCGCCCGCACGAAGACGCGTGGCTCGACCTCGGCGTGGGGGATGGGGTAACGGCGCTCCATGGCGCTGATGGCGTCGCGCGCCCCTTGCGACGCGGACGCCCGCTCGGCCTCTTCCTTGATGATCAGCTCTGCCTCGTGCCAGTCGCTGCGGTAGCTGACAGGGACGGTGAGCTCCTCCCAGATGAACTCGAAGATGGCGCTGAAGTTGTACACGGGGCTCGTGAACGTGGACTTGTTCGACACGGCCACGATGCGGCCCGTGTGCTGGCGCCCCTTCACCCAGCTCTTGTCGTCTTCGGCGGAGCCGATTTCGAGCATCTTGGTACGCAAGAGCGTGATGTCGATGACGTCACCGCGCACGCCGCCGACCTCGATGCGGTCACCGATGCGGTAGATCCGCCCCGACGTGACGTTGAACCAGCCCGCGACGGCGCCGATGACCTCCTGCATGGCGAAGGCGATGCCGGCCGCGGCGAAACCCAATATGACGCCCACGTTGCCGGCCAGGCTGCGCCACACGACGGCGAGGGCGACGATGGCGATGAGGACGATTGCGTAGCGCGAGAGCTTGCGGGCGTGGAACCGCGCATACGGGTCCTCGAGCCACCAGCCGGCGAAGCGCCCGGCCAGGCCCAAGAGCACGGCCATGGTGACGAGCACGACGGCGGTCGCCACCAGCCGCGCGACAGTGTCACTCACGGGTGCGCCGCCTCCGGCGGCTCCCCGTGACCGGGAACGCTGTCACATTGGTTCGCTCGCTGACGCTCGCTCACGTGAGAGACGTTCCCGCTGGGGCTGAACGGTGAACCTCGGGTCCTCGGCCGACTCGAAGCCGGCCTTGAAGATGCTCCAGCGAGTGAGGGCCACACCCGCCAGCGTGGCGACGGCGCCCGTTCGCGCCAGCCACGGTCGCCGGTGGCTGCCCAGGCTGACGAGGAGGGCCCCGGCCCGAAGCAGCCCTTTGGCGGCCTTGACGGGGCTGCTGGCCTGGCCAGAGCGGTACGGCTCCGCGAGGTCGCCCAGGCGCTGCACCATGGCCCGCTCGGCGGCCAGCTCCATGGAGGTCCCCAAGGCCACCAGGCGCCGGGCCGGTGCCGCATCGGCCGCCGGTGTCACCAGGACGGCGGCCGCCCCGGCGCTGGCCGCCGACCCGCCCGCGAACACGATTGGAAGCTCCCGCCACGCCTCGTGCCAGGCGGGGATCGCAGTGTCGGCGGTCAGCACGGCGGTATAGGTCGAGACGCCGGGTCCGAGGACGGCGGCGACGGCCTCGGCCAGTCGGCCGGCCCCGGGGAGCACGCCGGTGACGTCGCTGAGCGCGGCCGCGCCCGTGGCCGGGCCGAACAGCGAGATCAACCACGTACCCATGCTCATCGGCGACGTGGGCTTGGCCACGCGGAGCATGTTGTAGAAGCGGTCTGGCCGTCCCAGGTCGGCGATCAGGAACACGGGGCTGGCGGCGATGCCGGCCAGGGAAATCAGGCTGGCGCGCCGGGCGAGCCGGTCGTTGCCGCGAAGGCGTGCCGCGAACGAAAGCGTCGCCGAGGCGCCCGCCATGCCACCGGTGAAGAAGTAGGCGGGGATGTACCACTTCCACACCGGCTTCTTGAGAACAGGACGGTCGTAGTAGGTGCGGGGCTCGGCCCGGGGCACCATCGCCTGCTCCCGCGCCCTCGTCTGCTTCATCCGCGTCCCCCGAACACCGACACCACGACTGCTGCACCCATCGCGAGGGCGGCGGCGCCGGCCGCCTTCCACATGGCGGCAAGGTCGCGGGTCGTCACGACCGGGTCGGGCGGGAGCCCGTACACCTCGGGGTCGTCGAGCAGCAGGAAGAAGGCACCCATCCCCCCGACGCCGTCGCTCGGGTCGTCGCCGTACAAACGGGCTTCGGTGACGCCCCGCTCGTGCAGTTCGCCGACCCGTTCTCGCGCCTGTGTGCGCAGCTCATCGAGCGGCCCGAACTGGATCGACTTGGTGGGGCATGCCTTCGCGCACGCCGGCTCGAGCGCGACTCCGATCCGGTCGTAACAGAGGGTGCACTTCCAGACGCGGCCGTCCCCTTCGCGTTGGTCGATGACGCCGAACGGACAGGCCGGCACGCAGTAGCCGCAGCCGTTGCAGACGTCCTGCTGCACGACGACGGTGCCGAACTCCGTTCTGAACAGCGCTCCGGTGGGACACACCTCGAGGCAGGCGGCGTGGGTGCAGTGCTTGCAGACGTCGGAGGACATCAACCAACGCACGTCGCCCGCGGAGCCATTGCCTTCGATGTCGATCGGCTTGGTCTGCTCGATGAACGCCACGTGGCGCCACGTGCTGGCGCCCAACTCTCCCGTGTTGTCGTAGGACTGGCCCAGGAAGTTGAGCCCGTCATCGGGCACGTGGTTCCACTCCTTGCAGGCCACCTCGCACGCCTTGCAACCGATGCACAAGGTGGTGTCGGTGAAGAACCCGACCCGCTCGGTCACGAGGCGCCCGCCCGTCGCCGGTAGTCGTCGACCAGCCCCAGCACCGCCGCACCGCGAGGACGGCGCCCGGGCCGGATGTCGCATGTGGCGGCCTTCACCTCCTGGATGTGGACGTTGGGATCGAGGGCCAGCGGGAAGAGGTCGTTGGCCGAGTCGCCGACCGACAGGCCTCGCGTGCCCCAGTGGTACGGGAGCCCGACCTGATGCACGACGCGGTCCGCGACCCGCAGCGGCTTGACGCGGTCGGTGACCAGCACCCGCGCCTCGATGGCAGTGCGGGTACTGACGATGGTGGCCCAGCCACCGTTCTCGAGGCCGCGTTCCGCGGCCAGCGCGGGGCTCACCTCACAGAACATCTCGGGCTGCAGCTCGGACAGGAACGGCAGCGTCCTCGACATGCCTCCCGCGGTGTGGTGTTCGGTGAGGCGGTACGTCGTCATCACGTACGGGAACACGTCGGCGCCCGGCTCGCCGTGGGTCGGGTTGTAGGGGTTCTCTTTCCGGTGGAACGTCTGGCGAACGGGATTGGCCTGCTGCTTGTAGAGCGGGTTGGCAAACGGCGACTCGTGGGGCTCGTAGTGGGTCGGCATCGGCCCGTCGGTGAGTCCGCTGGGCACGTAAAGCCAGCCCTTGCCGTCGCTCTGCATGATGAAGGGCTCATCCCCTCGCAGCCCCCACTCCGCCCTCGCGTCGTCGTCAGGCTCGTAGTCCGGGCGCATCGTCTTCTTGAAATCGGGGACGTCATAGCCGGTCCACTCCTGCTTCTTCTCGTCCCACCACACGCATTTCTTGCGCTCCGACCACGGCTTGCCGTCGGGATCCGCCGAAGCCCGGTTGTAGATGATGTGACGGTTCATGGGCCACGTCCACGCCCACTCGGGTGCCACCCAGGTGTCCTGCTCCCAGTGCGGCTTACGGCGGGCCGGAAGGTTCTCGTCGCCCGCGAAGCACCCGCTGTAGATCCACACGCCGCACGCGGTCGAGCCGTCGGCCCTCAGGTCCTCATAGCCGGAGACCGCCTTGCCGTCGCCAACGGTGAAGCCGTTGATCTCCTTCAGGACCGCGTCGGCCGAGGGGTCCAGGTGGCGTCCCTCGGTGGGGTAGTCCCAGGTCAGCTCGAGGATCGGCTTGTCCTTGGGGTCGAGCGAGCCGGACAGCTTCTCGCGGATGCGCCGCCCCAGGTGGTACGCGAACCAGAGGTCGGAACGGACGTCGCCGGGAGGCTCGACCGCCTTGTGGTGCCACTGCAGCATGCGCTGGGTGTTGGTGAAGGTGCCGTCCTTCTCGGTGTGGGCTGCGGCCGGCAGGAAGAACACCTCGGTGCCGATGTCGGCGGTGCGCAGCTCGCCGGTCTCGATCTCGGGGGAGTCGTGCCAGAAGCTGGCCGACTCGATCTCCTGGAGGTCGCGCACCACGAGCCACTTGAGGTTCGCCAGAGCCAGCCGGTGGGCCTTGCCATTGGCGTTGCCGACGGCCGGGTTCTCGCCGATGAGGAAGTAGCCGTCGAGCTCGCCGTCGAGGGCGCGCAGCGTGCTCACGTAGGCGGAGTGGTCACCGGTGAGGCGGGGGAGATAGTCGAAGCAGTACTCGTTGGCCGACGTGGCGTTGTCCCCCCACCACGCCTTCAAGAGGCTGATCAGGTAGGCGTCGAGGTGACCCCAGTAGCCGTACTTGTTCCCGATGTTCTCGATGAATTTCTGGAGCCCGACCTGCGAGTGGGCGTGGCGCATGGCGATGTAGCCGGGGAGGATGTTGTAGAGGGTGGGGACATCGGTGGAGCCCTGGATGCTGGCGTGGCCCCGCAGGGCGAGGATGCCGCCGCCCGGGCGGCCGATGTTGCCCAGCAAGAGCTGGATGATGGCGGCGGTGCGGATGTACTGCACGCCGACCGTGTGTTGGGTCCACCCGACCGCGTAGCAGAACGCCGACGTCCGGTCCCGGCCCGAGTTCGCGCACAGGCTCTCCGCCACCTCGAGGAACAGGTGACGGGGGATGCCGCAGACCTGCTCGACGAGTTCTGGCGTGTAGCGCCGGTAGTGCTTCTTCAGAAGTTGGAAGACGCAGCGGGGGTGCTCGAGCGTCTCGTCCCGGGACTTGGGCCGGTCGCTCTCGACCGTCGAACCCCGCCCGTGGGCCTCGCCCTGGGCGGCCTTGTCGCGGTTGCCCGCCGCGGCGTTGACGTCGGCGCCCTCGTACGACCAGGTGCTGATGTCGTAGGCGACCTTCTCCTCGTCGAAGCCGGAGAACAGGCCGTCGAGGTCTTCGGTGTCGCGGAAGTCTTCGTTCACGATCGTCGCCGCGTTCGTGTAGCGGACCACGTAGTCCCGGAACTCGCGTCCGTTCTCGAGGATGTAGTTGACGATTCCGCCGAGGAAGGCGATGTCGCTGCCGGCACGGATGGGGACGTGAAGGTCGGCGACTGCGCTCGTGCGCGAAAAGCGCGGGTCGACGTGGATGATCTTGGCGCCCCGCTCCTTGGCCTCCATCACCCACTGGAACCCGACCGGGTGGCACTCGGCCATGTTCGAGCCCTCGATGAGGATGCAGTCCGCGTTCTGCAGGTCCTGCTGGAAGGTGGTTGCGCCGCCTCTACCGAACGAAGTCCCCAAACTGGGGACGGTGGAGGAGTGTCATATGCGAGCCTGGTTCTCGATCTGGATGGCGCCCAGGGCGGTGTACAGCTTCTTGAGGAGGTAGTTCTCCTCGTTGTCGAGGGTTGCACCCCCCAGGTGGGCGAAGCCGAGCGTGCGCTTGAGGGTGAGCTCCTGCTTGTCGTCCATCTCCTCCCACGTGGCGTCGCGGGTGGCGATGACGCGATCGGCGATCATGTCCATCGCCTGGTCGAGAGAGAGCTCCTCCCAGCGGGTGCCGTACGGCCGGCGGTACTTGACCGCGTACTCCCGGGTGCTGCTGTTGACCAGCTGCTCGCTCGCTGACCCCTTGGGACAGAGCCGGCCCCGGGACACCGGCGATGCCGGGTCGCCCTCGATCTGGGTGACCTTGCCGTCCTTGGCGTAGACGAGCTGGCCGCAGCCGACTGCGCAGTACGGGCAGATCGATCCGACAACCCGGTCGGCCGTCTCTGTGCGCGGCGTCAGCGCTTCGGTGTGGGCTGACTTCGCGGCCGCCCCGAGCCCGAGCGGGTCGTCACCACTCAGTTGGCGGGCGACGGGCCACGACGCGATGAGCTTTTTCACGCGGCCGGCCACCGCGACGGAACCTACCCGGCCTTGCGCTCTCTACCGCGGCTTCGGCCGAACACCTTGCGGACGGTCTTCTTGCCGGTGTCCTCGGCCTTGTCGACGGCCGCCGCGGCCACGCCGACGATGACGTTGCCGGGCGGGGTGTCGGGAGCCCGCGGATGGGGGTGCGTGGGCGCCGCCTTCTTGGCCTTCTCGAGGGCCTGGGCCAGCTCCTCGAGGTCCTTGCGCTTGATCGCCTTGCGCAGCTCGGGGAAGAGCTCGCCCTCCTCCTCCTTTACATGGTGGCGGACGTTCTCGATCAGCACCGTCACCTTGGCCGTGAAGCGCTCGTCGGTCGGGTCCATGCCGTCCAGCTCCGACAGCACCCACTTCACGATGTGGTGCTCCTCGAGCGCCTCGAGGACCTCATCGGTGGCGTCGGGTACGGCCTCCCGAGCGGCCGGGTACAGCACCTGCTCCTCGATAGCAGCGTGGATCGAGAGCTCCTCGACGATCTTCTCGACGAGGTCCTGCTTGGTCTTGTGGGCATTCGGGCCGGCCTTCTCGAACTTCTTGAAGAGGGCCTCGACGGTCTTGTGGTCGTTCCTGAGCAGTGTCACCGCGTCCATGGCGCTGTGCCTTCCCGCCCCGCCCGTCCCTTAACCACGATTCCATTCCTCAAGGTCCTCTACGGAAGGGCCGATGGACCTATTGAGCTGGTGCTCTTGACAAAGGCAAACCCGCTGGAAGGCGGGGGCGCAACGCCACGGGGCCGACCCACGTCAACGTCGACGGGGAGGCCAGCCGGGCTACCTGGAGGACTTCTTCGGTCGTGATGGCCGGGGGTGCCTGAGAGGCGGGAACACGGCTCACATATCCATTGCCATCACAAGGAGACCCCGTCATCATGCTGCAGAAGCTGATTGAGCGGCGCCACAAGGGCCAGGAAGAGGGCTTCACCCTCATCGAGCTCATGGTCGTCGTGCTGATCATCGCCATCCTGATCGCAATCGCGATCCCGACCTTCCTGGGTGCCCGTCAGCGGGCTCAGGACCGTGCGGCGCAGTCCAACGCCCGCAACGCCCTGACCGCCGAGAAGACGATCTACACGGACAGCCAGGCCTACACGAGCTCGGCCACCACGCTCAGCGGCGTGGAGCCCTCGCTCAACTTCGTCGCCGACTCGGCGCCGGGTACGGCCACCCCGAACCAGGTTGCCGTCTCGGTCAACGCCGCTGGCGACACCGTCTGGCTCGGCGTCAAGAGCAAGTCCAACACGTGCTTCTACGTCCAGGACGTGACCACTGCTGGCAGCGCCGGCACGACGTACGGCAAGGGCAGTTGCGTGGCGACCAGCGCGACTGGTCCCTCCGGCATCACCTTCACCAACAGCTGGTAACCAGCTGAGCTGACAAGAGCAACTTGACAGGGCGGGCCTTCGGGCCCGCCACTGTCGCGTTCGGGGGGAGAATCCGCTCAAGGGCCTCGCGACGTGGGCCGATGGACCCATTGAGCTGTGCTCTTGACAAGGGCAAACCCGTCGGAAGGCGGGGACGCAACGCCACGGGGCCGACCCTCGTCAATGGAGATGGGGAGGCCAGCCGGGCTGCCTGGAGGACTTCTCCGGTCGTGATGGCCGGGGGTGCCTGAGAGGCGGGAACACGGGCTCACATATCCATTGCCATCACAAGGAGACCCCGTCATCATGCTGCAGAAGCTGATTGAGCGGCGCCACAAGGGCCAGGAAGAGGGCTTCACCCTCATCGAGCTCATGGTCGTCGTGCTGATCATCGCCATCCTG
>DASZJL010000212.1:0-41295 GCA_035948135.1 Acidimicrobiales bacterium | reverse complement strand
CAAGAAGCGGTGGCCGGCGGTGTTGAAGTACGGCAGCTGCGGGACCACGAGGCCGATGAACAGTGCGCCCGCCGCCAGCCAGGCCATGTGGTGGCGCACGAACCGGCTCGTGCGCACCGGCGCCGGCACGCGTGTGACCGGCGGGTCCTCGACCGCGGCGCCCGACGTCTGGAACACGCGCCCGATCGCCCGGCCCCGCACGAACACGATCACGAGGATGAGGGCGAAGACCGCGAGCTCCGCCTTCGGGGCGCTGGAGGTCTGCGCGGCGACGAGCTGGTTCACGACTCCGATCAGCAGCCCTCCCGCGAGGGCACCGGGCAGCGACACGAACGCGCCGAACGCGGCCGCGCCCAAGGTCACCATCAGCAGGCTTGGTCCGAGCGACGCCACGTTGAAGCTGGCCTGGGTCGGGGCCTGGAGGACCGCGGACACCGCCGAGAAGCCGCCGGCCAGTGCCCAGGTCACCGCGCTCACCCGACGCACCGAGATGCCCGACAGGCGCGCCGCATCGGGGTTGTTGGCCGCCGCCCGGATCTGCTTGCCGAGCACCGAATACCGCATGAACGCCGCCAGCCCGGCCACGAGGATGGGCACGAGGATGGCGGTGAGCACGTACATGCCGGTGAGCGTGACGTCGCCGATATGGAGCGTCGACTGGAAGGGCTGCGGATAGAGGGTCGTCTTCGACGTGTCAGGACCCAGGTGGGGGATGTACGTCAGGGCCAGCAGCAGTTGCGACACGCCGAGCGAGAGCAGGAGCAGGCGGACGGGCGAGGCGCCGCGCTCCCGCAGGCGCCCGACGAGGAACCGCTCGACGACGACCCCGGTGCCGATGCCGACGGCGATGGCGACGATGTACGCCACCCACCAGTTCCAGCCCCAGTCGATCGTCCACTTGGCGACCAGCAGCGCGGACAACGTGCCCAGCTGGGCGTGGGCCAGGTTGAGGAAGCGGTTGGACTTGTAGACGAGCACCAGGCCGACGGCGAGGAGCCCGAAGGTGAGACCGTTCAGCAGCCCCAACACGAAGGCGCCGACACTCATGTGGCCTCAGCGTGCGAACGACGAATGACGAAAAACGGTATCAGTGATCTCCAATACCGGCAAGCCCGTTTCCGCCCAGTGTGCACCCTTTGTACATTCGGCGCCCCGGGTGCGGTTTCCTCGGCGATACGGCCGAGGTTAACCGATTTCTGACTCTGACGTCAGATCCGAAACCTGGCGCAGCAGGCACGACTAGCCCCTGTGAAATGACGGGTCGAGCAGGTGCCAGCACGCGCACCCCTTGCTGAACTGGGTGGGCCGCCAGAACTGCCCGGCGAAGGTGCCAGTCCCGCTACCGAAGTC
Organism: Acidimicrobiales bacterium; assembly: GCA_035948135.1. GTDB lineage: Bacteria > Actinomycetota > Acidimicrobiia > Acidimicrobiales > AC-14 > CADDZP01. The sequence continues at coordinate 39,945 of DASZJL010000212.1, read as the reverse complement.
GTTCGGTCCCTGCGGATACGAGAACTCGACGGATCTCACCCGCTGCAGGCCGGCCGGCAGCGCGGCCGGCTGCAGTGACGGCGCGTGCTCGATCCCGGCTTGGAACATCCAGATCAGGTCGCACGCGTCGCCGAGGGCGTCGGAGTTCACCTGCCGCACGGTTTGGATCCCGAGCGGCTTCATGATGGTGTCGCACCGCGCCGTACCGGGCGAGGGGGGGATCCCCGGCGTGTGCTCTTCGCCGCCTGCGGTGATGGTGATAGCCACGGCGCCGTCGATGTTGTCGGCGTTGGGGCGCGAGCTCCCGTAGCTGGTCGCCATGATCGCGTCGTCGGGGATCACGTACTTCGGGTGGAAGCCCTGCTGTTGGGCGACGTTGGTGAACGTTGCGAAGTCACCGGTGAACTGGGCTTCGGTGAGGTGGGTGACCCCCTCCCGCTTGAACTTGAGGATCGCCTGTTGGATGTCGCTGGGGCTGGCGAAGCCGCTCGCGCAGCCCACGTCGTAGGTCACAACCGCAGCGTCGGGAACCCCCGCGTCGCGCAGCCATCCGCGATAGCCGTCGACGGCCTCCTTGAAGCAGTCGTGGTAGATGTACCCGAGCTTCTTGAAGCCGGTTGCCGGGTCGAACGCCCCCCGCGCCTGCAAGGCGAAGGCGGCCGCGTGGTACAGCTCCTGGTACGAACCCATCGCGAACAGGTACGGGAAGAACTGCCGGATCGTGCTCTCCTCGAGGGCGATGGCGCTGAAGAAGGCGACGTGGTGCTGCGCGAAGCATGCGGGGACGCCGGGGGCGACGCTCAACGACCCGGTGTCGAACGTGGCGAAGGCTCCCGACTGCGCGATCGTCAAGCACACCTGCTGCTCCGACGCCGTATCGGCCGGGTTCACGACGTAAAACGTGGGCGCGAGCTGGCGGCACGCAACGCCGCCGTGCTTGTTCACGTCGTCGATCACCGCTTGGTAAGCGGCGTGCTGAACATCCGCACTCGGAATCCCGAAGATCGAGTTGGCTGCGGGACCGACGATGTTGGTCACCGCCACCGCGACCTTGATCTGCGTGGCGGTCACGCCCTGACCGCCTCCCGGCGGGGAGGTGCACCCGCGGCCGGCTGCCGAGGTCCCACCCGCGGTCGTCGCATTTCCGGTGTTGGCACCGCCCGCCCGGTTGCCGGCGCCGGTTCCTGTGCCCGCCCCTGCCGCCGACTGCGAGGCCGCCGGGCTGCCGGCGCCGCCCGCGCCCCCCACCGCGAACTGGCCGGCCGCCGAGCCTGCGGAGTCGCCGTTCGACCCGGTTGATCCCGCGCTCGAGACGCGCGCCCCGGACCCGCTGCCGGCCGCCACCAGCAGCCATACGACGAGGGACATCACGGTCGCGACCGCCACGCCCGCCGCGATCCGCTCGCCGGTAGGCGCTCGCCGGGCCCAGAAGCGGACCTCCTGGGACGGCCTCACCGAACGACGACGCGGACTCGTCCGAGGTTGAGGATGCGGCAGTGGTCGGTGCCGAAGTCGACCGCTCGTTGGTTCGTGACGCGCACAGCTGGGAAGTAGGTGCCCGGCTCGGTGAAGGCGTGCTCCACGGTCGACGTGTAGGTGGCCAATGCCGGGTCGAGTCCGTCCTCGTCGACCGGGAACTCGCCGGTGCCCTCGAAGTCCCACTCGATGCCGACGATCCCGCCCGCGCCGACCGGCACGTCGACGCGCGCCTCGAACCGAACGGTGTCGCCGACGTTCACCTCCGCCCGCTCGCCGCCGTTGGCGGTGGTTCGCACGACCGCCTGTGGGCCCCGCCGCTCGGTCGCGGTGGCCGGGACGTGCACCTGCCCGTCGACGTAGTGGCACTCGGTGCTGGCCGGCGGGGCGATGCCGAGCTCCACCCAGGCCGAGACATCGCGCAGGGCCTGTTGCAGGACGCCGAGGTACTGCACGATGCGGGTCTTGCGGGACGGCACGGTGTCGGGCAGCCCCATGCCGATCACCGGCTCGGCGCCACCGGTGTGCATGGCGTGCTCGACGAACCAGAGGCGGTACTGGTCGTCGATCCGGTCGCCGAGCTGCGCCTCGACCTTCTTGCGGTACCAGAGGGCCTGCCACGGGTATGCGGCCTCGTCCATCAGGGTCTGGACCACGATCATCTTCCCGGCGAAGCGGCCGGACTGGCTCACGCCGGAGCCCTGGCGGGCCATGATCGGACCGATCTTGCGCGGGCGCTGCGGGTAGATCGGCGTGCCGCCTTCGGTGAACTGTTGCCACGGCTCGAAGTCGGGGTCGACCTGGTGGCGGTGGATCGTCTGGAACGCCAGGTAGATCGAGTTGTCGATCATCACCTCGTCCCCGACGGCCAGCTCGGCCAGCTCCTCGAAGTGGGCCTCGCCCATCCCGACGATCACGACGTCCTCGCGGATACCGGTCAGGTACATGGCGTGTCCGACCGCCTTCCCGCTCAGCACCTGGATCTGCGCGCCGAGTGAGTAGCCCTCGACCGGCTCGGCGATGCGCAAGGCCGCGGGCAGTTCCGTTGCCGTCCCGCGGGGCATCGCCATCGGCAGCGGCAATCCCATCTCGCGGGCCTGCTCGCCGAAGATCACCTCGGTCACCGTGGTCGTGTGCTGCACGCGGGCGTCGAGCAGCGATCGCGGTGCGTCGTAGCCGAGGTAGCCGGGGACCGTCCAGAAGTCCTCGAAGTAGCCGGGGTCGAACTTCACGATGTTGTCCGCCAGCACCGCCCAGACCCCGGTGTAACCCTGGGCCAGCCGGCCCACGTCGAACCACGACTTCGGCGGGAAGCCGAGCCTGGTGACTTCGGCGAGAACCTGGCGCTCCTCGACGGTGAGGCCGGCGTAGATGTCGCCGCTCCCGCCCGGCTCGGTGGCGTCGACGATCTGCGGGAACTTGTCCCACAGGATCCGCATGGCCAGGGCCTGGCTGGAGAACGTGTTGGGCATGCTCTGGGGGATGCCGGTCACGAAGGGCACGGCCCCGTCCCACACGTCGGGGGCGCCCTCGAAGCCGGCGAGCGTTTTCAGCGAGCCGCCGCTGCCGCCGAAGATGTAGCCGTAGGGGCGGTGGTCGCCGTACATCTCGGCAGCCAGTTGCCGGCTGTAGCGGGCGACCGCCGCGCTCGCCCGGAACCCGGCCAGCGACCAGTCCTCGCCGGGGAACGGGTTCAGCCGGCCGAGGTTCGACTCGACGAGGTAGGCGCCGCTGTCGCACGCGAACTCGATCGAGCCCGCGATGCCGTAGAGCACGCCGATGGTGGCGGCGAACTCGATGCCCGACATCGGCAGCACGGGCTGGAAGAAACGTCCCTCGTACTGCTCGGGCGGCGGCAGGTAGAAGGAGAACTTGGTGTCGGTGCCGGTGAAGCCGCCGTGCACGTAGCGGTGGCGGACCGGTGCGTCGCGCCACTCGTCGACGTCGATGTACGGATCGGCGAACTCGGCGTCCTTCGACCCCGTCGGCGTAGGCGCGTTCGGCATGCCGCTTCTCCCTTGCTTAGGTGCGTTCCGTTGGTTGACCCACGACGAGGCCGCCGGCCTCGGCAACGCGGAGCCACGCCTGCATGGCGTCGGGCCCCATTTGATGGGTGATCGCCGCGATGCGACCGTCGGCCACCCCGCAGATCATGTGCGTCGGCAGGCTGGCGGCCTCCCCGCTGGGCAGCGAACCCTCGAGCGAGGTGCGGACGGTGACGGTGTCGCCGTCGACGACGACCTCGCCCGCGCCGTAGTGCTGGTCGCCGAGCGCGGACGTGATGGCGGCGGCCTCGGCCTCGGTCGTCTCAGCCAGGCGCCGGCCGTCGACGGGGCCGTCGACCGAGAGCGCAGGCTCATGGCGAAGCTCGACTCGATCGGCGTAGAGCGATCCGAGGCAACCACGGAAGGCCTCGGGTCCCTGCTCGAGGGCGGCGCGCAGCGCGGCGGCCACGGTCTCGGCGCTCGCCGCCGCGGCGGGCACCGTCAGCTCCACCCGGTCTCGCCCGAACGGAAGGCGTGGGCGCTGGCCCGGGCGGGCAGGAGGTCCCTGTCGATCGGGGTGCGAAGGTCGCGCATGGTGGGGGCGCCGATCTCCGCCGCGACCCGCGCGAGGGCGGCGCGGTCGAGGCCGAACATTTCGATGGCGTTCTGGCCCACCATCCGGCGGATCGCCTCGGGGTCGATGTCACAGAAGGCGTTGCGCAGCGCCATGCGGGTGACCGAGGGCATGTCGGTGTCCTCGGGGTTCAGATAGGTCCCCTCGACGTGCGGGTAGTCCGACCCCCAGCTCAGCTGTGAGATGAACCCGTGCTCGACGGCCTGTCGCACCTCGAACGGCGACGCGAAGCTCGCGCCGAGGAAGACGTTGGTCTGCATGTACTCGCTCGGCTTGCGCGGGACCTTGTCGAAGAACGCCGCGTTCATCTCCCGCTCGCCGAGGAACATCGACCAACCAGCGTCGAGCTCGCGCGCCAGGCCCGGGAACCAGTTCCCCGGTGTCTCGGTGATCATCAGCTTGAGCCCGGGGAACCGCTCGAACACCCCGCCGTAGATGAGCCACCACACCGCTCGGTGGGAGAAGAACGAGCCCGTCTCCACCATCTTGATGGCGTACGCCTCGGGGCCGGAGTAGTTGACGTTGCCGGCCGCTCCGACGTGGGTGACGAGCGGGATCTCTCGCTCCTGACACGCGGCCCAGAACGGGTCCCAGGCCGGATCGTTGTACTCGAGGATGCTGCCGGCCCGCAGCGCCGGGAAGTTCACCGCCTTCAGCCCGTGTTCGTGGGCCCACGCGAGTTCGGCGATGGCGGCGTCGATGTCCCACATCGGCAGGTAGGCCAGTCCGATGTGGCGCTCGGGCGCGCTCGAGACGAAGTCGACCAGCCACCGGTTGTAGATCGCCAACCCGGCGCGGACGAGCTCACGGTCCTTGGGTTTGTCGCCCGGGAACATCTCACCGAAGGGCAGCGGCTGGAAGTTCTCGCTGGCGTGGAAGATCACGCCGGCGGCGACCCCGTCGTAGTCGAAGTCACGCAGTCGCGCCGCCGAGTCGTAGTGGCCGGGCGTGCTGAAGTTGGGGTGCTCGAAGAGGTACGACGCGACACCCGAGATGGTCTCGAGGATCTTGGCCGCCTCGCTCGCGTAGGCATCGAACGCCTCGAGCTGTCCGGCTGGGCAGTAGGGCCGTAGGTCCTCCATCAACCGCGGGCCGACGTGCGAGTCGACCGAGACGATCACCTGAGGCTCGTCATCCGACACCGCGACCCCCTTCCGTCGAATGCGGTACCGATATAACAGAACGGCACATTTCGGTCAAGGGTCGGCCGCGGAGAGATCGGGCCGGAGGGCGCGCGTGTGGTACGCAAACAGGCGTGCCGTCCGATCCACCGAGCGTCGCGGGCGCCGACGTCCGTACCGCCGCCGAGGCGATCTCGGAGCAGATCCGCTCGCGCATTGCCTCGGGTGAGCTGCGTCCCGGAGACATGCTCCCCAGCGAACGCGTGTTGCTCGAGGCCTACAACGTCGCCCGCCCGACCATGCGCGGCGCGCTGCGGATCCTCGAGTCCGACGGTCTCGTCAGCATCGAACGGGGGACGAGGGGCGGAGCGCGCATCGTGGAACCCGACCTGGCGCCGCTCGCCCGGCGGGTCGGCCTGCAGCTGCAGCTCCGCGGCGCGCAGCTCAGCGAGCTGTTCGAGGCCCAGGCGTTACTGCAGCCGCCGGCGGCCGCGCTCGCCGCCGTCGCTCGCGACGACGCCGACCTCGCCCGCTTGCGCGCCTGCATCGACCGCTGCGTGGCGGCCGAGTCGGTCGACACCTTCCTGGCCGCGGTGCAGGACTTCGGCAACGCGGTGCTCCGCGCCACCCACAACCAGGTCCTGGCGCTCTTCGGCGAGTTGACCTCGGCGCTCCTCACGCAGACGTTGAGCGACTACACGGCGGCGGCGGGCATCACGCTCGACGCCGTCAGGGCGGCCCTGAACTGGGCCGCCGACCAGTTCGTCGCCCTCGTCGACCTCATCGAGGCCGGACAAGCTGACGAGGCCGAGCGATTCTGGCGCAGCAAGCTGGAGGCCGCGGCCACCGGGTGGCCAGGACGGTCCCCGTTCGTGGTCTATCGCCCCGTGAAGTGATGCGGGGCAGTGTTCCCCCCGACTTTCGTGCGTCAATACCCGACTATTGGGCAATGACGCACGAAAGTCGGAGAGGCGTGAGAACGTCCCTATCGGCTGAGTAGAGCGCCCTTATACTGGGAACGAGTGCCGCGTCCGCCCACGCCCCAGCCGCCGGTCCACCTGCGTAGCGCCCGGCTGCTCGACGTCGACAAGGGTGAGCTCCTCGAGCCCGGCGCGCTGCTGATAAACGGCGACCGCATCGTCGAGGTCGCGCCGACATCGGTGCCCGAGGACGCCGTCACCATCGACCTCGGCGACCTCACGCTCCTGCCCGGCCTGATGGACATGGAGGTCAACCTCCTCCTCGGCGGGCCGAACCACGAGAGCCCGCTGAACCCGGTGCAGGACAACCCTGCGCTGCGCACCCTGCGAGCCGTCGCCAACGCCCGGCGGACGCTGCGGGCCGGGTTCACCACTGTCCGGAACCTCGGGCTGTTCGTGCAGACGGGCGGGCTGCTGCTCGACGTCGCCCTCAAGCAGGCGATCGACTTCGGCTGGATCGACGGCCCTCGCGTGGTGCCCGCGGGCCACGCCATCTCGCCGACCGGCGGCCATCTCGATCCGACGATGTTCCAGGCGCTGGCGCCGCACATCATGCCGCTCACCGTGGAGGAGGGCATCGCCAATGGTGTCGACGAGGTGCGCGCCGCGGTCCGCTACCAGATCAAGTACGGCGCCGAGCTGATCAAGGTCTCGGTGTCGGGCGGGATCATGTCCCACACCGGTCCGCCCGGTGCCCAGCAGTACTCCGACGACGAGCTGCGGGCGATCGTCGACGAAGCCCACCGGCGAGGCCTCAGGGTCGCGGCCCACGCCCACGGCGACGACGCCATCCGGGCTGCGATCGAAGCCGGTATCGACTGCATCGAGCACGGCTCGCTGATGAGCGACGAGACGCTCGACCTCATGCTCGAACGCGGCACCTTCCTCGTGCCGACGACGTACCTGGCCGACGGCATGGACGTCTCGCGCGCCGCGCCCGAGCTGCAGGCCAAGGCGGCCGAGGTGTTCCCCCGCGCCAAGGAGACCATCCGCAAGGCCGTCGCTCGCGGCGCCCGAATCGCGTGCGGCACCGATGCGCCCGCCATCCCCCACGGCCGCAACGCCAAGGAGCTGCTCGCCCTCGTCGACCGCGGGATGACGCCGCTCGGCGCCCTGCGCGCCGGCACCACTGTCGCGGCCGAGCTCATCGACGTCGACGACCGGGGTCGCCTCGAGCCCGGGCTGCTGGCTGACGTCATCGCCGTCCCCGGCGATCCGCTGGAGGACATCGGTGTGACCGAGGACGTCCGCTTCGTGATGAAGGGGGGCCGCGTCTACCGCCACGAGCATGAGTGAGCGGCGACGAGCGAAGCTCGACGGCGATCGCTCGGGGACGGGGCGCCGCCGAAGGCGGCACGATTACCGGTCGAAGGCCGATGGAGCTTGAGGAGTTCCGCTCCGCGGTCGACGACTGGCTGAATCAGCAGGAAGCGGCGCTGGCGCCGCAGTACGCGGGTCTTGGCACCCTCGACCAGCAGATGGCGCAGCTGACCAAGGTCAAACAGATGGCCTACGACGCGGGCTGGATGCGGTGGGGATGGCCCGAGCGCGTCGGCGGCCTCGGCGGTTCGCCGCTGCTCCGCGCCTACCTGGGCGAGGCCCTGACTGCCCGCGACCTCGTCGAGCCGGGCATCTACTCGCTCACCGAGGTTCTGGCGCCGACGATGATCGACTACGCCCGATCCGAGCTTGCGGCCGAGATGGTCCCTCGTCTCCTGCGGGGCGACGAGACATGGTGTCAGGGGTTCTCCGAGCCCGGCACGGGGAGCAACCTGGCCGCCCTGAGCTGTCGGGCGACGCGTGCCGACGACCGATGGCTGGTGACGGGGCAGAAGGTCTGGACGAGCCTGGCCCAGTACGCCGATCGCTGCGTGCTGTTGACGCGCACCGGGCCGCCGGAGTCGGCGCACCGGGGGATCACGGCCCTCTTCGTCGACATGGCGACGCCCGGCATCACCATCCGCCCCATCGAGACCATGCACGGCGCCGAGGAGTTCTGCGAGGTCTTCTTCGACGAGGTGGCGGTGCCTGTCGACCGGACGCTCGGCGACGAGGGCCAGGGCTGGTCGGTGGCCATGGACCTGCTGCCGTTCGAGCGGAGCACTGCACTGTGGCACCGCGGCGCCCTGTTGCATCGGCGCCTGGAGCAGCTGCTGGCCGCCGCACCGCCGGGGTCACTCTCCGCGGAGGACGTCGGCGACGTCTACTTGCGCCTGTACGCGTTGCGCTGTCGCTCCCGGGCGACGCAGCACCGGCTGGCGGCGGGCGAACGCCTCGGTCCCGAGACGTCGGTCGACAAGATCCTCCTGGCCACGGCCGAGCAGGCGTTGTTCGACCTCGCCGCCGATGGGCTGGCTATGGATGTGCTGCTCGGTGACGACGGCGCGAGCGAGCGGTGGCGGTCGGAGTTCCTCTACTCGCGGGCGGCGACGATCTACGGCGGGAGCGCCGAGATCCAGCGCAACATCGTCGCCCGCCGCTTGCTCGACCTTGGAGTGGACGCGTGATGGACGCCGAGGACCTCGAGCTGTTCCGGGCCAGCCTGCGGCAGGCCACGGCCAGCGTCACGGGCGAAGCGCTCGACCGTGAGCTCGACGAGCTGGGGTGGCGAGACGCGCTGGCCGTCGACCGGCGGGCGGCCGTGTCGACGCTCTTCGAGCTGCAGGGCAGGGCGAACGTCACCTCGTCGGCGCTCGACGCCGTGCTCGCCAGCGTCCTCGGTGTGGACGCCGCGGTCGTGCTCCCTCGTCTCGGTTCGTGCGACCCACCCGCCGAGGTAATCGGGGAGAGCGTCGCCGTTACCGGCCTTGCCACGGCTGCGCTGCCTCGCGACCAGCAGGCCGTGGCCGTCGCCAAGGACGTCGTGCTGTTGATCGGGACGGACGAGCTCACGCTGCGACCCGTCGACGGGCTCGACCCGACACTGGGCCTCGTCGCGGTGTCGGGCGACGGACTCCGGGCCACGAGCGAGTCGAAGTCGGCGGCGTGGCCGGTCGCCGTCGCGGCCGGCCAGGTCGCCCTCGCGCACGAGATCGCCGGGGCGTCGAGGACGATGCTGCAGTTGGCGCGCGACCACGCCGTGGCCCGCATGCAGTTCGGCCGGCCCATCGCCGCCTTTCAGGCCGTCCGTCACCGGCTGGCGGACAGCCTGGTGGCGATCGAGGCCGCGGACGCGGCGATCGGCGGCGCCTGGGACGACGGGTCATCCTTCACCGCGGCGATGGCGAAGGCCGTCGCTGGCCGCAGCGCCCGAACCGTCGCCCGCCACTGCCAACAGGTGCTGGCCGGCATCGGCTTCACCACCGAGCACCCGTTCCACCACTACCTCCGGCGCGTCCTCGTGCTCGACGGCCTGTTGGGGGACGCCCGCACCCTGACCACCCAGCTCGGCCAGGACCTCCTCGGGCGCCGGGACCTCCCGGCACCCCTGCCGCTCTGACCTCGGGGCAAAAGGTACAGAAGCCGCGAAGCATCTTATCGAAATTGGAGAGTGGGCTTTTCAATCCGGCAGAGCGGCGATACGCTCCTGAGGTCCGTGGGGGGGCTTCTACACATACGAGGCAAAGCGGCAGTCGGCGCTCTCGCCTGTGTGCTGATGCTCGTGGCGACGGCGTGCGGCGCCCGTTGGTCGGGCTCGCAGCGCGCGTCGGTGCTCGGCCGCTACCGCAGCGGCGGATTGGCGGCCGGTACGTCCGCAGACGGGTCGACGGCCGGGTCGGCGGGGGACACGAACGCGGCCGCCGCCAACGGCGCGGCGGCCGGACCCCAGAGCGCGGCCGCCGGTTCGAAAGCAGGTGGTGCGGCCGCCGCGGCGGCGAAGGCCGGCAGCACTTCCGCCGGCGCGGCGCCGTCGAGCCTGCCGTGCGCCGCGCCGTCCACCGCCCCCGGCGTGTCGCCCACCACGATCACCGTCGGCAGCATCAGCACGCTCACCGGTCCGGTGCCAGGCCTGGGCGCGGGCGCCCAGGCGGCGATCCGGGCCTACGGCGCGTATGTCAACGCCAACGGTGGTGTGTGCGGGCGCAAGGTCGTCGTGAAGACGGCCGACGACGCGTACGACAACGCCCAGGGCCGCTCCAAGTTCCAGGAGATGGAGCCCCAGGTGCTCGGGATCGTGGGCGGTCTCGCGTCGTCCGACCCCGGGTACGCCGACCTCCTCACCGCTGACAAGGTGCCGGGGGTCACCGAAGCCACGTCCGACCAGTTCCAGGCCGCGCCCACCGAATTCGACGTCAACCCGCCGTACGCCAACGTGCACGCCGCGAGCGCCAAGTACAAGTGGATGTTCGGCCAAGGCGTACACAAGGCCGCCCTCATCTGGTTCTCCAACTCGCAGTCGCGGGAGAACATGCAGGGGATCGAGAAGCCCCTGATGCAAGCGGCGGGCATCCAAGTCGTCAACGAGCAGGAGCTCCCGCTCTCGACGCTCAGCTTCGATCCGGCAGCGCGCGCCGTCGCCAACAGCGGCGCCGACTACGTGTACTTCCTGGCAGCCGGGAACCTGAACTCGTCGTTCGCCCGGTCGATGGCGAACACCGGCTACAAGCTCAAGTTGGAAGAGTTCGTCTCCGCGTATGACAGCGACTTCGTCTCCGAGGTCGGGCCGGCCGCCGACCAGGAGCCGGTCGTCAACTGGATCCGCTTCCTACCCGACGAGGAACGGGCGTCGAACCCCATGGCCGACAACTACCTGCGCTGGATGGCACAGACCGCGCCCGGAGTGCCGCACGACATCTTCGCGGCCGACAGCTGGGCATCCGGGGTGGCGTTCTTCGACGCGCTGCAGCAGCTCAAGGGCCCGATCACCCGCGACGCGCTGATCGCGCAGCTGAAGACCTTCGCGAGCTTCGACGCCCACGGGTTCTTCGGCGCCATCAACCTCGGCGGGAAGACGACCAACGGCTGCTTCGTCGCCGTCAAGGTCGTGAGCGGGAAGTGGCAGCGCCTCACGCCCGCGCAAGGGTTCCTCTGTTGAGCGAGCCGCCGGCACCGCTGGCGCTGCACAACGTGCGCGCCGGGTATGGCCGCATCGAGGTGCTCCACGGGGTCGACCTCGAGGTCAAGCACGGGACGATCACCGCGCTCCTCGGACCCAATGGCGCCGGCAAGACCACGACGCTCTCGGTCATGAGTGGGCTGCTCGCGCCGACGAGCGGCTGCCGCCATGTGGCCGGCGCCCACTGCAACCGGGCTGACGCCTCGGAGCTGGCTCGGCTCGGGATCTGCCACGTACGCGAAGGGCGATCGGTCTTCCCGAACCTGAGCGTGGCCGACAACCTGACGGTCGCGGCGTCGGCGGGCGCGCCGATCGAGCGGGTGACCGAGGTCGCCTACACCTTGTTCCCCCGGCTGGCCGAGCGTCGTCACCAGCTGGCGGGAACGCTGTCGGGCGGCGAGATGCAGATGCTGGCCCTCGCCCGAGGACTCGGCGCCGATCCCTGCGTCTTGCTGGTCGACGAGCTGTCGATCGGGTTGGCACCGATGATCGTGGACGAGCTGTACGAGGTGGTGACCGAGGTCGCCGAGTCGGGCGTCTCGGTGCTGATCGTCGAGCAGTTCGCGGCCGTCGGCCTGCGCTACGCGACGCACGCTTACGTGATGACGAACGGGGTCGTGATGTGGTCGGGGCCCAGCGCGGAAGCAGAGAAGGCGTTGCACTCCGCATACTTCGGAGCGGCGTAGGGCAGTGACCGAGCTCCTCCAGTTCACGCTCTTCGGTCTCATGCTCGGCTGCGTGTTCGCCATCGCCGCCATGGGGCTGGTGCTGACGTACACGGTCACCGGCGTCTTCAACTTCGCCCACGGCGCGGTGGGGATGCTCTGCGCCTTCGTGTACTACGAGCTCAGGGTCGTCCAGCACGTGCCGACGCCGCTCGCCGTCATCATCGTCGTCGCCTTCATGGCGCCGGCCATGGGGCTGGTCGCCGAACGACTGGTCCGGCGCTTCCAGGGCGCCGACTACGCGACGTCGCTGGTCGTCACGATCGCGCTCACCATCGCCCTGCTGGGCCTCGCCCAGAAACTGTTCGACCCCAACAAGGCGCGCGACGTCCCCCTGCTGTTCGGGAACCACAAGTTCGTCATCGCCAGTATCCCGATCACCTACGACCGGGTGGCGATGGTGGTCATCGCCCTCGCCGTCGCCTTCGCCCTGCGCTTCCTGCTGTTCGGGACGCCGGTCGGGGCGCGCATGCGCTCGGTGGTCGACGACCGCCAGCTGGCCCGTCTGAGCGGGGTGCGCAGCGTCGCCGTCGCCCGGCTGGCGTGGATGATCGGCTTCGCGCTGGCCGGCCTGGGCGGCGTGCTGTTCGCCGGGGGCCAGAACCTCAACGCCATCGTCCTCACCCTGCTTGTCCTCGACGTGTACGGCGCGGCCATGGTCGGCCGCCTCACCAGCCTCCCGATGACGTTCGTGGGCGCGTTGATCCTCGGGCTCTTCGAGTCGCTCACCAACGTGCACTGGCTCTGGCCGCAGGGGAGCGAGCTCTTCATCCGGCTCCAGCTCGCCATTCCCGGGATCTTTCTCGTCGTGGCCATCCTGCTCGTTCCCTCGTTCCGCCTCTCGGCCGGGCGCATCGTCGGCCGCGACCAACCTCGCATCCCGACGGTTCGGCGATCACTGGTGGCCGCGCCGGTCTTCGTCGCCCTGGTCGCAGTCGCCGTCCATCTCGTTCCGGCCGGCGACCAGGTGCACGTGGTCAGGGCGCTGGTCACCGCCACCATCGCCCTGTCCCTCGTCGCCCTCACCGGCCTCTCCGGACAGCTGTCGCTCACCCAGTACCTGTTCGTCGGGATCGGTGCCTACATCACGGGCGCGACCTTCGGCGGTCACAGCGTGTTCGGGATGCTGCTCGGCGGCCTGGCGTCCGCGGCCCTCGGCGTATTGGTGGCTCTCCCAGCCGCTCGTCTCCGCGGCTTGCACCTGGCACTCTTGACCTTTGGTGTCGCGCTCATCGGTCGAGACGTGCTTCTCGGCGATACGCACGTGTTCGGTGTGAGCGGGCACTTCGTCGGCCGGCCGACGATTCTCGGGATCTCGACGTCGTCGGACGCCGCCTTTGCTGTGTGGTGCGCGATCGTGTTCGTGCTACTGGCGCTGGGCGTCGTCGCCATCCGTCGCAGCTGGTGCGGCCGGGCCCTGACCGCCGTGCGCGACAGCGAGGTGGCGGCTGCGACGCTCGGCATGCGGGTCCGGTGGGCCAAGGTCGCCATCTTCGGCGTTTCCTCTTTTATTGCGGGCTGCGCCGGCGCCCTGTTCGGCGGCATGGTCGCCACGGCGGTCGGCACCCACTTCGATCCTCTGAACAGCCTGATCATCGTGCTGTTCGCGTTCGTCGGCGGCATCACCACCATCACCGGCGCGGTGTTCGCTGGCGTCCTCTTCGCGCTGCTCAACTACGCGCAGGCGTCCAACCCGAGCCTGACCGGTGTGGTGTTCCTCGCCATCGGCGCGGCCGCCATCCTCCTCGGCCGCGAGCCCGACGGCCTCGCCGGCTTCGTGCTGCGCCCCGGGATCCGCCTGCCGAGCATTCGAGAGCTGCGCGCCACGCGACCGGGGCGCCCGCTCGAGCCGGCCCAACTACCGGCCGAAGGCCGATGAGCCGGTCCAAGATTCCCTGGCGGCTCGCCCTGGGCTTGGTGGCGGCGGCCACGTTGCTGCCGGCCGGCACCATCCCCGGCCGCGCCGCGGCCAGCTCGCCCACGCTGGCCGGCTACACGGGCTCGGCCGCGGCGTCGGGGCTGCACGCCTTGTACAACCCGGCGGGCCTGCTACCCGTGGCGGCACCGGTCGACTTCGGCGTGCCCGACGCCCTGGCCACGATCACGACCGGCCCGTCGACGTTCGCCCGCGCCTCGGTCGCTGACCCGGGCGATCTGCTCGTCAACCCCGACGCCCTGATCACCCTGGGCTTTGCCCAGTGGAAGCCGGGCACGCTGCCGCCGTACCCGTATCGAGTCAGCGCCACCTCCGGCAGCAAGACGCCGACGGCCGAGTCTTCACCGGGCCCGGGGCTCGACGCCCGAGTGGACGCTGCGGACGCCGGTTCGACGGCGACCGCGACCACCCCAGCGGTCACCGCCCCGCCGGTCGCGACCATGGGATCCATGTCGTCGCTGGCGACCACGACCACCTCGTCCGACGGGTCGACGGTGACCACCCACGCGGTCAGCAAGGTCAGCCACTTTGACCTCCTCGGCGTCCTCACGATCGAGTCGATCGTCACCGACCTCACGTCGACGTCGGACGGAGGGCCGGTGAAGCTGACCGGCGGGACCACCGTCACCGGCGCCGCGGTCATGGGCAAGCCGGTCAACATCGACACGACCGGTGTGCACGGCCCGGGCGACCTCCTGAACGGGGTCCTGGCCGCGGCGGGCATCCACGTCACCCTGCTCGGCCCGGTCAAGGTCGCCGGGACCGACACAGGCCAACTGGGCTCCGACGGGCTGCGCATCGACCTCGAGGTCTCCCAGAAGACGACGCCCGGTCTGAAGGCGCTGGTGGCGCAGTTGGCGCCGCTTCACAATCCGACTGCCAGCGCGCCCGGGCCCGAAGACGTGGTGAAGGTGCTCGAGGCCGACCACCTCGTCGCCCTCGAAGTTGGACGGGCCGTCGTCTCGTTGCAGGCGACATCGGCGGGGCCTGAGCCCGCGGTCGAGGGCGCGGCGACGGCGTCCGGCCCCACCGACGCGCGCCGCGTTTCCTCGCCCGCGGCGCTGGAGCTAAGCCAGAGTTCGCTGCAGCCCGACAACGGCGTCGGCCCGAGCACCGGGTCGCCGGCGCTTCCCGCTTTCCCTGCTTCCATTGGGAGGACGCAGCCGACGGCCGCGTCGATCGGCGCGGGAATCGGCGCGTTGGCGCTGCTGGTGCTCCTCGCTCAGCCGCTGCTCGGCGACCGCCTGGCGCGAATGGCCAACATTGTCCTTGCCGCCGACGACGGTGAGGCCTGTTCCATGGGGGAGTCTTGAGTCAGAGCGACGACCGACTGACGGTGTTGACGGGCGGCCCGTCCATCGAGGAACGCGAGCAGCGTCTCACCGACGGGGCCGAGGACATCGCCGGCGGGAAGCGGCGGTCGATCCTGCGCCACCCCAACTTCCTGCTCGGTGTGGCGGGCACGCTGATGACGGCGGGCCTGGCGCTGATCCTGTTGGGCTGGCTGGGCAGCGCCCACTCCACCGTGATCGAGGAGCAGGTTCCGTACCTGATCTCCGGCGGGCTACTCGGGGTGGCCCTCGCCATCGTCGGCGCGGTCTGCTTCTTCAGTCACTGGGTCACGGTGTTGATCCGCGAGGCGCGTCAGCACGAAGCCGCCCGCCACGAGGACCACAAGGAGCTGATGGCCGCCCTCGCCAACGACACCGGCAACGGCCGAGCGCGCGCCCGCAAGTCGCGCTGACATTTCAGTTAGCTATTGCCGACGCGGGCTCGCAGCTCGTCCTTGACGACCTTGCCGGTGGCGTTGAGGGGCAGCTCGTCGACGAGCTCGATCGCCCGGGGCACCTTGTAGTTGGCCATCTGCTCGCGGCACCAGGTGAGGATCTCCTCACCCTGCGAGCCGGCGGCCGACGTGGTGACGACGAAAGCCATGCCCACCTCGCCGAGACGGTCGTCGCGGATGCCGATCACGGCCGCCTGTCTGATGTCGGGGTGGCGCAGGAGGAGGTTCTCGACCTCCGCCGGGTACACGTTGAATCCGCCGACGATGAACATGTCCTTGATGCGGCCGACGATCCGCAGGTAGCCGCGCTCGTCGAGCACACCGAGGTCGCCCGTCCGCAACCAGCCGTCCTCTGAGAGGGCGGCGGCCGTCGCGTCCGGCTCGTCGAGGTACCCGACCATCACCGTCGGCCCCTTGACGACGACCTCGCCCGGCTCCCCGGTGGGGGCGTCGTTTCCGTCACCGTCCACGACGCGCAGGGCGAAGCCGGGCCGGGGCCGCCCCACGGTGGTGGCGACCGTCTCGAAGTCGTCCTCGGGAGAAGTCGACGTGGCGGTGCCCGTCTCTGTCAGCCCGTAACCGGTGATGACCGTCGAGAACGGGAGGTCGTCGTTGACTCGGCGGATGAGCTCGACGGGGATGTCAGCGGCCCCCGTGACCGCGACGCGCAGGCTCGACAGGTCGTAGCGGGCGCGGTCGGGGTGGTCGAGGATCGAGTGGTACAGCGTTGGCGCGCCGGGGAAGACAGTCACCCGTTCGTCGGCGACCCGGGCGAGAGCGCGGTCGACGTCGAACACCGGCTCGGGAAGCATCGCGGCGCCGCTCGCCAGGCACGCCAGGATCCCCGCCTTGAGTCCGAACTGATGGAAGTAGGGATTCACCATCAGGTACCGGTCATCGGAGTTGAGGCCGGTCATCCGCACCCAGTCGGTCGCGACGCCCAGCGTCTTGCGGTGCGTCATCACCACGCCCTTGGGGACGCCGGTCGTCCCCGACGTGAACAGGATGTCGGCGGGGTCGTCGGGTCCGACGCCGGCGGCCCGGCGGTCGAGCTCCTCGCGGGCTGCCGTGGTCGCGCGGCCCACGAACGCATCCCACTCGTCGCCCCCGGCCACGACGGTCGTCGCCAGGTCGGGCAGCTCGGCATCGTCGAGCATGGCGACGTACTCCGTGCCGAGGAACCCGGTGACCGTGACCAACAGGCGGGCCCTGCTCCGCCGCAGAACGTCCGCAGCCTCGGCTCCTTTCCACCGCGTGTTGACGGGGACGAGGACGGCGCCCGCGCCCGACAGCCCCAGCAGGGCCGTCACCCACTGGGCGCTGTTGGGGGCCCAGATGGCCACGCGGTCGCCGGGCTGGATGCCGCTCGCCACGAGCGCGGCGCCGAAGGTGTGCCCCCGATCGACGAGCTGGGCCCACGAGAGCCGGGTGGCACCGTCCGCGACGGCGAGGCGGTCACCGAATCGCTCGGCCGCGGCGGCGGCCATCGCCGGAATCGTCGTGGCGTCGGTCGACATCGGCCCGCCTACAGCGAGCCGTCGAGCGAGGCGAGGAAGTCGCGGGTGCGTTTCATCGACGCCACCAGCTCGTCTCGGTTCTCGCCGATCGGGACCACGCGCACCGACACGTCGGTGGCGCCGGCGTCGGCGAAGGCCTGCAGGCGCTTCTCGATGGTCGACTCGCTGCCGGCCGCCAAGATGTCACCCACGCTCGTGGCGTCGCCGAGGTCGAGCAGTGTCTGATAGTTGGGCGATACCTCGGCCTCGGCCAGGATCCGATTGGTGCGCTCGACGGCGACGTCGATATCGCTGTCGCTGCACAGACAGACGGGGACGCCGGCGACAACCCGAGGCGCGGGGCGGCCCGCGGCGTCGGCGGCAGCCGTGATGCGGGGCGTGACGTGTGCGGCGATGGCCCGCTCGTCGGCCATCCACAGGATCGTCCCGTCAGTGCGCTCGCCTGCCAACCGCAGCATGGCCGGGCCGAGGGCGGCCAACAGGATCGGCGTGGGTGTCACGTCGGTGACGTCGAGCGGATTGTGGACCCGGAACTGGTCGTTCTCCACGTCGACGGGGCCGGGACCGGCGAACGCCTGGTCGAGCACGTCGAGATAAGAGCGCATCGTCGCCACCGGCCGCTCGTACGGCAGCCCGAGCATCTCGTCGATGATCCAGTGGTGCGACACGCCGAGCCCGAGCCGCAGCCGCCCGTCGCACACGGCTTGCACCGACAACGCCTGCTGCGCCAGCGCGATCGGATGGCGGGGCTGGACGGGCACGACTGCGGTGCCCACCTCGATGCGCGTCGTCTCGGCCCCGACGAGGGCGGCGGCGGTGAGAGCGTCGAACTCGTCGGGGATCTGGGGAATCCAAACGGTCGCGAGCCCCGCGTCCTCGGCCCAGCGGGCGTCGGCCCGCAGCCGGTCGACCTTGGTGCTGTAGCGGCGGCGCTCGGGGCCGATCATCAACCCGACGCGCATCCCGCCTCCTCGACTCGGTCCCTGGTGAGAACGTCCTTCTTGGTTTAGTGTAACGAGAGTTCCGGTCGGCGCGAGGGAGAAACTCGGAGAGCGATGACGGCAACCGACGCCGACGTCTACTACGACCCCTACGACTTCGACATCGACTCGGACCCGTACCCGGTCTGGAAGCGGCTTCGCGACGAACGACCTCTCTATTACAACGAGAAACACGACTTCTACGCCCTGAGCCGGTTCGACGACGTGCGGCGCTGCTCGATCGACTGGGAGACCTATATCTCCGGCAAGGGCAGCGTGCTCGAGTTCATCAAGGCGGGCATCGAGCTGCCCCCCGGCTCGATCCTCTTCGAAGACCCGCCCACCCACGACCTCCATCGGGGATTGCTGTCGCGTGCCTTCACGCCCCGCCGCATCAAGGACCTCGAGCCCAAGGTGCGCGACTTCTGCGCCCGCTGTCTCGACCCCTTGGTGGGCGCCGGGGAGTTCGACTTCGTGCGCGATCTGGGCGCGGTGGTGCCCATGCGGACCATCGGCCTGCTGCTCGGCATCCCCGAGGAGCAGCAGGAGGCGGTCCGGGACCGCGCGGACGAGGGTCTGCGCCTCAGTGAGAGCGGTCTGCCCGACATGACAGAGTCCGACTTCGCGCGGATGAGACAGGAGCTGGAGGCCTACATCGACTGGCGGGCCGAGCACCCCTCCGACGACATCATCAGCGAGTTGCTCCGCGCTGAGTTCGAGGACGAGACCGGGACGCGCCGGCACCTCACGCGCTCGGAAGTGGTCATGTACGTCAACCTGCTGGCCGGGGCGGGCAACGAGACGGCGACGAGGCTGATCGGGTGGGCGGGCTCGCTCTTGGCCACCCATCCCGAGCAGCGCCGGGAGCTGGTGGAGGATCCCAGCCTGATCCCCAACGCCGTCGAGGAGCTGCTGCGCTACGAGTCGCCGTCGCCCGTGCAGGCCCGGTACGTCACCAGGGACGTCGAGCACTACGGCGAGACCGTTCCGAAGGGGAGCGCCATGGTGCTCCTCACCGCGTCCGCGAATCGTGACGAGCGCGAGTTTCCCGAAGCCGACCGTTTCGACATCCACCGCAGGATCGGCCAGCACGTGGCCTTCGGCTACGGGATCCACTTCTGCCTCGGCGCCGCCCTTGCCCGGCTGGAGGGCCGGATGATGGTGGAGGAGGTGCTGCGGCGGTTCCCGAGCTGGGAGGTCGACTGGGACAACGCCGAGCAGGCCCACACGTCGACCGTGCGCGGCTGGGAGCGTCTCCCGGTCCTTGTGTCTTCGTAGCGAAAGGCCGCCACAGCGATGAGCGACTTCGACACCCTCGACTTCTTCACCGACGAGTCGTTGGTCAACGACCCGTACCCGTACTTCGAGCACCTGCGCGCCAAGTGCCCGGTGGTGCGGGAGCAGGCGCAGGGAACGATGGCGATCACCAGCTACGACCTGATCCAGGAGGTGTACCGGCGCACCGACGACTTCTCGTCGTGCAACGCCGTCATCGGGCCGTTCGCGCCGTTCTCGACGAAGCCCGAGGGCGACGACATCGAAGCGTTCATCGCCGAGCACCGCCGCGAGCTCCCGATGAACGAGCACTTCGCCACCATGGACCCGCCCGAGCACACCCAGCATCGCTCGCTGCTGCACCGACTCCTGACGCCCAAGCGGCTCAAGGAGAACGAGGACTTCATGTGGCGGCTGGCCGACCGCCAGATGGACGAGTTCATCGCCGCGGGTCGCTGTGAGTGGATCACCGAGTACACCAAGCCTTTTGCCCTGCTTGTCGTCGCCGACATCCTTGGCGTTCCCGAGGAGGAGCACGACGTCGTCCGGCGCGGCCTCGGGCTCCAGCGTCCGGGCGCCATGGAGGAGGGCGACCACGACTGGAAGGCCCTCAACCCCCTCGAGTTCCTCGACAACCTGTTCATCACCTACATCGAGGACCGCCGCCGAGCGCCGCGGCACGACGTCCTGACCGACCTGGCCACGGCGACGTTCCCCGACGGCTCGGTCCCCGAGCCGATCGAGGTGGCGCGGGTGGCCACGTTCAGCTTCGGCGCCGGCCAGGAGACGACGGCTCGTCTGCTGGCCACCGCCCTCCGGCTGTTCGGCGAGCACCCCGACCTTCAGGCGCGCATCCGGGCCAACCGTCAGCTGATCCCCGCCTTCGTCGAGGAGTGCCTGCGGTACGAGAGCCCGGTCAAGGCCGACTTCCGGCTGGCGAAGCGCACGACCACGCTCGGCGACGTCGAGATACCCGCGGGCGCCACCGTGATGCTGCTCAACGGCGCCGCCAACCGCGACCCCGATCGCTTCGCGTGCCCCGACCAGTTCGACGTCGAGCGGCCGAACGCCCAGGCCCATCTCGCCTTTGGTCGCGGCGTGCACTCGTGCCCTGGCGGACCGCTGGCCCGGGCGGAGGGCCGAATCACGATTGAGCGGGTCCTCGAGCGCATGGGCGACATCCGCATCTCCACCGAGCACCACGGGCCCCCCGGCAACCGGCGCTACACGTACGAACCCAGCTTCATCATCCGGGGGCTCTCGGAACTGCACATCGAATTCACGCCATTGGAGGGCGCATGAGTGAGTCCGGCAAGCGTTACCGCGTCGTCCAGTGGGCCACCGGCAACACGGGCCAGCGCGCCCTGCGCGAGATCATCCGCCATCCCGGCCTCGAGCTCGTGGGGCTGAAGGTGTACGACGAAGCGAAAGAGGGCGTCGACGCCGGCAAGCTGTGCGACGAGGGCAGCACCGGCGTTGCCGCGACGACCGACCGGAAGGCGATCTTCGCTCTGAACGCAGACTGCGCGGTGTACATGCCGCGTGCGACCGGCAAAGGTCAGACCCGTGCGGGGCTGACGGAGGACGAACTCGTCGACGACCTTGTGGCGCTGCTCGAGCGGGGGACCAATGTCGTCACCACCGTCAGCGACCTGTTCGCCGGCGGCGTTCGTCTGAGCGACGCCAACCGGACCCGCGTGCTCGAGGCGTGCAAGAAGGGCAACGCGTCGGTGTGGGCGACCGGCAGCGATCCGGGGTTCATCACCGAGACGCTGCCGATGGCGTTGCTGTCGATCCAGCGCAGCGTCGACCTGATCGAGATCGAGGAGTTCGGCGACCTCTCCCACCGCCCTTCGCCCCACATGGTCATGGAGCAGATGCGTTTCGGGAAGCCGCTGACCGAGTTCGAGCCCGAGCGCCGCAAGAACCACCTGTTCGGCGAGTATCAACCGCCGCTCACCGTGCTGGCCGACATCGCCGGCTTCGAGATCGACGAGTGGACCGCAGAGGGCGGGGTGGCGGCCGCCAAAGAAGACCTGACGATCGTCGCGGGCGAGATCAAGAAGGGGACGGCCGCGGCGCAGCGCATCGTCATCCACGGCCGCCGCGGCGGCGCCGACCGCATCCGCTTCACCCAGTACGGCTATGTCGCACGCGACGTCGAGCCCGACTGGGGCCTGCAGCCGACAGGATGGCGGATCCGGGTCCACGGCGACGCCCCGCTGGATGTGAGCGTGCCCTTCCCGGTGCCCCTCGACGACCTGGCCAATTACGTGCCGGCGTACAACGCCAACGGCCCGGTGAACGCCATTCCTTACGTGTGCGCCGCTCGCCCCGGCATCCTCACGACGGAGGACCTGCCCCACATCCTCCCTCGCGGGCCCCGCTGAGGTGGGGGAGGAAGGCCCGCTGACCCGAACCGTCAAGGAGTTCGTCCAGGCGATGACGGACCTCGTCCCTGGCGTGACCTCTGCGGCCGACTGGGCGCCGCTGGAGAAGTTCGTCGCCGTCGACGACTTCGAACGCGTGGGCACGTTCATGGAAGTGCAGAACTGGCAGCAGTACACCGAGATGCTCACCGGGTGGGCCTCGGCCGTCGACTCGTTCGACACCCCGGTGCGGCGGATCTCCGAGCTCCCGGGCCTCGTGTACTACGAGGTCGAGGAGCGCCACACCCGCGGCGGCAACACCCACGTCGTCAACTCCATGACCGTCTTCCAGTTCGACGGCGACGGCAAGATCCACCACCTGGACGTGTACCTGCAACAGCCGCGCTGAGGTGGTCGTGACTACGGTGGGCTCAGGCCGGGTGGAGGCCGCTGAGGGTGCAGTAGTACGGGCTGATGTCGATGTAGCCCCACGGCGGCCGTTGCAGGTCGGCGCCCACCGTGCCGGGGCGGCCGAGGTCGTTTGCCGCCAGCTTCGGGTTCTGGATGCCGTGCTTCTTGTTCTTTTGGTCGAGGTTCAGGTACCTGCGAAGTTGGCGCTCGATTCGCACGACCCAGAAGCCGCCGTCCGCGGTCCCGAACCAGATCTGACCCTTGTCGGGCAGGTAGCGGATGTGGCCCCACGCGTGGTCGAGGTCGACCGCGGACGTCGGATCGACGTCGCCGGGGTTGAAGTACGCGACCTCGGTGGGCTGCTTGGGGTTGCGGACGTCGAACAGGCGGATGCCGGCGTTCCACATCGAGGCCATGACAAACGTCGTGTCCGTGGGGTTGTCGACGTCGTGATAGTGGACGGAGTCGTTCTCCTTGGCCTGTACCTGTTGGGGGCAGTTCTTGGGGTCGTTGATCTCGAGCCCGAACTCGGTGACGGTCTTCGGGTGGGCGGGATCGCTGATGTCGGTCAGGTACGGCTGCGCCGGTCCGACGAACGGCGCCCCCTCCTGCGGGATGCAGCCGTAGGCGCCTCCGAACACGCTTTCCTCTGAATGGAGCACGTAGGGCTTACCGCCGATGGTCGCGGTGCGCACTGAGTGGCCTCGTCCGCTCTGCTGACTGATCACCACCGGGTTGCCTTTCCCCTGCAGCCAGTCGTGGATGTCGAGGATGGTGAAGATCTCGAACTCCGGTGTCTGCCCGCCGACGTAGAGAGTGCCGTCGTCGCCCGGCTTCGGCCAGGCCTCGTGGCTGGCGTCCTGCGGGTGGAGCACACCGGGTCGTGCCTGCGACGGAAGGCTGCCGTAGACGTCGGCGGTGGGACCGGTGGCGACGGGCGGGCCGTCCATCGCCTTCTGGACGTCGCCGACGTACCTCACCGACGTCGGTGGCGTGGCCCACAGGCCGGAGATGTCGACCACCTGCAGCGGAAGCGTGGCGAAGACGTACTTGCCGTCCCCGGTGATGGTCAGGTTGTGGATGTTCTCCGGCCAGTAGTACGTGGTCAGCAGCTGTGGGTGCTCGCAGTCGGTGGCGTCGTAGACGTCCATCGGCTTGGGATCGCTGACGATGTCGTTGCCGTACTGGCCGATGACGAGGATCGACCGGCCCTGCGGTGTCGTGATCGCGTTGAGGGTCTCGGAGGTTGCCAGCGATCCCGGGCTACGCAGCGTGGAGAGGAACGTCGGGGTGCCGTCGTCGGCCACGCTGATGACGGCCACCCCCGCGTTCGGCGGCGGGTTGGGCTTGCCCTGCGGGGCCACGTTCACGCCGGCCGAACCGGCGACGTAGGCGCAGTGGCCGGCCCACGCCATGTTGGCGTTGCCCGCGGCGCGGGTGTCGCCGTTGGCGCTCTTCAGCAGCTGGGTGTGGCCGAGCAGCTCGAGCCCGCAGTTGTAGCCCTTCTGGGCCCGGCCCGAGTCCTGGTCGGCCTTCGGCACGTCGCCCTGGATGGCGCCCTCGGGCAGGTCGTTCTTGCCGCACTGTTCGTTGTGGGCGGTGACGATCTGTTGCAGCGGGCTGGTGTCCCATGCCCGGGCATCGATGCGGACGAACACGAGCGACCCGAGGGCGACGATCGCCGCTACGGCCCCGATCCGACGAATTCGCAACTCGCCTGCCCCCTACTCGGCGGGATCCCTTATACCCCTTTTGAGTAGTTTGACTTCCGGCTGGCGAGAATGCAATTTCCGTCGGCGGTTGCGATCAATCAGCGGCCGAGGAACTTGTCGACGTTGCGGCGGAGGTCGTCGGTGTCGAACGACTCGGTCTCCGACGCCATGGCGAAGTCGATGGTTGCGAGCACCGACCGCTCGACGTGCAGGTTGAGGGTGCGCTTGGTCGCCTCGACGGCCTGGCGGGGGAGGGCGGCGATCTTGCGCGCCGTTGCCATTGCCGACTCCAGCACGTCGCCGTCGGGGCACACGTGGTTGGCCAGGCCGATCTCCGCGGCCCGCGGGGCGCTGATGCGGTCGCCGGTGAAGGCGTACTCCTTGGCCAGCAGCAGGCTGGTGTGCAGCGGCCACGTCAGGGGTCCGCCGTCGGCCGCGACCAGGCCCACCACCACGTGCGGGTCCGAGAGGTACGCCGACTCGGCCATGTAGACGACGTCGGACAGGGCGATGACGCTGCAGCCCAGACCGACGGCCGGCCCGTTGACGGCGGCGACGACCGGGACACGGCAACGAATCATGTTGAGCACGAGCTCGCGGCCCTCGGCGATGACGGCGTGGCGGAGGTCGCGGTCTTTGGCCATGCGGTCGAGGAGGTCGAAGTCGCCGCCCGCGGAGAACGCCCGTCCTTCACCGGTGATGACCGCCACCCGGGCCTCGGTGTCGGCGGTGAGGTGCGGGAACAGCCGCGTCAGCCCCAGATGCAGTTCGTCGTTGATGGCGTTCAGCTGCTCGGGCCGGTTCAGACGTACGACCCGCACCGGCCCGTCGGCCTCCACGCTGATCACGTCGGGCAGGTCGTACTCCATCACAGCTCCTTCTTGCGATCCGTCAGCGTCGCTGGCTCCAGGGTGACCGGCACACCGGAGTAGCGCACCATCCCGGTCACAGGATCGATCACGTCCTTGTCGGTGAGCACGTTCACGTTCATCGCGTGGTGGCCGTGCGGGATCGAGACTGCGCCGCGGCGGATGCCGATGTCGACCTTGGCGGTACCGACGAGCTCACCCCGGTCGGTGCGGACGACCACATCCTGGCCGTCGACGACTCCCGCGTCGCTGGCATCCTGCGGGTTGAGGAGGACGGCCGCCGTCTCGCCGAGGAAGTCGAGCGCGGCATTCAGCTTGCGAGCCTGGCGACGGGGAACGAGCACGAGCGACGCCGGCGGCTCGAGGGACGCCAGCTGGTCGACGAGGAGTTGCGGCGCCAGGCGCCAGCCGCCGGACCGATCCAGATACTCCTCGACCCACGCGGCAGGCAGCTCGAACGGGACCTCGGCGAAGCCCGTGGCGGCGACCTCCTCGTAGCTACGGCGCGCGGCGGCCATGGTCTTGGCCAGGATCTCCTCGTCGGTCGCGTTCGGGTCGGCCAGGTCGTGGCCCAGGCGCCGCCCGATCTCGGCCAGCACCCACCAGGCCGACCGGCGACCGCCGACGGGCGCGACCACAGCCGGCGTGTGCTGCGCGCACACGCTCGGAACGAGGAAGTCCCAGAGGGTGACGTCGGCCCGTTCGAGCTGGTCCTTCGTCGGGAGGACGTGCGAGGAGATCGCGGTCGTGTCGTTGGCGATGATCTCTGTCGCGACGAGAAGCTCGAGTGAGCGGAGCGCGGGCTCCAGGACGTTCAAGTCGGGGAACGAGGTGAGCAGGCTGCCGCCGAAGTTCAGGAAGGCCCGGATGTTGCCGGCGTTGATCTCGTCGGCCAGGACGGCGCCCGGCCATTCACCGAGGAAGGCCTGGGTGTCGGGGCGAGACCGGGGGCCGGGCCCGAAGATCGCGTCCGGTGGCATCACGGGAAGTTCGAACGACTCGAACTGCATGTTGAAGCCGGGGTGGAACCACACGCCTCCCGGGCGGTTCATGGCGCCGGTGATGATCATGAGCACCCACGAGAGCCATGCCGTCACGTTGCCGTGGACGGCCTCCATCGTCACGCCCGTCCCTGTGTGTATGGCGACCGGCCCCGCGGTGCGGACGGCATCGAGCAAGGCGATCAGGTCTGCGCGGTCGAGCCCGGCGAGATCAGCTGCGTACTCGATCGTGAAGGGCTCGACCGCGGCTGCCAGCTCGTCCCGCCCGATGGTGCGGTGCTCGAGGGTTGGGCGATCGGCTCCGTCCCGTAAGAGCTCGCGGACCAAGAAGGCCAGCACCGCGTAGTCGGTGCCCGGTCGCGGCGCCAAGTGCCTGGTGGCCAGCCGGCCTGTCTCGGTCAGACGCGGGTCGAGCACCCACACCTCGGCGTGCCCCCGCAGCTTCCGTATGGCGGTGACGGGGTCGGACAGGGCGATGTTGTGCCCGTGGGACACCACCGGGTTGACCCCGATGTACAGCACGAGCTCGGCGCGGTCGTAGTCGATGTGACTGGTGAAGCCCGGGAACCCGCCGACGAGATGCGAGACGAGGGTCTTGGCTGTGCCGTCGATGGTCAGCGGACTGAACTTGGCGGGGGTGCCGATGGCGCCGAAGAGGGCCTCCATCATCCGGTAGCCGGCCGCGTCCATGCCCAGCCCGCTGCCGAAGTACACGCCGACCGAGGACGGCCCGTGCCGCTCGATGATCGTGCGCAGGCGGTCGCCGAGGTCGTCGAGGCACGCCTCCCATGTCGCGGGTTGCAGCTCGCCGTCGACCCGCATCAGCGGCTGCTCGATGCGGTTGGGGTGGTGGTGAACCTGGGGGAGCGCCCGACCCTTCGGGCACGTGTAGCCGTGGGTCAGGGGATGGTCCTTGTCGCCTCGCACCCGCACGACCTGGTCGCCCTCGACGTCGACGACGATGCCGCAGATGGCCGTGCAGATTCGGCAAAAGCTCTTGACGCTCCGCGTCGCCGTCTCGCCGGTCATCAGGAGACCGGCAACCCCAAGATTCGTGTTGCGATGATGTTCTTCTGGATCTGCGACGTCCCGCCCATGACGCTCTGGGCTCGGCTGTAGAGGTAGATCTTCAACGCTTCGTCCTCGGCGTCGAGCGCCGCACGTGATCCGGACACGGCGACGGCTGCCGCACCGACGCTCTGCTCGACCCACGTCATCAGCAGCTTGTCGATCGAGCCGTCCGGGCCGTGCTCGATGCCGCCGAGGCGCTCGGAGAGCCGGCGGCAGACGTGGAGGCGCAACATCTCGGCCTGCACGTGGGCCCAGGCCACCGCCTCGCGCTGATCGGGGCGGAAGGCCGCCGGGTCGGCGGCCACCTGGCGCTCCAGGTCCTTCGCGGTCTTGGCGTACCGGGCGACGTAGCCCAGCTCGCCGGGCTCCCGTTCGTGGCTGACGATCGTCATGGCGATGCGCCAACCTTCGCCCGGTTCGCCGATCATGTTGTCGGCGGGGACGCGTGCGCTGTCGAACAGCACCTGGCCGAACTCGGTGGTGATGCCGTTGATCATCCGGAGCGGCCGCTGCTCGATCCCGGGCTGGTGCATGGCGACGGCGAAGGCCGAGAGGCCCTTGTGCTTCGGCCCGTCAGGGTCGGTGCGGGCGAGGAGGAAGCACCAGTCGGCCACGTCGGAGTAGCTGGTCCAGATCTTGTGCCCGTCGATGACGTAGTCGTCGCCGTCGCGGGTAGCGGTGGTGCGCAGCGAGGCCAGGTCGCTGCCTGCGTCAGGCTCGCTGAAGCCCTGGCACCACCGTTCGCGTCCGCTGATGAGGCCGGGCAGGAAGCGGTCCTTGATGGCGTCGCCGGCGTGCAAGGTGATGCCCTGGACGAGGTAGCCGAGGCTGGGCCGTGGTGGTGCTCCGGCGTTGGCCAGCTCCTCGTCGAGGATGACGTCGAACACCGACGGCAGCTCGTGGCCGCCGTAGCGGACCGGCCAGCTCAACCCGAAGAACCCGGCGTCGTACAGCGCCCTGTGCCACTCGGCCTGGCGGGACCAGTACTCGTCGTCGGTCGAGGACGCGGGCAGGCCGGGATTGTTGTCGGCCAGCCAAGCGTGCAGCTTGGTGCGGAACTCGGCCTCGGCCGGCGAGTCACGAAAGTCCATCGGCCACCTCTCTTGCTCGTTCTGGCGGTGGATAAGGGTCTGTGCGACCCCTATCCACCGCCAGAATGCGTTGTTGGAGGTGGCGGAGCTGCTCGCCATCGTCGCCGAACCACTGCGAGGAGAGCAGCGCGCGTCGGAGGTACACGTGGGCCATGCAGTCCCACGTGTTGCCGATGCCGCCGTGCACCTGGATGGCGGTCTCGCACACCGTGCGCGCCGCCCGGGCGCAATAGGCCTTGGCCACGCGTCCGGCCGCGACCGCGTCGGCGGCCGGGAGGCTGTCGACGGCCCACGACGCGTGGAGGGCGACGCTGAGCGATCCCTCCATGAGCGTCCGGCCCTCGGCCAGCAGGTGCTGCACGGCCTGGAACGATCCGACGGGCACGCCGAACTGGCGCCGCTGCGAGGCGTAGTCGACGGTGACGTCGAGCACGCCCCGCATCACGCCCACCA
Source organism: Acidimicrobiales bacterium (assembly GCA_035948135.1). Taxonomy (GTDB): domain Bacteria; phylum Actinomycetota; class Acidimicrobiia; order Acidimicrobiales; family AC-14; genus CADDZP01. The sequence continues at coordinate 11,557 of DASZJL010000212.1, read as the reverse complement.
GGTCGGCGCTCGTGAGGGCCAGCCCCAGCGCCGTCCAGCGCACGAGGTCGTCGCGCGTGAGCGGGCGCTGCTGTTCGGAGACGTCGACCACGGCTGCGCCGGCGGGGATGGGGCGGACAGCGCGGGTCAGGTCGGACCCGCCCGTCGCGTCGAGCCGGACCAGGCCGAGGCAGTACTGGTCGTCGCCGACGGGGACGAGGACGTACGCGGCGTCGACCTGCTCGGCGGCTGCGTCGACGGCGTACATCGGCGCGGCCGTGACGGGCCCGGGGACGACGGCGGGCGCCGTGAGCGCGTCAGAGAACGCGACGACCGTGGTCTCGTTGGCGGGCGCGGCACCGCGGCGGGCGAGGTCGCTGCCGAGTACCGGTCCAGTGAACGCCACGTCCGCGGCCGCGCCGCCGAGTGCGTCGGCGACGATCGCGGCCTCGACACCGGAGGCGAGCGGCGCGCCGTCGCCCCCGTCGGTACGGAGCTCCAGCCAGCCCGCGTCGCGGACGGCTGCCGCCAGGCGCTTGGTGCGCGTGGCGTCGTCCAGGTCGGCGACCGTCGACGGGCCGAGCTCGCGGGCGAGCTGGCGGGCGGCGCGCCGGAGCTCGGCCTGCTCGGGCGTGTCCCGGGTGTCCATGTCGTCAGAGGGACAGAATCGAGACGCCGGCGGTCCCGGGCGCGCCGTACAGCTGCGTGTACCCGACCCGCGGTTTGCCCGGCACCTGGCGTTCGCCCGCCTGGCCCCGCAGCTGCAGGGCGATCTCGTGCACCTGGCGCAGGCCCGACGCGCCGATGGGCTCCCCGTTGGCGATCAGCCCGCCGTCGGTGTTGACCGGGAGGGAACCGCCGATCTCGAGGGCGCCGTCGGCGACGAGCTTCTCCTGGTCACCGTCGGCGCAAAAGCCGTTCTCGGCCAGGTGGATCACCTCGGCGCCGGCGTCGGTGTCCTGCAGCTGGATGACGTCGACGTCCTCCGGACCGATCCCGGCGACCTCGTAGGCGGCGCGGGACGCATCGACGGTGGGCCCGGGCGTTTCCTCGATCGGGAGCCACGGGCTGTGGACCTCGAAGGCACCGAGGCGCCGGGTGCGGACGTTGCTGGCGCGGAGGTAGATCGGCTTGTCGGTGTAGCGGTGGGCGTTCTCGGCCTTGCACAGGACGACGGCAGCAGCCCCTTCGTCGGGGCTGCAGAACATGTATTGCGTCAGGGGGTAGTTGAGGATGGGCGAGGCGAGGATCTCCTCTTCGGAGAGCGGCTTGCGCCGGAAGGCGTTCTCGTTCAGCGCGCCGTTGCGGTAGCCCTTCGCCGCCACCTTGGCCAAGGTGGACTGCGAGATGCCGTGGTCCTCCATGTACTTGTTGATCTTCATCCCGAAGAACTTGGTGGTGATGAACTGGCCCACCTCCCCGTACCACGAGGGGCACGCGTACAGGCGCGGGTCGGCGTTGAACGCGCCCGGCAGGTGCTTGTCCATGCCGATGGCGATGCCGAGGTCGTACTCACCGAGCCGGATGGTGTTGGCCGCGTGCGTGAGGGCGCTGGCGGCCGTGGCGCACCCGTTGTAGACGTTGGTGAACGGGATCCCGGTCAACCCCAGCAAGGCGACGACGGCGTCGGGGTTGTCGACCTCGTAGCTGCCCGCGAAGGCGAATTGGATATCCCGCCACTCGACGCCCGCGTCGGCGAGCGCCCGCCGCACGGCGACGGCGCCCATGTCGATGCCCGACACGCCCGGGAAGCGGCCGAAGGGATGCAGACCGACTCCGACGATGGCGACGTCCATCTGGTCCTCTCTCAGGCGACGGGCTCGAAGGCGAACGTGACGACCTCGTTGCCCTCGTCGTCGGTCCGGAAGGGGACGACCACGAGTTGCATCTCCATCCCGGTTGACAGCGCGTCCGGGTCGGCGGTTGTCAGCCGGGACTCCACGCGCACGTCGTCACCGAGCTCGACGAAGCCCACGCCGAACGGTACGAAGTCCTTTCCCGCGGGGCCGCTGTACGGCGGCGGTGGCGGGAAGTGTTGGGTGGTCCACGCCCACAGCCGGCCGCGCCGGGGGAGCAGGTGCGACTCCATGCTCATCGACGAGCAACGTGGACAGCCGGCTTGGGTAGGAAAGGTGACGATGCCGCACGCCGTGCACCGGCTGCCGATGAGCTGTGGCTCTTCGGCCGGCCACGTGAAGATGCCTTCCGCTATCGGCACATGCGACATAGCAAGATACGATAATGCCATTCTCAGATAGGAGGGGCAATCTCGATGGCATCAAAGCCACCGCTGCCGCACGACTTTCTTCCCCCCGTGCCGTCGCTGAACGTCACGAGCGACGACGTCACCGACGGGAAGACGTTCCCCGACACGTGCCTCGCCGACATCATGGGCATGACCGGTGACAATCAGTCTCCGCATCTGCGCTGGGAAGGGGCGCCATCGGAGGCGCAGTCGTTCGCCGTCACCTGCCACGACCCTGACGCCCCGACGGGCAGCGGGTTCTGGCACTGGGTGGTGTTCAACATCCCCGCCGACGTGAACGAGTTGCCGCGAGGCGCGGGCAGCGGCGCAGGGCTGCCCAAGGGTGCAATACAGGTCCGCAACGACGCTGGGCAGCCCGGCTACCTCGGGCCCGCCCCGCCGCCCGGTCACGGCGAGCACCGTTACGTGTTCACGGTCCACGCCATCAAGGTGCCGGAGCTCGAGGTCGACGAGTCGGCCAGTCCGGCCTTCGTCGGCTTCAACCTCACGTTCAACACCGTGGCCAGAGGCTCGGTCATTCCCGTCTACGAGCGGTAGTGGCCACCTACGTCCTGGTACACGGCGGGGGCCACGGCGGCTGGTGTTACCACCGCGTGGCGCCCATCCTGCGGGCGGCGGGCCACGACGTGTACACGCCGACGCTGTCGGGGCTCGGTGAGCGGTCGCACCTCATGGGCCCCGGCATCGACCTCGACACCCACATCACCGACATCGTCAACGTGCTGCGGTACGAGGACGTGGACGACGTCATCCTCGTCGGCCACAGCTACGGCGGCATGGTCGTTACCGGTGTGGCCGACCGGGCCGCCGACCGCATCGGCAAGCTCGTCTATCTCGACGCCGCCAACCCGAAGAACAACCAGTCACTCGTCGATGTTTCGGGTCCCGTCATCGAGGCCGTCCGCCCCTACGGCCGCGTCGTCGACGGCGTCGAGCTCGTGCTCTTCCCCGACCCGGAGATCGTGAAGCTCTACGGCGTCACCGATCCCGACGAGGTGGCGTGGATGACCGAGCGCCTGACGCCGCACCCGTGGGTCTGCTTCGAGCAGAAGCTGCGGCTCACCAACGAGGACGCGCTGTGGGCCATCCCGCAGTTCCACATCGTGTGCACCTCAACGCTCGCGACGCGAGATCCAGAGCTGATGGACAACGCCCGCGCCGACGGCCGCCTCTGGGACATCGACACCGGCCACGACCTGATGATCACCGAACCCCAAGCCGTCGCCGACGCCTTGCTGAAGGTGGCCGCCGAGTAGTTCTGCGTCGCATTCCTTCAAGCCGGGTAGCGGCCTCCGGAGCGCAAAGTGCGGCCCTTTGCGAGTGGCCCGTTATCGGACGTTGGCGGCCCGTCGTGCTCGCCGAGCAACTCGCTTTGCTTCCTGGCGCGCAACCTGTTGGCGGAGCCGGCGTCGCCCCAACAAGCGGTGGATCGCGGCGATGGTGTCGTAGGCGAACGCGACGATTAGGCCGACGAGGATTGCGTGGCCTCCCCAACGCTGGTTCGCCAGCTCTCCGTAGGTCGGACGGTGCCGAGGCACAGTACGAGTGTGGCAGAGGCAGCGGATGCCGAACGTTCGTGCCGAGGCCTGCGTTCTGTCCACGTGTCGGACCAAGACTGTTGTCTTCGCCGAGGTGCCACCGCTCCACTTGGGAGACGGTGGCTACGGTCGTCGGTGGCGATCGAGGTTGTGGAAGGCGCACGCAGGACGGCCGTTGGCTTGGGTGGTCTCACCGCCGGCTGCGTAGGGGACGATGTGGTCGACCTGGCAATCCTCGGCCGGGAGGTCGCAGAACTCGTGGAAGCACTCTCGGTCTCGGAGTTGCACCGCTCGACGGGTGGCACCTTTGAACAGCCGCTGTTGCACGCCCATGTCGATGATTCGTGACGGGCCGTCGAACACGACGCGTTCTATCCAACTTCGCGTCAGCCAGGGAACGACGGTGCCGGGTGTGACGACGGTGCCGTTGGCCAGCTCACAGATGCGCCCGACGAACGTCTCGTAGCCGACGAACACGCTGAAGAGCGGCTCGGGGCGCCTGCCGTCGGCAGGAGCGGTGCGGGATCGGATGGCCATCTCCATCAGCGCATCGGCGCGGCGCTGCGCGGGCGTGCGGCTGAGGTCCGCCCATGTGGCTTGCTCGCCGAGCCGGCCCCGCGCCTCCGTCCAGTCGGCCTCGAGGAGCTGCTCGTAGATCCGCTTCAACTCGTTGTCGACGATCGTGCCGGTGAGAGGGTCGAACGTCATCTTGCCGAACCACATGCCTCTGAAGCTCTGGGAGAGGAAGAGCTCGCGCTGGTCTCGCTCGCCTTGGGCCTCCTCCTCGACCCCGTCGGGATCGGCAAGCTGCTCCCAGTAGCGGACGGTGCGCCAGAACTGACCGAATCGCAGCTCCTTGGCGTTGTCGAGCAGCATCTTTTCGTCACGGCCGAAGGTCTCCCGCCGGGCCTCGCTACACGCCCCGGCGAGGGTGGCGACATGGGCGGCACTGATGTCGCCGGCCAGCCATGCTTCTTCGACAAGAGGCATGTGGCGGAGGGCCCTGCCATTGCTGATGCGGCGCCGGGCTTCGGGCAGCGGCAGGTTGCAGACCGCAGCAATGAACGCGGCACAGGAGCGGGCTCGGGAGGCCTCCCAGTCCCCGGTCGCGTCGTAGGCGGCCGTCGCCCGCGTGGTGGCAGCGTCGAGCCGCGCTTGCTGGCGATGCAGCACCTTGACCGCCTCTTTGTCGGCGAACGATGAGGGATCGGCGCTGCAGATCTTGTCGACGACGGCCACGAGCTCGTCCAACACCATCGACCCCAATTCTACGAATGGGGTACGACAAGAACTCCTAAATCAGCAGGCCAGAAAAGCCCAAATCGGCTGTGGAAGAAAAAAGAATTTGCTCACATGATCTCGTCGGTGTGCTCGTGCAGGCGGGGAGGCGGCCGGTACGCCAGGTCGGCGTCACCGAATCGGATCGGACTGGCAATCATCCGCAGCGGGCCGTCGGGTGTGTCGACGGTGACGACCATCCCGCGGGTGCGCACGAGGTCGCCGTCGAGCGCGTCCGCCAGCTCTTTGACAGCGCCAACGGCGAGGCCGAGGGGACTCAGCCGTTCCTCCCACTCCACTGCCGATGCCTCTTTGAATCGAGCCCCCAAAAGATCCAGCAGCTCCGAGCGGTTGTCGAACCGCGCGTGGGCGGTGGCGAAGCGCGGGTCGTCCGCCCACTCCGGACGCTCGATGCCCGCGCAGAGCCGGCGCCACATCCCGTCTGTCGTGACGAACAGCGCCAGGTAGCCGTCGCCGGTCTCGAACAGCTGGGCCGGGACGTAGAAGTTGTGGGCGCCGAGCCGCTGGCGGGGCGGCCGCTCGCCGCCGTTGAGATACGCGGCCGCCTTGTAGTTGAGCTGAGCGAGCATGACGTCGAACAGGGCGATGTCGACCTGGCCGCCCTTGCCCTCGTGCACCTTGGCAACCAGAGCCAGAGCGGCCGTGAGCCCGGCCGAGTTGTCGACGGCCGAGTAGCCGGGGATCGTCGGCGGACCGCCGGGCTCGCCGGTCAGGGCCGCGACGCCGACGCGCGCCTGGATGACGTAGTCGAACGCCGGCCACTCGGCGGCCGGTCCATCGAGGCCGTAACCGGTAAGGGCGACGCACACGATCTTGGGGTTGTGCTTGCGCAGCGACTCGTAGTCGAGGCCCAGCTTCCTGATGGTCGCCGGGCGCAGGTTGACGAGGAGCGCATGCGCGGTCTTGGCCAGTTCGCCGAGCTCGGCTTGGCCTTCATCGGTCGTGAGGTCGATGTGCACGCTGCGCTTGTTGCGGTTGAGGCTGGCGAAGTACACGTTGTGGTCGTCGACCGACTGCGAGCCAACGCGGCGGGAGAGGTCGCCGGCCAACGGCTCGATCTTGATGACGTCGGCGCCGAGATCGGCGAGCATCATGCCGCCGAAGGGCCCGGCGAGCATGTGCCCGACCTCGAGGACGCGGATGCCGGCGAGGGGGCCAGCTGTACTCACGACGCGGGCTGCGGCGTACCCGCGCCCGACAGTGCCCGCATGCTTTCCACGAGCGTCTCGATGGGCGTGCCCGTCGGGTAGACCGCCGCCGCCCCCGCCTCTTGCAGGCGGGGGACGTCACGTTTGGGGATCGTCCCACCGACCACGAGCAGGACCTCTTCGGCGCCCGCGGCCCGAAGCGCGTCGGCGGTCTTCTTGGTCAACGCAACGTGGGCACCGCTCAGGATGCTGAGCCCGACGATCTCGACGTCTTCCTGCAGGGCGACGGCGGCGATGGCTTCGGGACGCTGCCTGATGCCGGTGTAGATCACCTCGAAGCCCGCATCCCGCAAGGCGCGCGCGACGAGCTTGGCGCCCCGGTCATGGCCGTCCAGCCCGGGCTTGGCGACGAGCACGCGCGTCGGCATCGGCCTAGAACACCACCGGCTGCTGGAACTCGCCCCACTGGTCCTTGAGCACGTCGACCATCTCGCCGACGGTGCAGTACGCCTTGGCGCAGTCGACGAGGTACGGCATCAGGTTCTCGTCGTCCCTCGCCGCCGCCGCGGAGAGGGCGCCAAGAGTGGCCTTCACGTCCGCGGCCGGGCGCGAACGCTTCACCTCGGCCAACCGCTCGAGCTGACGGAGCCGGCCCTTCTCGTCGAGCTCGTAGCCCTCGACCTCCGGCGGTTCGTCGTCGGTCTTGAACATGTTGACGCCGACGACCTGCCGCTCGCCGGAGGCGACGGCCCGGTCGATGCGGAAGGACTGCTCGGAGATGAGGCCCTGCAGGTAGCCCTCTTCGATCGCCCGGACCATGCCGCCCTGGCGCTCGAGGTCGTCCATGATCTCGGTGATCTCGGCTTCCATCGCATCGGTGAGCGCTTCGACGTAGTACGAGCCGCCGAGGGGGTCGGCGACGCGCGCCACGCCCGTCTCATACGCCAGGATCTGCTGGGTGCGGAGGGCGAGGGTTGCGGAGTCCTCGCTGGGGATGGCGAAGGGCTCGTCCCACGCGGCGGTGAACATCGACTGCACGCCGCCCAGGACCGACGCCATGGCCTCGTACGCCACCCGCACGATGTTGTTGTGGGGCTGGGGCGCGTGCAGCGACGCGCCGCCGGACACCACGCCGAAGCGGAACATGCACGAGCGATCGTCCTTGGCGCCGAACCGCTCGCGGACGATGCGGGCCCAACGCCGCCGCCCGGCCCGGTACTTGGCGATCTCCTCGAAGAAGTCGCCGTGTGTGTAGAAGTAGAAGGAGACCTGACGCGCGAACTGGTCGATCGGCATGCGCCCTCGGCCGATCACCTCCTCGCAGTAGGTGATGCCGTCTTGGAGGGTGAACGCCATCTCCTGCGCGGCGGTGGCACCTGCGTCGCGGAAGTGGGCGCCTGCCACCGAGATGGCGTTGAACCGCGGAACCTCTTCAGCACAGAACTCGATGGTGTCGGCGATGAGCCGGAGCGACGGGCGGGGCGGCCAGATCCAGGTGCCGCGGCTCACGTACTCCTTGAGGATGTCGTTCTGGATCGTGCCCTGGAGCTTGGCCCGGTCGACGCCCTGCTTCTCGCCGACGGCCACGTAGAACGCGAGCAGCATCGCGGCCGACCCGTTGATCGTCATGCTGGTGCTCACTGCGTCGAGGGGGATCTTGTCGAACAGGATCTCGGCGTCGGCGAGGGTGTCGATGGCGACACCGACGCGGCCCACCTCTTCTTCTACGTCGGGGTGGTCCGAGTCGTAGCCGCACTGGGTGGGGAGGTCGAAGGCAACCGAAAGCCCCGTCGCCCCCTGGTCGAGGAGGTACCGATACCGCTCGTTCGACTCCTCGGGGGTGCCGAAGCCCGAGTACTGGCGGATGGTCCAGAGGCGACCGCGGTACCCGTTCGGAAAGTTGCCGCGCGTGAAGGGGAAGACACCCGGGTCGGGGATGGACTCGGCCGGGGGGAGGGCGTCCGGGCCGTAACTCGGTTCGAGCGGGATGCCCGACTCGCTGTGCACCGACCCGTCGTCCATCGCGGAAATCAAAATATCACGACAGAAGAGCGTTATTATCAGTCGTCGTGGGAGGGGTGCGGGTCGAGATCGACGCCGGCGTGGCTGTCATCACCATCGACCGTCCCGAGGTCCGCAACGCCATCGGCTTCACCACCGTCGACGAGTTGGACGCGGCCCTCGACAAGGTCGCCAACTCCGACGCCGCGGTGCTCGTCGTGCGGGGCGGGGGCGACCGGGCGTTCGTCTCGGGCGGCGACCTCAAGGAGCTCAGCGTCATCCGCACGCACGAGGACGCGGTGGCCATGGCCAGCCGCGTGCGTCGGATGCTCGACCGGATCGCCGCCTTCCCGGTGCCGGTGATCGCGGCCTTGAACGGCCACGCCCTCGGCGGCGGCGCCGAAGTCGCCATCGCCGCAGACATCCGCATTGCTGCCGACGACATCAAGATCGGCTTCAACCAGGCAAGCCTCGGCATCATGCCGGCGTGGGGCGGCGCCGAGCGTCTCGCCCAGACCGTCGGCCGCGGCCGCGCCCTCCTCGCCATCGCGACCGGCGAGGTCTACGACGCTGCTGCCGCCCAGCGCATCGGCCTGATCGACATCGTCGTCCCCCGCGCCACCTTCGACGACGAGTGGCGCGCACTTGCCCAGCGATTGGCGTCGACCGCGCCGGGCACGACCCGCGCCGTCAAAGCCGTGATCGCCGCGGCCGAGCCGGCCGTCCGCCCCGAGCTCGAGGCAGGCGCCACCGACGCCTTCGCCAAGCTCTGGACGGCCGACGCCCACTGGGCCGCCGTCGACGCGCTCGAACAGCGCCGCCGTCAGCCCTGACTCAGACGCGGTCGAGGTCGAGCATGCGGATGGCGTTGCCGCGTAGGACCTTGTAGCGCTGGTCCTCGGTGAGTGGCGCCATCATCTTCTCGATCTCTTCCTGCACGAACGGCCAGGTCGTGTCCGTGTGCGGGTAGTCGGTCTCGAAGCAGACGTTGTCCTCGCCCACGGCCTCGATCGAGGCCATGCCGTGGGCGTCGTTGGTGAAGCACCCGAAGATGCGGCCCTGGTAGTACGTGGACGGGAGCTCGGGGATCTTGCTGTCGACCTTCGTCCAGCTCTTGTGGTACTTCCACACGTTGTCGGCCCGCTCGAGCGCGTACGGGAGCCAGCCGATCTGGCCTTCCGAGTACGACAGCTTGAGCTCGGGGAAGCGCACGAGCACGCCCGAGAACAGGAAGTCGGCGAGCGACGCCATCGAGTTGTTGCACGACAGCATGATCGCCACGTCCGGCGGCGCGTCGGGCGACGCGGCCGGCATCTTCGACGAGGACCCGATGTGCATGCACACCACCGTGCGGCTCTCCTCGCACGCCGCGAAGAAGGGGTCCCAGTAGCCGCTGTGGATGCTAGGGAGCCCGAGGTGTGTCGGGATCTCGCTGAAGCAGACGGCCCGGGCGCCTCGTTCTGCGTTCCGCCTGACCTCCGCGGCCGCCAGCTCCGCGTCCCAGAGCGGGATGAGGCAGAGAGGGATGAGGACGCCGCCGGAGTCGGCGCACCACTCCTCGATCATGAAGTCGTTGTAGGCCTGCACGCAGGCCAGCCCGAGCTCGCGGTCTTTGCCTTCGGTGAACGTCTGGCCGCAGAAGCGAGGGAACGTGGGGAAGGCGATGGACCCGTCGACACCGGCCAGTGCCAGGTCGTCGACCCGTGCCTTCGGTTCGTAACACCCGGGCCGCATCTCGTCGTAGGTCATAGCGGCGATGTACATCTTGCTGCGGTCGAAGCGCTGGACGTCCCCGTCGGGCGTGGCGTCGAGCGGGATCGCGACGTGGCGCTTGTGCACGTAGGTGAGGCGGTCCTCGTACATCCAGTAGTCGCCCCACTGACCGTCCTCGGTGATCTCCTGGGTGTAGGTGCCGCCGCTGCCCTCGAGCGAGAAGTCGCCCCATCGGGCCCGCTCGATCCGGGGGCCCTGCTCGCGCAGCCGCGCGGGGAGCCGGTCCTGCCACAGGTTCGGAGGTTCGACGATGTGGTCGTCGACGCTGATGGCCTTGGGCAGCTCGCTCATCGGGCCGCCTTCGGCGGCGCCTCCGAGCGAGGCGCTGCTCTGTACATGGTTCCCTCGCTTCGCTCGGTCACGTTCTGCTCGCTTCCTGGTCGTTCTCGCCGAGAGGGTCGTGCTGGATCCCCGAGTCGAATCCGCCGTGCTTGCGCATGAAGGTCGTCGAGCGGCTGCGGATCCGCCACCCCTCGGGCGTGCGTACGTACTCGTCGTTGTACCAACCGAGGCGCATGGCGTGGGTCTGCTGGTCGATGAAGACGAAGTGCTCCTTGCCGGTGGCCCGGTCGCCGTCGAGCTCGACGACGGGCATGTTGCCGATGAACTGACCGCGCGGTGCGGCCGCCAGCAGCGCGGGGAAGCGGTCGAGCCCGTACTCCTCGCCGAAGACGTTGTAGGTGGCGTCGGGCGTGAAGACCTCGAGCCAGCGGTCGCCGATGAACTCGCTGCACAGCATCATGTAGCGGGCGCACAGCTCATGGAGCTCCACCAGGTCGGCGAGCCGTTGCGGGTCGACGGTCATCCCGGCGTCATGCCTCCTCGTACACGACGTGCACGCTCGGACTCGTCGGCACCGACTGGCAGGTGAGGATCCAACCCTCGGTGACCTCGTCATCGGTGAGTGCGTCGTTCACGTGCATCTTGACCTCGCCTTCGACCAGTCTCGCCATGCAGGTGGCGCAGCTGCCCGACTCGCACGACGACGGCGCGGCCATGCCCATCTGGCGCGCCGTCTGCAGGATGGTCGTGCCCGGATGGTGGTCGACGCTATCGGTGCGCCCGGCGAGCTCGATCGTCACCCGCGATCTCGTGGACACTGGCGTGGACGCGGTCGACGCGGGCGAGGGGTCGGGCGCGGGCTCCGGAACGGTGATCGAGGGGGGTGTGAAGCGCTCGATGTGGATATGCGCCGCACCGAGGTCAGCGTCGAGCAACTCGCCTTCGACGATGTCCATGAACGGGGGCGGGCCGCAGATGAAGTACTCGGCATCGGCGGCGATGCCGGCGAAGGGGCGCACGGTGCCGGCGTCGACGAATCCGTGGTCGACGTCGAGGCGGTGGGTCACCGCGAAGCGGTCCGGGTAACGGTCGACGAGGCTGTCGAGCTCGTCGCCGAAGATCACCGACTCGCGGTCGCGGTTGGCATAGAGCAGGTGCACGCGGCGGGACGTGGTCGCCAGCGCCGTCTTCAGGATGGAGAAGACGGGGGTGATCCCACTGCCGCCCGCGAACGCCACCACGTCGACGTCGTCCGGCCCCAGGCAGAAAAC
>DASZJL010000211.1:0-7719 GCA_035948135.1 Acidimicrobiales bacterium | reverse complement strand
GGGTTCGATCGGCGCGGCGTCGGCCGAAGGGACGGGCCCGACCTTGACGACTCGGGCGCCGTAATCGGAGAGCAAACGCGTGCAGCGGGCCGCCGGCCCGACCGTGGACAGGTCGAGCACGGTGACCCCCTCGAGCATGCCGTTCAACCCGTCACCCCAAAACCTCTCCAAGTCTGGAGTCGGGCGCCGCGAACGGGCACGAACGGAACGATCTCGCGAACTTGGAGAGGTTCTGAGGGCGCACGAACTTGGAGAGGTTCTTCATCAGAAGTTTTTGGGGAGGCCGAGCTTGCGGCGGGCGATGATGTTCTTCTGGACCTCGGAGGTGCCGCCGCCGATGGTGTCGATGACGGTGTAGCGGTACGTCGACTCGGATCGGCCCTTCATCGGGGCGTCCTCGGTGCCGACCCGCAGCTGCGACCCGGGGCCGGCGATGTCCATGGAGGCGTTCGCCAACCGCTTCGACAACTCGGTGGCGTACAGCTTGTACTCGGACGCCTCGGTCGTCGGCGGGGCACCACCCTTCATCGACTGGGCCACGAACCGCAGCCCCAGCACCCGCGCCACCTCGCCCTGGGTCACCAGCTGGGCGATGCGCTGGCGCACCACCGCGTCGTCTTTCAACGGCGAACCGTCAACGGTGGACGTGCGCACGTACTCGCACAGCAGATCCAAGCGCTGCTGGATCGGCGAGAAAGTGAACATGGTGAAGCGCTCGAGGTCGAGCGCCTCGGAGATGTACTGGAAGCCGCGGTTGACCTCGCCGACGACGTAGTCGTCCGAGACCCACACGTCGTCGAAGAAGACGTCGTTGGTCCGCTCGTCGCCCATCGTCCAGATGCCGTTGATGGTGATGCCCGGGTGGTCGAGCGGCACGAGGAACAGCGTGATCCCCTGATGCTTGGACTCGGGATCGGTGCGGGCGCCCACCCAGTACCACTCGGCGAAGTGGGCCGACGTCGTCCACGTCTTCTGCCCGTTCAGCCGCCAGCCTTCGCCGTCACGGGTGGCCTTGAGCTTCATCGACGCCGCGTCGGAGCCGGAGTCGGGCTCGCTGTAGCCGACCGCGAACTCGACCTCGTTGCGCAGGATCTTGGGCAGGAACTCCTTCTTCATCTTCTCGGAGCCGTGCCGCAGGATCGTCTTGCCGATGATGCCGACGCCCTTGCCGATCTGGGGACCACCCCGGCCCGCGAGTCGCTCGTTGAGCAAATACTCGTAGACACCGTCGCTGTCCTGGCCGCCCCACTCTTTGGGCCAGGTGATGCCGAGCCAGCCCTTGTCCCCCATCGTGGCCATGAACTCCCGCCGCTTGGGGGTGTCCACGATCTGGGCCATGTTCTCCCGAGTCAGGTCGAAGATCTCGGGGTCGTCGTGATCGTCGAGAAAGCGGTCGACGTCGTCGGCGAAGGCCACCTGCTCGGCAGAGAAGTCGAAGTCCATCCGCGCCGCTCCCAGAAGAAATCTGACGGGTCGTCAGCTTAGGCCCCGCCTCGCCGACCCGACCAATAGCAACGGAGGGTGCCGGTTGCAATACTCTTCGTGAGGGCATACTCTTCGCGAAGCGGACCGAAGAGGGCGAACATGCCGACTACGGACTGGGTGGGGTTCGCGACCGAACCCGATTTCCGTCTCGTCTACCAACCCATCGTCCACCTCGACACCGGACTCGTAGCCGGCGTAGAGGCGTTGTGCCGTTTCAACGACGGCCGCTCGCCGGAGCACTGGTTCCAGGAGTGCGAGCACCTCGACCTGGCCGCCGCGCTCGACCTGGCGATCATCGAACGAGCACTGGACGACGTCCCCCGGCTCCCCGACGGCTACCTGTCGATCAACCTCTCGCCGTCGACGCTGCGCGACCCACGCCTCGTGCAGCTCCTGCGGGCGCCCGGCGTGCCCACCGAGCGGATCGTCGTCGAGGTGACCGAGCACGCCCGCGTCAACGACTACCTCGAGGCGCAGCGTGTCCTGGGGGCCCTGCGCAAGGGCGGCATCCGCGTTGCGGTGGACGACGCCGGCAGCGGCTACGCCAGCTTCCGGCACATCCTCGAACTGCGTCCCGACATCATCAAGATGGACCTGTCGATCACCCGTGACATCGACACCGACCCCGCCCGGCGAGCACTGGCGAGCGCTCTGGTCATATTCGCCGGCGAGGTCGGTGCCGTCGTCATCGCCGAGGGTGCCGAGACCGAGGCCGAGTTGTCGGCCCTGCAAGCGGCGGGGATCCACCGCGCCCAGGGGTTTGCCATCGCGGCCGCGCAGTCCCTCCCTCTCGCACCGGTCGCCTTCAAGCCGCTGCCGCCCGATGGCAGCGACTTCATCGACCTGCAGGACAACCGGCCGTGGATCGACGGAGACGCGACCGTGGCCATCACCGCGCACGGCCTGCTCAGCGCCACCTCCGCAATCGAGACCGCGCTGATGCTGATCCGCCAGCGCCACCGCGAGATCCCCGAGGTCGAGTTCCTCGCCATCGTCCGCTCGGCCGAGCGGCAGGCGCGACTCGTCGACGGCGTCCTCAAAGATCTCATTCGCGGCCTGCCGCCCGGCACCCTCGCCGCCCTCGACGACCTCGCCGAGCCGCACGCCACGAGTTAAACGGGGCTACCCCTTCTCGGTACCGACGATGGCGACGAACGACACCATCTCGCCCGGGTAGCCGCCCAGGTTGTGGGTGAGGGCCAGGCGACGGTCGTTGCCGAGGGCCCGCTCGGGAGGCGCCTCGCCTCGCAGCTGCAGCCAGGCCTCGAACATCATGCGCAGCCCGCTGGCGCCGATGGGATGGCCGAAACTCTTGAGGCCGCCGTCGGGGTTGACCGGGAGTTCGCCGCCCAGGTCGAACGTGCCGGCGAGCACTTCCTTCCACGCCGTGCCGCGCTCAGCGAAGCCGAGGTCCTCCATGAGCACCATCTCGGTGGGCGTGAAGCAGTCGTGCACCTCGGCCATGGCCAGCTCGTGGCGCGGGTCGGTGACGCCGGCCTGCCGGTAGGCGTCGTCGGCCGTCGCCGCCACCTCGGGGAACGTCGTGTAGTCGTACTCGGGATCGCTGAGCCCAGCGCCGGTGCCTGCCACCAACGACAGCGCCTTCACGTACAGCGGCTTGTCGGTGTACTTGTGGGCGTCGTCGGCCCGCACCACGATGGCCGCGGCCGCGCCGTCGGCTACGCCGGCGCAGTCGAACACGCCGAGACTGCCGGCCATCTTCGGCGCCCCGCAGATGGTCTCGGTGCTGACTTCCTTGCGGAACTGGGCACGCGGGTTGCGAGCGCCGTTGTAGTGGTTCTTGGCCGCGATGTGGGAAAGCACGTCGCGCAGCTCGCTCTCGGCCACGCCGTACTTCTTGGAGTAGGCGGGGACGATCATGCTGTACATGGCCGCCGCAGTCAGCGTGCGGTCGGTGCCGTCGGTGGGCACCTTCCCGGCGCCGACCGCGCCCTGGTAGCCGCTGTCCTTGACCTTCTCGACGCCGACGGCCATGGCGATGTCGTAGGCGCCGGACGCCACGGCATAGGCCGCACCTCGCAGGGCCTCCGAGCCGGTGGCGCAGAAGTTCTCGACGTGTGTAACCGGCTTGCCCTCGACCTGCAGTGGCCTGGCCAGCGTCATGCCGCTGTTGCCGGACATGGCCGTACCCAGCCAGTAGGCGTCGATCGTGTTCTTGTCGACGCCGTGGCCGACATCGGCGAACGCCTCGTTGGACGCGTCGACCATCAGGTCGTCGGCGCCCTTGTCGAAGCGCTCGCCGAACTGGGTGCACCCCATGCCGACGATGGCGACCTGGTCCTTGATCCCCTTGCTAGCCATTGCTGCTCCTCAGTACAGGTCGGGCCTTCCAGAAGTAATTGTGGATGCCGTCGGACGTGAACAGCCGGCGGAACGTCATCTCGACGCGATCACCCATCGACAGTTCGTCGACGGTGGCGTCGGTGAGCTCGATCGGCAGGCGGCCGCCGCCGTCGAAGTCGACGACGGCGAACACGATCGGCGGGCTGGGCGAGTAGGCGATGCGGTCGACGGTGAACGTGGCGATGGTGCCTTCCACATCGGCCATCGGAACTTCACCGGTGGAGTTGGGGAGCGGCGGCAGCTGGGGCTCACCGTTGTCGGGGCTGCGCCCGCCCACGAAACCGAACTTCCAGTCCTCGTGACGGCCGGCGGCGGAAGACGACACCCGCTGGGGCTCGGGGCGCCGGGGCGGCTCGACGGTCAGGGTGCCCCGCCAGGAGAGGAACTTCCCGTAGGGAACGTCCTTGCCCGCCGCCACCTGGGTGTCGACGGTGCGGGCTGACTGCCACGAGGACACGGCGTCGGTGGTGCGGAACAACAGCACGTCGGCGCCATCGGCGAGCACGACCAACGCGATCACCTTGCCGGGCTCGGTCGTTTCCAGCGCTCGCGTCAGCAGCACCATCGGCTGGGCCGCGCCGCTGTTGCCGATCGTTGCCGTCAGGTCGTCGGCCTGGGCTTCCTTGGCCACGCCCAGCCGCGCCTTGAGAGAGCGGACGGCCCGGGCGTGCAAGCCGCTCACGATCAGGCTGTCGACGTCGCCCGCTTCGATGCCCGCGGCCTTGAGCGCCTCGCGCCACGCCTGGTCGCCGAGCGGCAGGTACTTGGTCTCGCCGAAGCGCTCTTCCCACTGCTTCGAACGGGCTTCGCCCGGCGTTCGCCAGCGCTCGACGAACTCCTCGGTGGCACTGGCCGTCCCGATGAGCTCGGCGATGACGCTGTCACTCTTACTGCCTGGGTCGCCCTCACCGACGATCACGGCTGCCGCGGCGTCGCCGCCGTTGGCCTCGTCGCCGCTGCCCGGCAGGCCGGTGCGGAGATCGGACGCCACGACCAGCGTCGTGCCCGTGGACTTCAGTGCGGTCAGCAGGGCGCCGACCGCCGACCGGACCGCGCCCACCATGTCGAACGCCGGGACGTCGTGGTCGAGGCGCAGGGCGGCGTGCACCGTGGTGGCGTTGGTCTTGTCGAGGTAGGAGGGCGCCACGGTGGAGAACCAAAGGGCGTCGGGCCGCACGTCGGCGGGCGCCGACCGCAAGGCGATGCGGGCCGCTTCGACACCCATCGTCGTGGTGTCCTCGTCGTAGGACGCGACGCTGCGGGTGCCCCGACCGCCCCCACTGCCGACGAAGCCGGTGATGGCGCTGCGGTCGAGCCGGGCCCGGGGGATGTACCCCGCCGCGCTGACGATGCCTCTCATGTCTTCCTTCCTGTGACCGTGTGGTGGAGGATGCGAGCCGTCGTCTCGACCAGGTCGGCGCGCGTCACGCCACGCGGCTCGAGGTCGAAGTGGTACGACGCCATGCGCTCGAGCATGGAGACCATCGCCGCCGCGGCCGAGTACGGCGTGATCTCGGGCGGCACCCGGCCAGCGCGTTGATTCTCGGCGACGTTCCTGGCCATGCGGTCCGTGACCTGGCCGAGCGCGCGGTTGCGCACGTCGCGGAAGCGGCGGTCGCCCTCGTCGGCGGCCAGGTTCCGCACGCGCATGACGGCCCGGTGGTCGTCCCAGAACCGGAAGTAGGCGTCGACCAGGGCGCGCGCCGTCTCGAGGCCGCCTTTGCCGTTCCACGGTTCGTCGAGCAGGGCGGCGATCGGCGCGATCTCGTCGGCAGCCTCATCGGCCAGCACGAGGACAGCCTCGTCGACGTCGCGGAAGTACTGATAGAAGGTGGCCGGCGAGCTACCGACTCTGCGAGCCACCTCCACGACGCGCACGTCGCGGATGCCGTTGGTCTGCACCAGCTCGTAGGTCGCATCCAGCAGGCGGCGGCGGGTCTCCTGGGCACGGCGCCCCAAGGGGCGGCCGTCGATCGCCAGGGTCTGACTCACCGGTGCGCCGCCTGCGGCGGCTGCCCGTGAGCGGGCACGCGCCAACATTGGTTCGCTCGCTGACGCTCGCTCACTGATACCTCACGAGGCGTCAGATTATCTGACGCCCCCTCAGACAACCCCTTTCGGGGTTACAGGCGCGAGCGACCCCGGTAGTAGTAGCCGCCGCCCCCGAAGAGGAGCAAGAGGATGACGACGATGAGCAGGATTGTGAGCATGCCCGGGGTGTGCCCACAGCCGACAGTGCCGAAACGCTCAGTCGCTACTCACCGAGAAGGGATGCGACGGTGTCGGCGTGCGTCTCGGCCGTGCCGAAGGCGGTGTCGAGCACCCACGACCGCTTCAGGTAGAGATGGACGTCCACCTCCCACGTGAACCCCATTCCGCCGTGCACCTGTGTCGCGGTCTTGGCGTTGACCGTGGCGGCTTCACCCGCGAGAAGCTTGGCTCCGGCCACGGCCCGAGCCGGCGGCCCGAGGGCGGGCTGGTCGAGGTTGACGGCCGCCGCGTACACCGCCGAACGGGCCACCTCGGTGCGCACGAACATGTCGGCCAGCAGGTGCTTGATGGCCTGGAACGAGCCGATGGGCCGGTCGAACTGCTGACGCTCCTTGGCATAGGCCACCGACATCTCGGTGAGCACGGCCGCCATGCCGAGCTGGAAGGCCGCGGTCAGCACCGCCCCCTCGAGGCGCCAGCGCACCGCGTCGCCCGGCACCCCGCGCCGCTGGCCCCGCAACAGGCCGCCGGCCACGTGCACGGGTGTCAGCGGATCGAGAGGCCAGGAGACGGACCGGGCCGAGAGCCGGGATCGGTCCGCCTCCCAGAGGCCGTCGTCGTCCACCGCCAGCAGGACGTCGATGGCGTCGAGATGCTCGACGAGCAGCGGTTCCTCCCAGCGCTGAAGTCCGCCGACGACCCGCTCTCCTTCTGCGGCGCCGGCGATCACGCCCGCCGCCAGGTGCGTCCACACCAGCGGTCCGGGTACGAGCGCCCGTCCGAGCTCCTCGAAGACGAGGACCGCCTCGGCCGTGCCGAGATCAGCCCCGCCGTCCGCCTCGGCCAGTCGCAGCGAAAACACGCCCGCGTCGGCGAGCTCGCGCCACAGCGCCCGGTCCACACCTCCGACGTCGGCCAGCGCGCGCACCCGCTCCATCGGGAACCGCCCCTCACACAGCTTGCGGACCGCTTCCTGCAGCGCCTCCTGATCGGACGAAAGCGTGAAGTCCATCAGCGCGGCAGTCCCAGAATTCGCTCGCCGATGATGTTGCGCTGGATCTGCGAGCTGCCGGCCGCGATCGTCAGCGCCAGCACGCGCAGGCGCTCCTCGACGAAGTGGCCGGAGTGGTCGTAGACGTCGTCGAGGGAGAGCGAGGCCCGGTCGAGCACGCGCAAGCTGAGGTCGCCGATCCGCTGGATGAGCTCGGAGTAGTAGAGCTTGACCACCGACGCGCCGACGCCGGGTACGCCCGTGCGGGCCGCCTCCGAGACCGTGCGCTTCACCAGGTTCCACAGCGCGTCGAGCTCGGCCGCGGCGTGTCCAATCTCGCGCCGCAGGCCGGTGTCGTCCCACGCCGTGCCGTTCCCGCGCTCGACGACCTTGGCGACGGCCGCGAGCTGGTCGAGCTGGTGACGAGCGTCCACCATCTCGGAGACGAGTGACGTCCCGCGCTCGAAGCTGAACGTCACCATGGCGACGCGCCATCCGTCGTTCTCGGCACCGACCCGGTTGGCGACGGGCACGCGGACCTCGTCGAGGTACAGCTCGCTGAACTCCGAGCTGCCGATCACCGTCCGCAGCGGGCGCACGTCGACGCCGAGCGTGTCCATCGGGAGGACGAGCCAGGTGATGCCCTTGTGCTTCGGCGCCTCCGGATC
>DASZJL010000210.1:0-8530 GCA_035948135.1 Acidimicrobiales bacterium | reverse complement strand
GATCTATTACGTCTCGGGCGCCGAGAAGGCCGTCATCACCCTCATGCTCTTCATGATGGTCGCCAAGTTCGCGCTGGTCGGCCTGTACTTCATGCACCTGCGCTTCGACAGCAAGCTGTTCCGCCGGCTGTTCGTGACCGGGATCGTCCTTGCCGTGGCCGTGTACACGATCGCCCTGACCAGCCTCCACGTCTGGGAGCACTGACGTAGTGCTCGGGGCGGTCGGGACAGTCGCGAGGTTCCCGGCCTGGCACACGCACCCGGACTCCTGGGCGCTGATGGGGGGCCTCGAGATCGCCTACCTGTTCGCGGTGCGCCGGGGCGGGGCCACCCGCAAGCAGATCACGCTGTTCTCGTGCGGCGTGGGCGTGCTGTTGATCGCGTCGGACTGGCCGATCCACGACCTGGCCGAGCAGTACCTCTACTTCTTCCACATGATTCAGCACCTGCTGATGACGCTCGTGGCCGCCCCCCTGCTGTTGATGGGGACGCCGGAGTGGCTGGCGCGGAGTGTGCTGAAGCGGACGCGGCTGCTGCGTCCGGTGCGCTTCCTGGGCCGACCGATCCCGGACCTCATCCAGTTCAACGTCATCCTCGTGCTCAGCCACGCGCCGTTCATCGTGGACGGCACCCTGCGCGATCACCCCCTGCACTTCGTCGCCCACGCCGTACTCGTGGTCTCGGCCTTGTTGATGTGGCTGCCGGTCTGCTCGCCGTTGCCCGAGGTGCCGCAGGCCCGCCCGCCCACGAAGATGCTCTACCTGTTCCTGCAGACGATCGTCCCCACCGTGCCGGCATCGTTCCTCACCTTCGGCACCACGCCGCTGTACCACTTCTACGAGCACGTGCCGCGGCTGTGGGGCATCTCGGCGTTGACCGACATGCAGGTGGCCGGCCTGATCATGAAGATCTTCGGCGGCTTCTACCTCTGGACGATCATCGGCGTCATCTTCTTCCGCTGGTACAACGCCGAAGAGAAGACCAGCGGCGAGGTCCTCTACTGGGAGGACGTCGAGCGCGAGCTCAAACAGCTCGGCCCGACCGGGCCTACTCCCAGCGGAAGGTCAGCGCGGCCGCCACCGGGGCGGCGACGGCCCAGGCAATGAGGACGAACCAGTAGGCCGACCCTGACACGTGGCCGCCGCCGAGGGAGTGGTGGAGGGCGTCGGAGAGGGCGCCGGCCGGCAGGGCCCGGGCGATGGGGCGGATGACGGCGGGGAGCTTGCCGAGGGGGACGATCATCCCGCCGAGCAGGAGCAGCAGGATGTAGAGGCCGTTGGCGGCGGCCAGGACCACCTCGCCCCGGAGGGTGCCGGCCATCAGCAGACCGAGGCCGGCGAAGGCGACCGTGCCCAGCACGATGGCGGCCACCGCGGCGCCGATCGACGTGTGCAGCGGGTCCCAGCCCAGGGCGATGGCGACCGCGACCAGGATCGCGACCTGCAGCACCTCGACGGCGATGATCGAGTTCGTCTTGGCGCCCAGCAGGCGCGGCCGGCCCAGCGGCGTCGAGCCCAGCCGCTTCAGCACGCCGTACTGGCGCTCGAAGCCGGTGGCGATGCCGAGGCCGACCATGGCCGTCGACATCACCGCCAGGGCGAGGATGCCGGGCGCCAGGAAGTCGACGGACTCCTGCACGCCGACCGGCTTGGGCAGGATGTCGACGGTCGAGAAGAACACCAGCAGCAGGATGGGGATGACGAGCGTCAACAGCACCGACTCCCCACGCCGCAACGTGAGCACGAGCTCCGCCCGAGACTGCGCCGCCAGCGCCCTCATACGGACGGACCCGTGAGTCGCAGGAACACGTCCTCGAGGGTCTGGCGGCCGGCGCGGAGGTCGGCGAGGGGCAGGTCCTGTTCGGCCAGCCACGCCGTCAGAGCCGCCACCGTGGCCGGTGCCGCCGCGGCCGCCACCCGGTACTCGCCGGGCATCACTTCTTCGACAACGGCACCAACGCGCGTGCCCAATGACGCCACGTCCAATCCGCTCGGCGCTCCGAAGCGGATCTCGTCGCCGGCCGACGCCGTCATCAACTCGGCTGGCGTGCCACCCGCCACCAGCCGGCCGTGGTCGATGATCAGCACCCGATCGGCCAACCGCTGGGCGTCCTCCAAATCGTGGGTAGTCAACAGCACGCACACCCCGGAGTCGCGCAGCGACCGGACGATCGTGCGCACCACCTGGCGACCGGCGGGGTCGATGCCGGCCGTGGGCTCGTCGAGGAAGGCGACCGCGGGGCGGCCGATCAGCGCCAGCGCAAGCGACAGCCGCTGCTGCTCGCCGCCGGACAGCCGGCGCCACACGGTGCGCGCCACCGACGTCAAACCGACTGTCGACAGCAGCTCGTCGACGTCCAGGGGATTGTCGTAGTAGGACGCGAACAGGCGCAGCGCCTCCATCACCCGCATCCCCGGGTACACGCCGCCCGCCTGCAGCATCACGCCGATGCGCGGCGTCAACGCGCCGTGCTGGGCAACCGGGTCGAGGCCGAGCACCCGCACGCTCCCGCCCGACGCGCGCCGGTATCCCTCGAGCGTCTCGACCGTCGACGTCTTGCCCGCCCCGTTGGGCCCCAACAGCGCAACGAGCTCGCCGGCCTCGGCGGTGAACGACAGGCGGTCGACGGCGACCAGTGAGCCGTAGCGCACGACCAGTTCGCGCACCTCAATGGCGGGCACCAAAGGACGCTACCGTCCACCAATGCTCGACCCCAGGCGGCTGCGCACCGAGCTGGACGTGCTCAAGAATGGTCTGGCGCGCCGGGGAATCGACACCTCGGTCCTCGACCGCGCGGCCGAGCTCGACGAGCACCAGCGCCGTGCCATCGCCGAGCGCGACGAGGTACGGGCCCGCGTCAAGGCCATCTCCAAGGAGGTCGGCCAGGCTTACAAGCAGGGCGACAACGCGACGGCCGAGGCCAAGAAGGAGGAGAGCAAGGTCCTCGGCGAGCAAGAGGCGCGCCTCGAGGCCGACGCCAAACAGGCGGGCGACGAGTTGCGGGAGACCCTCCTCCGCGTCCCCAACATCCCATCTGATGACGCGCCCGACGGCACCACGGCCGACGACAACGTCGTCCTCCGCGTCGAGAACTACGACGAGGGCGCCTACGGGGAGCACCAGCGCGTGCCGCACTGGGACATCGGCGCCGAGCTCGGCATCCTCGACCTCGAGCGAGGGGCGAACATGAGCGGCTCGATGTTCCCGCTGTACCGGGGGGAGGGCGCCACCCTCGTGCGCGCCCTTTGCCAGCTCGCTCTCGACCGCAACGCCGACCTCTACGAGGAGATCCGGCCGCCCACGCTCGTGCGCACCGACACCATGGTGTCCACCGGCCACCTGCCGAAGTTCGCGGACGACGCCTATCACATCGAGCGCGACGACCTCTGGGGCATTCCGACCGCCGAGGTGCCGCTCACGTCGCTGCACCGCGACGAGATCCTCGACGAGGACGACCTCCCGCTGCGCCTCATGGCCCACACCAGCTGCTTCCGCAGGGAAGCGGGCAGCGCGGGCCGAGACACCCGCGGCCTGCTGCGAGTCCACGAGTTCGACAAGGTCGAGATCCTCGCCTACGCCACCCCGGATCAGGCTCTGGACCTGCACGCCGAGCTCACCGAGCGATGCGAAGGCAGCCTGCGCGCCCTGGGCCTGGCCTACCGCGTGGTCGACCTGGCGGCGGGCGACCTCGGCGACTCCTCGCGGCGCACGTTCGACCTCGAGGTCTACGCCCCGGGCTGCGACATGTGGCTGGAGGCGTCCAGCGTGAGCTGGTTCGGCGACTACCAGGCTCGCCGGGCGAGCATCCGGTACCGGCCGTCGGGGGAGAAGAAAGGCACCGAGCTCGTCCACACCCTCAACGGCTCGGCCCTGGCCACGCCCCGCGTCTGGGCCGCCGTAACCGAGACCTACCGCCAGCCCGACGGCTCGGTCCGCGTGCCCGACGTCCTCAAGCCCTACATGCGTGGCGCGGAAGTGATCGCACGGCGCCCGCCTCGCTAAGTTCAAATCCGATGACCACCGCGCAGTGGATCTTCGTCGTCGCCCTCGGGGCGATCGCCCTGCTCATCACGTTCTTTGCCTTCTACGTCGTGTCCTCCACGATGTGGGGCGGCCGCTGGTACGGACGGAAGCGGGGTGCGCAATCCCGGTGAGCACCGTCGGCACGCCGTACCGGGGGAAGTCGGGCCAGTGGGCCTTCATCAGCCACCGGGTGAGCGGCTTCCTCGTGTTCATGTTCCTGATGCTGCATGTGGTCGACGTCTCCCTCGTGCAGGACAAGCACCTCTACAACGAGGTGCACGCCGTCTATGGCAACGTCGTGTTGCGAGTGTTCGAGGTCGGCCTGCTGTTCGCCCTCGTGTTCCACGCCCTCAACGGGCTGCGCATCATCCTCATCGACTTCTTCCCCGACGCCATCCGGCGCGACAAGACGTTGTTCGCGGTCGTCGTCTTCATCACCCTGGCTGCCGGCATCCCCGGCGCGTACATCATCCTGCGACCGTTCATCGAGGGGCACTTCTGATGGCGCTCAAGGCCCCGGAGACCCCGGCCCCGCCGCCGTCGATGCGAGCCCAGCGGCCCCGTCCCAACTTCGAGACGTGGTCGTGGTTCTTCATGCGCATCTCGGGCCTGGTGCTGTTGTTCCTTGCCCTCATCCACTTCGCCCTCACCCACATCCTTCACGACGTCACCAGCACCAACTACAACTTCGTGGCCCGCCGCTGGCACAACCTGGGCTGGCGCATCTTCGACTGGTCACTGCTCGCCCTCGCCCTTGCCCACGGGCTCAATGGCCTGCGCCTGATCATCGACGACTACGTGCGCAAACCCGGCAAGCGGGCGGCCACCAAAGCCACGCTCTACACGCTGACCGGCATCCTGTTCGCATACGGGACGATGGTCATCTTCACCTTCCCCCGCGCTTAGATTTCGCACTCGCAAGCGGAGCTTGCTCGGCGAGCGAGGTCGTGCTCCGGGCGACCGGCAAAGCCGGCTCGCCCTCCGCCGTTCTTCTTGGCCGGCAGCCGGTCGAGGCGCTTCGCGCGCCCGGCGGCCACCGGCATGGCCCCTTCTCCCCGCGACGGGTTGTTGGGAGGGCGCCGGTACCGTGACCGGCGATGCGCGTGCCGGCGCCTCGGGTGGCCATTGCCCTCGTTGTCGTCCTCCTCGCTGCCGGGCTGGCCGTGGTCGCGGTCCGCGCCGGCGATGGAGGACACAAGGTCGCGTCCCGCACCACGTCGACGACAGCACCGACGACCACCATCGCCCCGACGACGACGGCCGCACCGGCGCCCACGACGACGGCGGTGGTGCCGTCGGCCCTGGCCGCGACGTTCAGCCAGATCCAGGACCAGGTGTCCCAGCTCAGAGGCCTGCCCTGGCTGGGACCCCTCGACATCGCGGTGGCCCCCGACGCCGAGTTCGTCCGTCAGCTCAACGCCGTGAACCAGCGCGACATGCACCTCGACCGCATGCAGGGCGACGGTGAGACGTTGAAGGTGCTGAAGCTGATCCCCGAGAACACCGACTACGTCAAGACGATCCAAAACCTCTACGGCGGCGCGGTGCTCGGGTTCTACGACCCCAAGACCAAGAAGCTGCTGGTGCGGGCCAACAGCACGACGCTCACCCCCGAGCAACGCATCACCGTCGCCCACGAGATGGACCACGCCCTCACCGACCAACACTTCCAATTCGGGCCCGCGACAAATGCTCTCGACGTCGCCGACAAGGGGGAGCAGAGCACCGCGTTCTCGGGCCTGCTCGAGGGCGACGCCAAGACGCTCGAAGCGCAGTGGGCTGCGAAGTACCTCACGGCCGCGCAACGCAACCAGGCGAGCTCGGGCTCGGGCGGGTCGGCGTCGGTCTACAACACCTCGCCGCCGTACGTCGTCGACTCGTTGCTGTGGCCGTACACGACGGGACGGGCGTTCGTGATCTCTCGATTCCGCGCCGGCGGGTGGGCGGCGGTGAACGCCGCGTACGGACGACCGCCCGACTCGACCCTCGTCGTCGGCCAGCCCCCGCTCTACCTGGCGGGCAAGGAGTGGTCGCCGCCCGACTTCCCGAACCTGGCCGCCGCCACCGGCTGCACACCGGTGCGGGCCAACACCCTCGGTCAGTTCAGCATGGAGGAGCTTCTCCATGAACACCTCGACTCCACCACGTCCGAGGACGCGTCCGACGGCTGGAGCGGCGACGTCTTCGCCACCGTCCGGTGCGGCGCGGCCCGCGGCTTCGCCGACCGCTGGACGGCGCCCGACACGGCATCGGCGGGCAAGCTGGCCGCCGCCCTCTCCTCGTGGGCGCCCGACTGGTCCAACGGCCATACCCGCCCCGCCGCCGACGGCCGCTTCTCCGGTCCGGCCGGCGCGGGCCGCATCGTCGTCAACGGCGCCCGCGTCGACCTCATCCTGGCCGACGACAGCCCCACCGCCGACAAGGTCAGCGCGGCCCTCGGCGACTAGGTGGGGTTCTCCCGGCTCTTGTCGACGGCCTCGAGCCGTTGCAGGACGTCGACGTCGTCCTCGGTGGCCTCCGGTCCGTAGTTGAGGACGAGCGTGCCCTGACACTGACACTTGGGGCAGCGGAGAGCCGCGACCGCCAGCATGTCGTCAGGGTCCGACGCCCCCTCCATCCTGGAGAGCGACACCAGCTCGAACTCCTCAGCCGGCGCCTCTAAGTGACAGCTGAAACAGACGATGCGGCCGCCGGGGCGAGTGCCCAACTGGGACGTGAAGCCCTCGCTCTCGTACATCGCCAAAATCTCAGCCAGCGATCGGGCCTCGGGCACATAGTTCACGCCGCGGCGACAGTAGTGGCCGGCGCGTCGTCGAGTAGGTCGAGGACCGCCGTCTCGATCGCCCCTTGGATGGCCAGCTGGCCGAACGTCGCGCCCTCGCCCAGCTTGCTCAATGCCGGGGCGATGGTGACGCCGGCCTGGAAGCGGTCGACCACTCGCGGGTCGACATACGACGAGCGGCACACGGCCGGCGTGTTGCCGAGGTAGTGGGCGACCTCTTTCATGGCCCGCGCCACTGCCCGCTTGCGGCCCGTCCCCGTCTTGGGCGCGTCGGCCGAGACGGCGAGGGCCACGGCCGCCAGCACGGTCGCGCTCCACGTGCGGAAGTCTTTGGCCGTGAACTCGTCGCCGCCGATCTCCTTGATGAACTCGTTGATCTCGGCCGACTTCACGTCGCGCCACCACCCTGCTCGGCTCCTCTTCGACGAGCTCGGGCCCTGTGGACCCGAAGCGCCTGCGGCGCTGATCGAAGAGGAACCTCGGACCTTGTACGCCAGCAGTTCAGGGCCGCCGCCGCGCCGGCGCTTCAGTTGGGAGACGATCTCGTGCACCGCGGGGTCGACGACGGACTGCACCCGCCGCTTGCCGCTCTTGGCCACGAAGTCGAACGTGATGACGTCGCCGTCGAAACTGACGTGCGTCTTGCGGATGGTGGCCAGCCCGTAGTGCTGATGCTGCTCGGCGTAGCCCTCGGTGCCGATGCGGAAGAACCCGAGGTCCAAGAGGCGCACCGCACACGCAAGAACCCGGTCCCGATCCAGCTCCGGCCGGGCCAACCGTTTGGCGCACGTCTTCCTGATGCGGGGCAGGGCCCGCCCGAACAGCAGCATGTGGTCGAACTTCTCGCGGTCCTGTCGCTCCCGCCAGGCGGGGTGGTACAGGTACTGGCGCCGCCCGGCCGCGTCGGTGCCCACCGCTTGGAGATGGCCCAACTCGTCGGTGCAGATCCACACCTCGGTCCACGCCGGCGGTATGGCGAGCGCCCGCATCCGGGTCACCAGCTCCGGATCGGTGACCCGGTCGCCGCTGGTGTCGAGATAAACGAACCCCCGGCCGGCCTTACGGCGCGTGTAGCCGGGGTCGTTGCACGTCACCCGTCGCAGCCGAGGCACGGCCAACCTTTGCCCGAGGCTGCGACACTCAAAACGCGGCGACACTCAAAACGCGGCGACACTCAAAACGGGGCGCACCCAAAACGCGCAGGAGCCCCGGCGTATTGCCGGGGCTCCCCGTTTTTGGCAGGGAGTGCTCGCCAAGACCACTCCCTGCTAAAAGAATTACTTGGCGCGCTCAGCCGCCTTCTGCTCGACCTCGTGCGCCTTCGCCTTGCCCTCGTGAGCCTTGGCCTCGGCCCGGGCCTGTGTGGCCTCGCGCTCGGCCTTGCCCTTGTCCTCCTGGGCCTGACCCTCACGCTGCAGGTCCGGATTGTCGGTCACTTCGCCGATCTTTTCCTTGACCTTGCCCTTGGCCTCTTCGAATACACCCATGCGAAAAATCACTCCTTGCATTTCGCTGTCCCTCTGTTTGTACCCGTGGTCACGAAGTCGGAAACCGTGACCGTCACCCCAGCTTGGGCAGTACTTCGCGTCGGTAGAAGTCGAAGAAGCCGTCCTGGTCGTGGCCGACCTGATGGACGTAGACGTACTCGTAGCCGGCGTCGAGGTACTTGCGGATGGCGTCGAGGTGGCGCTCGGGGTCGGGGCCGCACGTCACCCGCTCGGCCAC
>DASZJL010000209.1:0-29348 GCA_035948135.1 Acidimicrobiales bacterium | reverse complement strand
GGCGGCCGGATCTACGATTCGTGGACCATGACGAGTGTCGACTTCAGCACCTACCAGGCGATGGACGTCGTCCGTGACGGGCCGGTCCTCATGGTCACGTTCAATCGCCCTGCCGAGCTGAATGCCATTAACCGCGATGTGCACCGCGAGCTCGAGTCGCTCTTCCTCGACATCGATCGCGACGACGCGACGAAGGTGGCCGTCCTGACCGGGCGCGGTCGCGCCTTTTCGGCCGGAGGCGACCTGAATTGGCTGCTCGAGCTCAACGCCGATGCCTCGGCATCCGCCCGCGCCATCCGAGGCGATCGTGCGATCCAGAACACGCTGCTCGGCATGGAGACACCCCTGATCGCCAAGGTCAACGGGCCCGCGATTGGCCTGGGGTGCTCGATGGCGTTGTTCTGCGACATTGTCGTCGCCACGCCCGAGGCAACCTTCGCCGACCCCCATGTGTCGGTCGGGCTCGTCGCTGGCGATGGGGGCGCGCTGCTGTGGCCCCAATTGATTGGCTACGCCCGGGCCCGGCGGTACCTCCTGACCGGCGCGCCGATCACCGGGGCCGAAGCCGCCGAGCTGGGGCTGATCACCGAGGTCGCGGGCGCCGACGACCTCGACGGCGTGGTCAAGGAGTGGGCGCAGACGCTGCTGGCCCAGCCGGAGCACGCGCTCCGCTGGACGAAGGTATCTATCAACGCCGGCCTGCGGGTGATCGCGAACGCCGTGCTCGACAGCGCCGCGGGGTTCGAGAACGTGACGCAGCTCATGGACGCGCACCGTGACGCGTTGCTCGCTATGCAGCGGCGCCAGGCATCTCGACGTTGACGGCGTAATCGCAATACTCAAGAACTTGACCTATTGGTCCTCGGGCGCCTAGCCTTGGCATGGCGCGGGTGTGAAGTCCCGACGATCGAAGGGAGCCAGAGTGCGAGGACTCGAAACCGGGATCGTGACCCATCCCACGGTCCATGCCGACTGGGATCGGTACTTCGAGCGGAGGCTCGGTCGTGGCAATCGCTACGTGCCTGATTCCCGCGTCTGGGAAGACATGATCAACTTGGTCGTCCGTGCCGACGATCTCGGGTACGACTTCGTGTTCGCTCCCGAGCACCACGTCTCTCCGTACGGGCTGTCGCCCGACCCGCTGCAATGGATGACGTATGTCGCGGGCCGCACCCGCCGCATCAACCTGGGCACGAGCGTCGTCGTCCTGCCCTGGCATCATCCGCTCCGAGTCGCAGAGCAGATGTCGCTTCTCGACAACGTGGCCCCGGGCCGGCGCAAGCTGTTCGGCGTTGCTCGGGGTGTCGCTCCGTTCGAGTACGCCGCACTGCAGGTGCCGTACGACGACCGCCGTGCCCGGTTCGACGAGTCGGTCGACATCATCAAGCTCGCTCTGACCGAAGATTCCTTCAGCTACGACGGCGAGATCTTCACGCTGCCTGAGATGACCCTGCGGCCACAGCCGGTCAACCGCGAGCTCGCCGACAGTCTGCTCGTGGCCGCCACGTCCGACGAGACGCTGGTCGAAGGGGGTAAACGCGGTCTCGGCCTGCTGTACGCAGGCCAGAAGTCCACCGACTTCATCCGGACCGACCTGGCGGCGCTGAATACCGAGCGGACGCAGCGCGGCTGGGAGCCGGTGCAGCCGGTCCTCCTGGTGTGGATGGTCTGCGCCTCCTCCGAGCAGGCGGCGTACGAGCGGTTCGTGCAGGCCATCGGTGTCCATCTCTTCGAGCTGACCAACAACTACGCCCAGGCCATGTGGGACGAGTCGCCGACGTACGCCGACTTCGTGACCAACCTTCGGGGCCGATCGACGACCGAGGACCACGCCAAGGTGCAGGCGTTCATCGACAAGCAGGTGTGGGGCACACCGGCGCAGTGCCTCGAGAAGGTCCGGGCCATTCAGGAAGG
Source organism: Acidimicrobiales bacterium (assembly GCA_035948135.1). Classification (GTDB taxonomy): domain Bacteria; phylum Actinomycetota; class Acidimicrobiia; order Acidimicrobiales; family AC-14; genus CADDZP01. The sequence continues at coordinate 27,434 of DASZJL010000209.1, read as the reverse complement.
CACGGGGGCGAGCAACATCTCGTTCCAGATCCAGTTCGGCGACCTGACCAACACCGAGGCCCTCGACACCATCACCGCGTTCGCCGGCGACAGGGGGCTCGACAAGCTGCACTCGATCCCGGCCGACCCCCCCGACTGGCTGATCGAGGACGCCTACGCGGCCTCGGCCCCAGCGGCGGTCGCACGGTAGCCTCGTCGCACTGGGAGTCTGCGAAAGGTGGGTCCCAGGTGAGACCCCTGGGACCTGACCGGGCCGCACCATGACGACCTTTCTGACGTACACGGTCGTCGGTGTTGTCATCAGCTGTGTCTACGCGCTGAGCGCGTCGGGGCTCGTGGTCACCTACACCACGTCGGGGGTCTTCAACTTCGCCCATGGCGCCATCGGGATGGTCGCCGCGTTCCTGTACTGGCAGCTCACTGTTCCGTGGGGTTGGCCGCCGCTCCCGGCGCTGCTGTTCGTGCTCCTCGTTGCCGCGCCGCTGTTCGGTGCCCTCGTGGAGCGCGTGCTCGTGCGTCGCCTCGAGGGAGCGTCGCTCGAGGTCAACCTGGTCGTGACGATCGGGCTGATGCTCACCCTCATCGGCGTGGCCAACCTGTTCTGGAACCCCAAGAACTCGGCCCGGACCGTGGCCCCGTTCTTCCCCGGGCACCGCTTCAAGGTGTTTCTCGTGTACGTCGACTACCACCAGGCGATCGTCGTCGCAGTCGCCATCGCCGTCGCGGTTGGGCTGCGACTGTTCTTCTCGCGAACTCGCACCGGCATCGCCATGCGGGCCGTCGTTGACAACCGTGACCTCGCTGAGATGGCTGGGGCCCGCCCCGTGCGGATCGGCCAGCTCTCGTGGGCACTCGGCGCCGGGCTGGCCGCGCTCGCGGGGATCCTGCTGTCGCCGGTCGCGCCGCTCGACGCCGTGCAACTGACATTGCTGATCATCGGCGCCATCGGGGCGGCCGTCGTCGGACGACTGCGGAGCCTTCCGATGACGGTGGTCGGGGCGTTCGTGATCGGCTTGGCGGTCACCTACGCGGTGGGCTATCTGCCGATTGGGGGCTTCCTGTCGCGCATCCAGGGCGCCATCCCGATGGTCGTGCTCTTCGTGGCGTTGATCCTGATGCGCGAGGAGCGGCTTCGGACGGGGAACGTGTCGTCGTTGCAGGTACCGCGGGTGCCGGGGCTGCGGCGGTCGCTGATCGCCGCCGCGGCCTTCGTGGCCGTCATGGTCGCCGTGTCGGGCGAGTTGTCGGTGGTCGACCTCGCTCGCGGCGGGCGTGGGCTGGCCATGGCCTTGATCCTCCTATCGCTCGTCCTCCTCACCGGCTACGCCGGACAGGTCTCGCTGTGCCAGATGACGTTCGTAGGTTTCGGCGCCTACGCGATGGGCCACTTCGGCCACCACGGTTCCTTGCTCGGTGTGATCGCGGCCGTCGTGCTCGCAGGTGTGGTGGGTGCCGCGGTGTCCCTGCCGACCGTGCGGCTCCGGGGTCTCTACCTCGCGCTCGCCACGCTCGCATTCGCCCAGGCAATGGACTACATCTTCTTCGGCCAGTTCTTCGGCTCGTACGGCGGTGGGCTGACGGTGTCGCGCGTCCACCTCCCCGGCATCCCGACGTCCTCGGACCGGGCCTTCTTCATCCTCCTGGCGGTCGTCTTCGCGGTGGCTGCGGTCGGCGTGCTCGCCATTCGGCGTGGGCGGTTCGGCCGTCGACTGGCCGCGCTGAACGACGCGCCCGCGGCCTGCGCGACGCTCGGCGTCAACATCAACTACACGAAGGTCATCGTGTTCGCGGCGTCGGCCGGGTTGGCGGGGCTCGGCGGCGCGCTCTACGCGGGGCGCCAGCGGCTCGTAACGCCCAACGACTTCCTGCTGCTGCTCAGCCTCCTCTTGCTGCTGACGCTGCTCATCGGTGGTCGCAACACGGTCTCCGGTGCGCTGCTCGGCGCGCTCATGCTCGCCTTCGTCGCGCCCATCTTGCAGGACCACTTCAAGTCCCTGTCGAACCTTCAGTACCTGCTTATCGGACTCGGTGCCGTCGTTATCGGGCAAAACCCGAACGGGATCGGCGGCCAGCTGGCGTTGGTCGGCGAGCGCCTTCGCGCCCGGCGCTCGCCGCGGCCAACCCTCACTGCGGTGCCGTCCCCCGCATCGACGGCACGGCCCGCCGTTCCGGCCTTTCAATCGCACACGACCACCGACGAACCCGGTGAGATCCTGTCGGTAGAGGACGTCTCAGTGCGGTTCGGTGGAGTGCAAGCGCTGGCCGAAGTCACCCTGTCGGCCAGCCGCGGACGCGTGACCGGACTCATCGGTCCCAACGGCGCCGGCAAGACGACGCTTTTCAACGTCGTCACCGGGCTCGAACGACCGAACAGCGGCAGCGTACGGATCGCCGGTGAGGACGTCACGGGCCTGGCGCCGTACCACCGTGCCCGGTTGGGGCTGGCGCGAACGTTCCAACGGCTCGAGATCTTCGGGTCGCTGTCGGCCCGGGACAACATTCGGGCGGCGGCAGAGTTCCACCGCGGCTGGGCCCGCGACGGGTCCGATCCCGAGGCAGTGGCCGACTCCATCCTTGACCGCTTGGGGCTCCGCGCCGTTGCGGACACGCGCGTCGACGCGCTCCCCACGGGCTCGGCCAGGCTCGTCGAGCTCGGACGTGCTCTCGCGACAGAGCCCCGGCTGTTGCTCCTCGACGAGCCCGGGTCAGGTCTGGATGGCGCCGAGTCCGAGGCGCTCGGCTCGCTGCTCGTCGAGCTGGCCGCCGGCGGCATGGCGGTGCTGCTCGTTGAGCACGACGTCGACCTCGTCATGCGTGTCTGCCAAGACGTGTACGTGCTCGACTTCGGCCGGCTCATCGCCCACGGCACACCTCGTGAAATGCAGACCGACGCAGTGGTACAGGCCGCGTACCTGGGCGACGATCCCACGCTCGTCGTGGAGACGGGTTGATGGCAGGGGGTACAGCGGCGCCACCCGCGCTCGAGCTCCACGATGTCCGCGCCTGCTACGGCCGCATCGAGGTCCTCCATGGGGTGAGCCTCACGGTCCCTCCGGGGTCGGTGTTCGCGCTTCTCTGGCCGAATGGCGCCGGCAAGACGACGACGTTGGCCGTCGCCGGCGGCAAGGTGCGGCCGACGTCCGGGTGCGTGCACATCACCGGCGTCCACGTAAACGGCGCCGACCCGGACGCGCTGGCCCGGGCCGGTGTTTGTCGCATCCCCGAGGGGCGCGGGATCTTCCCCAACCTGACCGTGGCCGAGAACCTGCGGGTCTTCAGCTACGGGTCGGCGCTTTCCATGAAGGGGATCGAGGAGCGGGCGTACTCGCAGTTCCCACGACTGGCCGAGCGGCGGGCGCAGCTGGCGGGCACGCTGTCGGGCGGCGAGCAGCAGATGCTGGGCATGTCCCGGGCCCTCATCGCCGAGCGCGGCCTGCTGCTGCTCGACGAGATCTCGATGGGCCTCGCTCCGCTGATCGTCGCCGAGCTCTACGAGGTCGTGGAGAACCTGGCGTCCAGTGGGATCACCGTGCTCCTGACCGAGCAGTTCGCGCACACGGCACTGGCGGTTGCCGACTATGCGGCCGTGATGGCCCAGGGCCACATCGCGATGGTCGGTGAGCCCGCGGACATCGCCGACTACATGTCGAGCGCGTACCTCGGGAGCGTCGGGTGAGCGGGCGGCCGCAGCGCGCCAGACGCATCGCGTGCTTCTTCGCTGGCACGTTCTGCTTCGCCTTAGCCGCGGTCGGCATCGTGCTGAGCCAAGTGCCCGCGCAGGCGGACGTCCCCCTGGGATCGGGCTTCGGCCGGTTCAACCTGTCGGCCACAGCGGTGGGCACGCAGCTGACGTACGACTTCCCGGGCGCGTCCGCGCACCCGCAGGCCGAGGGTGAGGTGCCGATAACACAGGCCCAGCTGCACTCGGGCCCCCAGGGCTACGCCCTGTCGTCGATCACGTGGCCCGGCCCGCTGGTGGCCAACGCGGGGTCGCTGGCCGTGCTCCTGGGGCTGCCGATCTCGCCCGAGCAGGCGGGCTCGGCGAACTATCCCGTCCGGGCTGAGGCCCGCACCGGCAGCGGTCCGAGCACTGTCACCAATACGACCTACCCGGGCTCGACCATGACCGCGACCGCCACCGACACGAGTGTGCAGGCCGGCGCCACCATGGCCGGCTCCGGAGGGCCAAGTCCCTCCAGCTCAACCGGAGGTACCGCGACCGACACGGTGACGAGGCTCACCGGCGCCAACACCGCGGAGGCCCTCGCCAGCAGCACGGTTCGGGGCGTCGACCTGGGCGGCGTCGTCACCATCGGGTCGGTGACATCGACCGCGGCCGGGACCACCGACGGCGTCACCGGTACCGCCAAGGGTGCGAACGTGGTCGCCGACATGAAGATCGGCGGCCAGCCCGCATACATCGATCACGACGGCCTGCATGTCGGCAGCGCGGGGGCGCCGGCCAACCCGGCGGCCAACGCCATCGCCAACCAGGCCTTATCGGCTGCGGGAATGACGATCACCGTGAGCCAGCCGACACAGCAGGTCGACGGTGCCGACGTCTCCTACGACGCCGGGAACATCGTCGTCTTGTGGAAGCCTGCGGACGGCAACGGTGACACGTTTGTGTACACGTTCGGCGGAGCGTCAGTAGGACTCGCGTCGGCGCCGGCCTTCGGTGCGAGTGGAGCGGGGGAGACCCTGCCGTCCCCGCTGCCGCCGGGGTCGCCGGACACCGGCCAGGGCGCGCCCTTGGCCTCCAATTTCGCAGGCTCTGCGGCCCCGCCTTCGATCGGCCCCGGCGCGGCGGCGGGCCCCCCGCGGGCTCCGTTGGCAGCTTCGCCGATCGTCGCCAGTCCGGCCGACCGGATGGTCCTGCCCAAAGGCCTCGCGCCGGTGTTACCGATCGTGGTCGTGCTCGGATCGGCGCTCATCGGCTTTGGACTGAGGCGGCTGCCTGACCGCGTTCTCGAACACCACGCCACGATGTGTGCGCGCGAAGGAGACGGATGAGCAGCAGCGCCGACGCACCCCGTCTTTCGCTGACTCAGGGTGGCGAGGGAAGCCCCACCGAACAGCTGACGAGCCGGGTGAGCCGGCTTCGGGTCCGCGTCGGCGCAGGAAGCCTCGACCGCGTCCTGCTCGTCGTCGGGGGCACGCTTATGCCCCTGGGCGTGCTCCTCGTGGTCTTGGGCTGGCTCGGCGCATCCAGGACTGTCCTCGTCTTCGAGCAGATCCCGTACATGCTGTCAGGGGGACTACTCGGGGTCGCACTCGTCTTTGCCGGGGGGTTCCTGTACTTCACGTACTGGCAGACGCTGCAGGTCCGTGAGTCGCGAGCCCGCGAACGCGACCTGCGAGCCGAGCACGAGGCCCTCGTGGCCAGCCTCGCCCGCATCGAGGCCCTGCTCTCACGGGACCTCGCCGACTCCGCGGCCGCCGCGGTATCGCCGATCGGGGCCCAGCTGCTCGCGACTCCGAAGGGGAGCATGGTGCACCGGCCGGACTGTGCCATCGTCGCCGGCCGCGACGACGTACGCCACGTCGCGCCGGGCACCTCGGGGATCAAGCCCTGCCGGATCTGCCAGCCGGAGCTGGATTAGTCTAATCTTTGACTATGTCGAGGCCGGGAAGCCAGCGCAGCGCGAAAGAGTTCCGCGACCGGTACGGACCGACAGCAGTCGTCACTGGCTCGGGGCGCGGCATCGGCCATGCCTACGCGCGAGCGCTCGCGGCGCGCGGCCTCGACCTGCTGCTAACCGACGTCGACGGCGACGCGCTCGAGGAAGTCGCGGCACGGCTGCGGTCGGAGACGGGGCGCACCGTCACGGTCGTCGTGGCCGACATGACCGACCCGAAGTCTCCGGAGCTGCTCGCCACCAGAGCCGACGGTCTCGATGTGGGCCTCGTCATTTGCAACCACCTGGTGGGGAGCCAGGCGGGCCGCTTCCTCGACGGCGATCCGGACCTCTACCGGGACGAGGTGGGGGCAAACGTGACCGCCTACGTCGAGCTGGCCAACCGCTTCGGGCGGCGCCTCCGAGAGCGGGGCCATGGCGGACTGCTGATCATGTCGTCGATGACCGGCGTCGTGGGATCGCCTTATGTCACGACGTACGGGGCCTGTAAGGCGTTCCTTCTCGCCTTCGGGTCGGCGCTGGCGTACGAACTCCGCGACACCGGGGTCGATGTGCTCACGCTCGTACCTAGTGCGGTGAACACCGAGACCTACAAGAAGGCGGAGAAGCGACAGTCGTCGACGTTCCGTCCCATGGACGTCGACGAGTTCGTGCAGCAGGCACTCGCCGCGCTGGGCTCGAAGAGCGTGACGACCCCGGGCCGCAAGAACGCGATGACGTCGGCCCTCCTCGGACGCGTGCTCCCGCGGCGTATGGCGGTGTCGATGATGGGCCGCAATCTCGAGAAGATGCTCGGCCAGGGATGACGGCGCCGCTGGAGAAGGTGGCGGGCGGGTTCTCCTTCGCCGAAGGACCTCGCTGGCACGCAGGCGCCGTGTACTTCTCACACATCCACGATGACGCCATCGAGCGGGTCGACCCCGACGGGACGACGTCCCGCGTCGCAGACCTTCCTGGCAGCCCGATCAGCATGAGCTTCACGGACGATGAGTGCATCCTCGTGTCCGCCCTGAGCGCGGGCGCCCTCTGGGCCATCGATGCCGAAGGCCGCGTCAGCGAGTACCGCGATCTCACGCCGCTGAGCCCCCACAACTTCGGCGACCTCGTCATCGACGAGGTGGGACGCATCTACCTCGCGAACCAGGGGTTCGATTACACGCAGGGCCTCCCCGATACGGTCGACTCGCCGATCTTCCTCCTTGCGCCAGACGGTGTTACGCGGGAGGTCGGTCGTGGCTTCAACTACGCCAACGGCCTGGCCATAACGCCTGACGGCCAATCGTTGATCGTGGCGGAGAGCTTCGGGCACCGATTGATCGTCGTCGACATCGACGACGACGGCTCCCTGGGCGCGCGACGCGTGCTGGCTCAGTTCGGCGAGAGGTCGCGACCCGACGGGATCTGCTGCGACGCCGACGGCGCCGTGTGGAGCGCCAACGCGACTGGCTGCGAGGTCGTGCGATGCACCCTCGACGGCGAGATCACAGACCGGCTCTCGACCGACAACGCGATGGCCATCGGCTGCATCCTCGGCGGCGACGACGGGCGCGACCTGTTCGTCACCACCGCCACCACCGCCAACAGGGAGGTGGCGCGCCAGACCCGCGAGAGCGCGCTCTGGCGCACTCGCGTCGACGTGCCCGCGGGCGGAAGGCCCTGATGGACTTCATGCTCGACGCCGAGCTCGAGGCGTTCCGCGCCGAGGTCCGGGAGCTGCTCGGCGAGATAATTGACGCCGCGGCTCGCGAACGGGTGCGGACCACAGGCACGCACCACGACGAGCGCATGGCTCGGGAGATGGGGGCGCGTGGGTGGTTGCGCTCGGTCGTGCCGGGTATCGAGGGTTCCGATCCGTTGCGGCTCCATGTCCTGTTCGGCGAGATGGAACGGGCCGCTGCCCCCTATGACGCGTTGGCCAGCAACCTGCTGGTGGCCGGGTTAATCGACCGGTTCGGCACGCCGTTCCACCGCAGCGAGGTGTTCGAGCCCCTCGTCGACGGGACCGCAAGTGTCTGCCTGGGCTACTCCGAGCCCGACGCAGGGTCCGACGTGGCCGCCGTGACGACGAGAGCCGTCGCGAGCGACGGCGGATGGGTACTCAACGGCCGGAAGCTGTGGACCACGATGGCGCACGAGGCGCGCTGGGGCCTCGTGCTGGCGCGCACCGATGCGGCCGTCCCCGCGCATCGCGGCCTGACGACGTTCCTCGTCCCCATGGACTCCGCGGGGATCGAGGTGCGGCCCGTCCTGACGATGGGTGACGACCGCGTCAATGCCGTCTACTTCGACGACGTCGAGGTTGCCGACGAGTGGCGGCTGGGGGAGGTCGACGGCGGTTGGCGGGTGCTGATGGGTGGCCTCGCGCTCGAACGCGGTGTCATAGGCAACTGCCAGTTCGGCGTGCCGCTCCTCCGGGCCGCCGTGGACGACCTGCGGTCCCAACGCGACGATGAGGGCCGCCCGCTGCTGGAAGACCCCTCGGTCCAGGAGACCTTGGCCGCCATCGCCATCGACAATCAGGTCGGCGCCCTCCTCGGCCTTCAGGCCGCGGTGCTCGCCTGCGAGGAAGGCGGCGACGGCACCGCGGGCTCGATGGTGAAGGTCTTCGTGAGCGAGCGGTACGTGCGCGCCGCGGATCGGCTACGCGAGCTGTCGGGGCCCGCGGCACTGACCGGCGAGCTCGATCACCACGTCCGCCACAGTCCAGTCACCCGCATCGCCGGAGGGACGACGGAGATCAACCGGAACAACATCGCCGAGCGTCACCTCGGTCTGCCGAGGAGCCGGTAGCGGTGGTCGCGGTCATGTCCGAAGGCTGGGTCCCGACCGCGGAAGCGCTCGAGACGAGTCGCGTCGCCGCATTCACCCGCGAGCTCGGGTTCGCGCGGTTCGACGAGCTGCTCGCCGCGTCGGTGGACGACCCCGCGTGGTTCTGGGATGCGGCGGTACGCCACCTCGGGCTGCCCTTCAGCGCGCCGTACCACACCGTGGTCGATGACTCAGCCGGCATTGCATGGGCGAAGTGGTTTGTCGGGGGGCGGACGAATCTGGCCAGGATGTGCGTCGACCGCTGGTTGACCGAGTCCCCGGTGCGGCCAGCCGTCGAGTGGCACGGTGAGGACGGTTCGCGTCGCACCTGGACCTTCCGTGCGCTCCACGAAGAGGCCGAAGGTCTCTGTGCGTTGTTACGGGAGCGCGGCATCGGCGCCAGCGACAGAGTGGCGCTCCTCATGCCGATGGTCCCAGAAGCGGTCGCCGCCATTCTCGCCGTCGCCAAGCTGGGTGCGATCTCGGTCCCTCTCTTCAGCGGCTTCGGAGTCGACGCCGTCCGTGCCCGCCTCGAGGACGCGTCCGTGGCCGCGATCGTGACCGCGGACGGGACGCTGCGCCGGGGCGGGCGTGTCGCGATGGCCCGGACCGCGCTCGACGCCGCGGACCAGGTGCCGAGCGTGCACACGGTCGTGGTGACCGCTCGCCTGGGCGGTCTGAACGAGGCTCCGCGACCTGGTCCCGACGTCGTGAGCTGGCCCGGGCCGCGTTCCGGCCCGTCGACCACCGTTGATGTCCCCACGGACCATCCGTTGCTGCTTGCCTACACATCGGGGACAACGGCGCGGCCAAAGGGTGCCGTCCACGTCCACGGTGGGTTGCCGGTGAAGGTCGCCGCCGAGGGAGCGTTCCAGCATGACCTCGGTCCGTCCGACACCCTGCTGTGGTTCAGCGACATGGGCTGGATCATGGGGCCGTACCAGATCACCGCCGCCCTCGCCAACGGGGCGACGCTCTGCCTGGTCGAAGGAGCCCCTGACCACCCCGGCCCCGATCGGCTGTGGCGCATCGTGGCCGAGAGCGGCGTCACGGTGCTGGGCTTGAGCCCGACGCTTGTGCGGGCGCTCATGCCCCACGGCGAAGCCGTGGTGCGTCGTCATGACCTTTCGTCACTGCGAATCCTCGGTTCCACGGGTGAGCCGTGGAACGAGACGCCGTGGCAATGGTATTTCGACGTCGTCGGCGGGAGACGCTGCCCGATCATCAACATGTCGGGTGGTACCGAGGTGGGTGGCGCGTTGTTGTCGCCCCATCCGGTGCAATGCATCCGTCCGGGATCACTCGTCGGGCCCGCGCTCGGCATCGCCGTCGACGTCTTCGATGCCGGCGGCCGGCCGGTGCGCGACCAAGTCGGCGAGCTGGTGTGCACCAAGCCCTGGCCCGGGATGACCCAGGGCCTCCACGGTGACCCTGAGCGCTACCTCGAGACGTACTGGTCGCGCTGGCCCGATACCTGGGTGCAGGGCGACTTGGCGTCCGTCGCCGATGGTTACTGGTACCTGCACGGGCGCAGCGACGACACCATCATGATCGCCGGTAAGCGTCTCGGTCCGATCGAGCCCGAGTCGGCCCTCGTGTCGCACCCGGCAGTCGTGGAGGCGGCCGCCGTCGGCATCCCGGACGACCTCAAGGGGGAGGCCCTCCAGGTGTTTGTCGTGCTTCGGGACGGCGCGGCGGCAGGCACACCCGAGCTGGCCGTCGAACTCAGGGAACTGGTGGCATCGATGCTGGGTTCGTCGTTCCGTCCGTCGAGCGTCGTGTTCGTCGACCAGCTGCCAAAGACGAGAAGCGGCAAGGTGATGCGCCGGCTCGTGCGCGCCGCCGCGCTGGGCAGCGAGCTCGGCGACCTGGCGTCGCTGGACGACCCGGCTGCACTCGACGCCGTCCGGCGCGCCATCGCCGGTGGGGACTCGCCCAGATGACCGCGCGCGCGAAGGGCAGGGCCCTGCGTTGGCGTGCCTTGCTGCTCGGCGTGTGCCTGGTGAGCGCCGCCTGCGGGGCGCGCGTGCCGAGCGCGCTCCGCGAGCGAGCGGCCAGGGCGGCACTGAGCAGTGGCGGTGTCAACGGGCAGGCCGGGTCGTCGACCGACGCGTCCGGGAGCGTTGGGGGCGACCTGGGCGCCTCGGGAGCCGCCGCGGGCGCCGTGGGCTCGTCGTCCGGAGGGACGGGCGGGGCGGCGGGAGCGGGCGGTTCGAGCGCCGGCGGCGCCGTCGGCCAGCCCGCGCCGCCGGGCGGTAACGGGGGCGCGACCGACGTCGGTGTCACCCCCAACTCGATCCTCCTCGGCAATGTCTCCGACGTCACCGGCCCGGTGCCCGGCATCTTTCAGGGCGCGGTGCTCGCCACGCAGGCCTATTTCAACTACGTCAACAGCCAGGGCGGGCTGTACGGGCGTCAGCTCAAGCTCCTGTCGGCGGACGGCCAGACGGACTGCGGCGCAGCCCAGAACGCCACCCGGGGCCTGGTGGACAAGGTCTTGGGCCTGAGCGGCTCGTTCGAGATCTACGACGACTGCGAGTCGGCGGTATTGAGCCAATACCCGAACGTCCCCGACGTCAGCTATCCGGTCTCGAAGGAGCACAAGGAGCTGGCCAGCAACTTCAGCGCTTCGCCCACGCCTGTCGGCTACCTCACGGGCATGTTCGAGTACTTCAAGAACAAGTTCGGGGCCGATGCGACCCAGAACGTCGGCATCGTGTGGAACAACGTGCCCGCCGGCGCGTACTCGTACCGGATGATGTCGGCCGCGGCGCAGGCCGCGGGATGGAAGATCACCTACAACCGCGGTATCGCACCGACCGAGACGAACTTCACGGCCGATGTCGTGCGGATGCGCAATCAGGGCGTCAAGGTCTTCTGGACGTCGTTCATGACCGCGGCAACCGCCGCCTCGCTCGTGAAGGCCGAGCAGGCGCAGGGTTGGCACCCAATCAACATCATCCCGACTGCCTACGACGCCAGCTTCATCAAGCTCATGGGGAGCAACGAGGCGGCGGAGGGGATCCTCGGGTGGAACCAGTGGTCGCTGTTCTTCACACCGGCGGACGCGACCAACATCCCCGAGGTCGCCCTGTTCCAACAATGGATGCAAAAGACGGCGCCGGGTACCCCGCTCGACCTCTACGCCATGCACGCCTGGGCCAACACCGCCTTGTTCGTCAAGGCGCTCCGCGCCGTCGGGCCGAATGTGACACGGGCCAAGGTGATGGCGTACCTGCGCGCTCTCACCAACTACGACGGCGGCGGCGGGTTCGTTGCGAAGGCGTCGCCAGGCCCGAAGTCCCAGTCGACGTGTTACGTGATCTGGGTGATCTCCAAGGGTGAGTTCGTCCGCCAGGACACGCCCGCCTCGGACTACCGCTGCGACGGCACCTACTTCAACTACAAGGGGAACTGACCATGATGAACGACGACCTGATCTGGGCCCACTCTGCCGACTCGCACTTCATGGAGCCTGACGACCTCTGGCATCAGATCCTTCCCCAGAAGCAGGCCGAGCGCATGCCGTGGAGCGAGTTCATCTCTGACGACGAGGAGCGGGTCCACGTCGACGGCAAGACCTTCACCCGAAAGCTGCCGAAGATCTTCACTGCGAAGACGGAATCGGGCGAGACCATCGTCGAGATGTCCAACCGCCCACCGGGCGCCCGCGATGTGCACCAGCGGCTCAAGGATCACGACGACGAGGGCATCTGGGGCGAGGTGATGTATGCGTCGATCGGGCTGTGGTCGGGGATGATCGAGGACCCGACGCTGATCCGGGCCGCGGCCCGCGCCGAGAACGAGTGGCTCGTTTCGGAGATCCAGAGTGTGGCGCCAGACCGCCTCGTCCCGGCCGCGATGATGCCGATGCTCGACGTGGAAGACGCGGTTGCCGAACTTGAGCACGCAGCCGACATCGGCATGCATCTGGTGAGCCTGCCGACGGGCCATCCGCCGAGCACCCGGGACTGGAACCACAACTCCTGGGAGCCGCTCTGGGCTGCTGCGGAGGAGCGCGGCATGGTCCTCGGCTTCCACGTGGGTACCGACGGCGGCGACGTGGCCACGATGTTCCGTGGCCCCGGCGCGGCCATCCTCAACTACGTCGAGACGACGTACGGTGGTCAGTACACGGCCATGAAGCTTGTGGCCAGCGGCGCCCTCGAGCGCCATCCCGGCCTCCGCATTCTCATTTCCGAGGGCGGCGCGACCTGGGTGCCGTTTGTCGGCGACCGCATGAACGAGGCCTACCGCCAGCACGCCATGTTCGTACGCCCGCCGCTGGCCCGGCTGCCCAAGGAGTACCTCTACGAGCAGGTTTACGCGAGCTTCCAGCACGACGCGAGCGCCCCGGCGGCGCTCTCGGCGATGGGCTACCAGAACGTCATGTTCGGAAGCGATTACCCGCACCTAGAGGGCACCTTCGGCCACACGCAGAAGACCCTTCACGAGCTGTTCGACGATGTGTCACCCGAGGTGCGTTACCGCATCACCCGCGGCGCCTTCGAGGAGCTGTTCCCTCATGTCTCCTCGCCGCCCGCCTGACGGCGCAGCGCGCCGCCAGTCACGTGATCAGTCGAAGAGGATGACGCTTCGGGCTTTGGTGCCCGACTGCATGGCCTTGTAGCCGTCGTTGACCTGGTCGAGGACGATGCGGTCGCCGATGAGCTCGTCGAGCTTGATGCGGCCCTGGAGGTAGAGGTCGATGTAGTAGGGGATGTCGACCTGGAACCGGTTGGAGCCCATCATGCAGCCCTGTATGCGGCGCTCCATCATGAACGTGATCGCCGGCAGCTCGACCATCGTCTCCATCGACGACACGCCGATGACGGTGGCCGTGCCCGCGCTGGCGAGCATGTTGAACGACTGCTCGATGGTCTCCTTCCGCCCGAGCGCCTCGAAGGAGTAATCGACTCCGCCACTGGTGAGCTCCATCACCTGCATGACGGGATCGCCCTGCGTGGCGTCGACGACATCGGTCGCTCCGAACTGCTTCGCCAGCTCGAGGTTGGGCTGGGCCACGTCGATCGCGATCACCCGGGCCGCGCCGGCGACGATCGCGCCCTGCACGACGTTGAGGCCGATGCCCCCGCAGCCGATAACAGCCACGACGGCGCCGGGCGGCACCTTGGCGGTGTTGAACACCGCGCCGAGGCCGGTGGTAGCCGCGCAGCCGATGAGCGCGGCCCGGTCGAGGGCGATGTCGGCGTCGATCTTCACCAACATCTTGTCAGGGAGCAGCATTTGCTCGGCGAAGCCGCCGATGTCGGCGAACTGGAAGACCTCGTCGCCGTTCTCCGACAGGGCCGGCCCGAGCTGCGGGTTGCGCACCGGGCGGGCGGTGCAGAGATAAGCGTGGCCGGTGGCGCACGCCCGGCACATGCCGCATGCCATCGAGGTGCAGGCGATCACCCGGTCGCCCGGTTGCACGGCGGTGACGTCGGAGCCCACGGCCTCGACGATGCCCGCCGACTCGTGGCCCAGCACCAGCGGCGGTGGCAGCGGAAGCGAGCCTTCGATGACGTGCAGATCGCTGTGGCACAGGCCGGCGGCGACCGTCTGCACCAGCACGTCGTGGGGCCCGGGCGACGCGACGTCGATGTCGGCGATCTCGAGCCAGCCGGGAACGCTTCGGAGAAGGGCGGCGCGCATCAGGCCACCACCGCGATCGCGCCCTCGGGGCAGTTGGCGATGCAGATCTGGGCCTGGCGCTCGCGCTCCGCCGGTAGCTCGTCCACATTGACCAGGCCGTGGCCCTCGTCGTCGGAGTCGAACAGGTCGGGGGCCAGCGAGTAGCAGCGGCCGTGGCCCGTACAGCGGTCGGTCTCGATCATCACCTTCATCGGGCGGTCCACACCAGCTCGAGGTTCTCGACCGAGCGCAGCCCGCCCGCGTACTGCAGCTCGATGCCGGGCTTCAGCTCGTACTCCGGTATGCGGCGGTGCCACTCGCGGAGGACCACCCGCATCTCGCGGCGGGCCAGGTGCGACCCGAGACAGCGATGGACACCACCGCCGAAGGCGAGGTGCCGGTTGACCTCGCGGTCGAAGCGCACGTCGAAGGCGTCCGGGAACTCGGTGGTGTCGACGTTGGCGGCGCCGACATAGACGCCCACCATGTCGCCCTCTTTCACCGGGCAGCCGCCGACCTCGGTGTCGGTGGTGCAGAAACGGGGGGCGCTGGGCACCGGCGACTCCCACCGCAGCAGCTCCTCGACGGCCGCCGGGATGATCGAGGGATCGTCGACGATCTGCTGGCGGTGCTCCGGATGCTGGGCGAGGAAGGCGAACGCACACGTCAGCGAGTCGGTGACGGTATCGAGACCGGCCAGGAGGAACACGAACAAGATGTCGAGGATCTCTTCGCGTGAGAGCTGCTCGCCATCCACCTTGGCGTGGAGGAACTGGGTGAGGATGTCGTCCTGCGGGTCCTTCTCGCGTTCGTCGAGGATGGCGTTGAAGTAGTCGTAGATGTTCTGGCCGTTCTCGTCGAGCCGGCGCTGTCCTTCCTCCATCGAGATCTCGAAGCCCGTTGCGCGGATGATCCCGTCCTTCATGCGGAGCATGCGGTCGAGGTCCTCCCACGGCAGCCCCATCAGGCCCAGGAACACGGCCGACGGGAACGGCACCGCGAACTCGTTCGTGAAGTGGCACTCGCCCCGGTCGACGAAGGCGTCCATGAACCGGTTGGCGCGCGCCGTGATGTCAGGCTCCGCCGTGTCCATCCGCTTCGGGGCGAACAGCGGGTCGAGGAGCTTGCGGTACTTCGAGTGGTCCGGCGGGTCGACTGACAGCGGGATGAGCGGCCGCACGTTGCCCAGCGAGATCCCGCCGAACGCCCCGGAGGAGAACCGCTTGTAGTCCTGGAGCACCTCCTCGACCGCGGCCCGGGTCACGATGTTCACGCTGGCATCGCCCGTCCGGTGGACGGCGGCCTCCTCGTTCATCGCCTTGTACTCGAGTTGAGGCGCGGTCGTGTCTCGTGTCAGGGCCGCGTACGCAGTCTCCTCGTTCCCGTGCTGAGCCCGGTCCTCGGCGGTGGTCGTCGCGTCGCTCATGGGGCCTCCAGTTATGGGGTGACGGTCACGGTGTCGCGGCCGGAACGGAGCAGCGTGCCCGGTACCTCGCCGGTGAACGCCCCGTCTTCGACGACTGTCTCGCCGTTCACGAGCACCTGGTGCACACCCGTGGCCTCGGCGTACAGGCGCCACGAGCCGCCGGGCAGGTCGTCGCGGATCCGCTCGGACTCGTAGCCGACGGTGTCCGGGTCGAACAGCACGACGTCGGCGGCGTTTCCGTCGGCGATCCGTCCCCGGTCGGTCAGGCCGTAAAGCCGGGCCGGGACGTCGCTGAGCTGCTGCACGGCCTCCTCCATAGAGACCACGCCGAACTCGCGGACGCCATGGCTGAGCAGCGCGGTCGAGTAGATGGCGCCGCACATCATGTCGAGGTGGGCCCCGGCGTCGGATCCCCCGACCGCGGTGCGGGGATCCCGCCAGACCTCGGCTCGCAGCTTCCAGTCCTCGGCATTCTCGGCCGCCACGCCTGGCGTCAGCCCTGTGCGGAGCTCGTCGGCCAGCACGATGTCGAGCAGCACGTCGAACGGGTCACCGCCGCGCTCTTCGACGACGTCGGCCACGCTCTTCCCCTCGTACTTGCGGTTCTCGGGAGCGTGGGTCTCGACCATGACGAGCTTGCCCCAGTCGGCGAGGAAGCGAAGCACGCCGGCTTCTTCAGAGTTGGCGCCGTCAGCCAGGCGGCGGCGCACGTCGGGGTCGGCCAGCGCCTTCTTCCGCTCGTCGAGCGGCAAGGCGAGGATGGGGCGCCAGCCGGGCAGGCCGTCGAACACGAACCCGGACAGGAACGACAACCGCACTTTCATCGTGTGCGGCAAGGTGAGGGCGACGATCCGGCCTCCGCGCTCGGCCGCGTAGTCGGACGCCTCGAGCTGCGGCACGTGCCCGCCGGGATTCATGGAGGACACGCTGAGGATGTTCCAGTTCATGGGCCGGTTGCCGCCGGCGGACATGCGGGCCAGGAGGTCTTTCTCCTCGTCGGTGAAACCGTTCAGAGACCCGGCGAGGATGCACTCCAGCGTCGTGCCGGGCACGTCGCGCACGGCAGAGGCGAGGGCCACCAGCTCGTCGGGGTGGGCGGCGCGGGACGGCACCGGATTGCCGTCGCCGTCGTTGTGGGTAGGCGCCGTCGATGTCGAGAAGCCCAGAGCGCCGACCGCACATGCCTCGGTGACGATGCGAGCCATGGCCTCGATCTGGGCCGGCGTCGCCTTCTCGTAGCAGTCCTCGCCCATCACGACGCGGCGAACGGCGGAGTGCCCGATGAGGAACCCGGCGTTGACGCCGATCTTCCCATCGAGGCGGCCGAACCAGTCCTCGTACGTGGACCAGTCCCAGGCCAGACCGGCCTCGAGGGCGGGCAGCGGCATGCCTTCGACGCGGGCCATCATGCGCATCAGGTAGGCCGCGTGCTCTTCGCCCGCCGGGGCCAGCGTGAAGCCGCAGTTGCCGCCGAGAACGGTCGTCACGCCGTGGAGGGGCGACGGGCTGGCGGTCGGGTCCCACGAGAGCTGGGCGTCGTAGTGCGTGTGTATGTCGACGAAGCCGGGGCTGACGACGAGGCCGCTCGCGTCAACGACCCGTGGCCCGGACAGTTCGTCGACGGGGACGAATCGGCCGTCCCGGATGCCGACGTCGCGGACCTCGCCCGGGGCCCCCGTCCCGTCGACGACGAACCCACCGGCGATCAGCGTGTCGGCCATTGGGCCAGCGCCTCCGTATCTCGATCAGCTTGGCGACGACATCGAAACGCATGCACCGAACGCCCGTCGCCTATTCTTTGCGCAGCTACGCGTACGGTAGGCAGTGGCGGCGAAAAAAGTCAAGACCTGGACTAGTTTGGGAGCGATGGCAAAGAGGGTTGAGGCTGGTACCCCCGCGAGTGACCCGATCGCAGCGGGGCGTCAGCGGTGGGAGCGCAAGTACGGGAAGGGCGCCGCCGATGCGATGGAGGCCGTGAGCTCCCTCGTTCGGGTGCGCGAGATCCTCGTGCACTTCATGGACGAGCAGCTCGCCGAGGCCGACATGTCGTTCGGTGACTACGACGTGCTCCAGGTGATCTCGGACTACGGCAAGGGATCGCTGCCGCTCGGCAAGATCGCGTCAAAGGCCCGCCGATTCTTCAACCATCAGACGAGCATGACGAACGTGGTGTCCCGGCTCGTCGATCGCGGCCTGTTGACGATGCGGCAGGACCCCGACGACAAGCGGGTGACCCTTGCCGAGCTGACACCGCTCGGTAAGCGGCGCCTCAAGAAGGCCCACGAGTCGCTGGCCGCCGTCCAGTTCGGGCTCGGCCAGCTCGCCAAACCGGACCAGCGGGCGCTCAACGACCTGCTTCATCAGGTCCGCGTTTTCCACGACGACGTCCCGGCCTGATCTCGGCGTTCTCTGACTTGCCGGGCGCCGCCGTCGCGGTCAAGAATAGTCCAACGTTTGAGTGTTTTGACAGGCGGCCCGCGCCACTGCGTAAAATGATCAACTTCTTGAGTATTGCACCGTGCTTCTGCTAGGTTCGACCAGCAGGGAACCCAGAAACTGTCCGGAGGAGTCCGATGCCAACCACGTCTCTTCCCTTCAAGATCCTCGACGCTGACAACCACTTCAACGAGCCGCGGGACTGCTTCGACGGCTACATCGACCCGTCGAAGAAGGATCTGGCGATCCGTTGGGTCAAGGGCGACGATGGGCGCGACGTTCAGCTGTTCGCGGGGAAGCCGTCGAGGTTCTCGGTTGAGCAGATCACGTTCTCAGCCGACGAGCTCGAGAGGATGCTCGGCGAAGTGCCGGGTGGGCAGCAAAGCCCAGAGAGCATGTTCGTGCCGGGCATGTTGCTGAACCGTTTGAACCCCTTGAAGGGGCTCACCGACGAAGATCGTGCCGCGATGGTCGCGGAATTGCGCACCCAATCCGAGGCATGCGGCAACCGGGACCTGCGGTTGGCCCTGATGGACGACCAGGGCATCGAGGCTGCGCTCATGTTCCCGGCACAAGCACACGCCATCGAGTACGAGTTCGCCGACAACCTCGAGGCGCTCTATGCCAACATCCGCGCATTCAACCGTTGGATGTACGAGGAAGTGGGCTTCGCGGTGGAGAACCGCATGTTTCTCCCCCCGTACCTGCCGCTCGCCGATCCCGACCTGGCCCTGGCGGAGTTGGAGCTCCTGCTTGATCAGGGCACGCCGATCATCCAGATCAAGGCGGGCCATGCCCACGGTGGTCGGCAGAATCCGTGGGGCGGTCGTTCGCCCGCAGATCCGGTCTTTGACCCCATCTGGTCGCGGGTGAACGAAGCCGGAGTGCGGCTCGCGGTACACCAGGGGGGCACTGACTATCAGAAGTACGGCGCCGACTGGTCCGAGAATCCCGAAGAGACGCTCGGGACGTTCAACGCCTTCCAGTACATCATGTACTGGTCGGACCGTCCCGCAATGGAGCTCGTGGCGGGTCTCATCCTGCACAGTTTCTTCTCGCGCTTCCCGAACATCCGCGTGGCCATGGCCGAGCAGGGGTCGGTGTGGGTTCCCTACATCGTCCGCAAGATGGATCACGCGTTCCTGATGGGCCGAAAGGCGAAGTGGGGCGACCTGGCCGAGCGCCCGAGCGAAATCTTCCGGCGTCATTTCCTCGTTGCTCCCTATCCCGAAGAGAACGTCCAACGCATGATCGACGCAGTGGGCATCGAGCCGGTCGTGTTCGGGTCCGATTTTCCGCACGGCGAGGGGCTCGCGTTCCCGGCGGAGTACGCCGACACCCAGTTGAAGGGGATGTCGGACGCCGAGGTCAAACAGATCATGCGCGACAACCTCGCCGGGTACCTCGGTATCGCAGTCTGATCACGATGCCGGCCTGATCGCTCGTGCCGACCCCGCTCATCGACGCCGATGCGCACCTGACCGAGCCGCCCGACCTGTGGACGAGCCGGATGTCGTCGCAGCGGTGGGGCGCGTACATCCCGCGCGTGCAGTACGACGAGGCGGCCGGTCTCGAGGCGTGGTTCATTGGCGACGACCGCATCGGTCTGTTCGGCGCCTCCTCGATGGTCGTCGACCCGGAGGGCGGTGACTATCCCGTTCGGTGGGAGAACGCCTTCCCGGAGTTCCCCCGTCTGGCCCAGATCCACCCGTCGTCCTGGGACGCCAAGGAGCGCCTCAAGATCATGGACGACCACGGGATCGCGGTCTCGGCGCTCTACGGCAATCTGGGCGTCTCGCGGAACTACTACGCGGATATAGAGGACGAGGGCTTCCGCCTCGAGATCGTCCGCACCTACAACGACTTCCTCGTCGAGTGGATGAGCCCCGCCCCGGAGCGCTTCGTCGCGCTGGCCAACGTCCCGTTCTGGGACTCGAACGCCGCCGCGGCCGAGACGGCCCGGGCGGCAAAGCTCGGTCACCGCGGCATCGTCATGACGGGGATCCCCGAGCGTCACGGCCTGCCACCCCTGGCCGACAGGTCGTGGGACGTGCTGTGGGAGGCCTGCACCGAGCACGGGATGCCGATCCACTTCCACTCGGGTGGCGGCGACACCAGTGGGGCGATCAACAGCGTCCGGCAGCGGTCGATGGGGGCCGGAGCGATGATGGCCGCCGGCACCACGAACATCATCCTCGACACCGGGATGTCGCTGTCGGACCTGCTGCACTCCGGCGTCCTGCCGCGGTTCCCGGAGACGCGTTGGGTCGTGGTCGAGAGCGCGGTGGGCTACATGCCGTTCGTGCTGGAGTGCGCGGACGAGCACTTCCGGCGCTACCAGTCCACCGGCTACGAGATGTACGAGGCGCTGCCGAGCGAGTACTTCCACCGCCAGGTGTTCGGCACCTACTGGTTCGAGAAGCTCGACCAGCATGTGCTCGACCGCGTCGGGGCCGACAACGTCATGTTCGAGACCGACTATCCACACCCGACCTGCCTGCTGCGAGACGAGATCGTGTATGCGGCCAACGAAGGCCTGGCCGCAGTCGATCCCGACGACCGGCAGAAGATTCTGTGGCGCAACGCCGCAACGTTGTACGGGATCGAGGAGCTTCCGTCGACGCCGACCGTCGCGAGGTGATGCCATGACCGCTGTAGACACGACTCCCACGGTCGACTTCGCCCAGCGATACGGGAAGTGGGCGCTCGTCACCGGCGGCTCGGAGGGCGTCGGCGCCGCATGGGCGTCCGAGATCGCGGCCCGGGGCGTCAACCTCGTCTTGGTCGCCCGGCGCAAGGAAGTCCTCGAGGCGAAGGCGGCTGAACTGCAAGACGAGCACGGCGTCGACGTACGCGTGCAGAGCCTCGACATCACTGCCCCCGACGTGGTCGACCGTCTCCAGGAGCTGACCAGCGGACTCGAGCTTGGCCTCGTCGTGCACAACGTCGGGTCGGTCCAGCGCAACCACGGGTGGTTCCTCGACGACACCGTCGACGTGACGATCAAGACGATCGAGGTGAACTGCATGGCCCCGGCCAAGTTGGCGCACGCCTTCCTTCCCGCCATGAAGGAGCGCGGACGGGGCGGCTTTGTGATCATGGGGTCGCTGGCGGGCATGGCGGGCCAGCCGTTTGAGGCCGTCTACTCGGGAGCCAAGGCGTTCGGCCAGGTGTTCGCGGAGGCGCTGTGGAACGAATTGCGGGAGCACGGCGTCGACGTGGTGAGCGTGCCCCTCGGCGGCACCCGCACAGAGGCGCTGTCGGCGGCGGGGATCCTCGAAGGACTTGACCTGCCGACCGGCGAAGAAGTGGTGACGGAATCGATCGAGCACCTGGCCGACGGTCCCGTGTTCGTGCCGGGCGAGTCCAACCGCCGCTTCTTCGAGAAGGTGACCACCATGAGTAGGCGGGACGCGGCCGAGACCGTCAACCGGATCGCACGCCGATGGGTCGGCAAGACGGCCGAGTAGGAGAGGAAGACCCGATGAATGTCGACGACATGATCCTCGTCAGCATCGATGACCACGTCGTCGAGCCGCCCGACATGTTCGAGCGCCACATGCCGGCCAAGTACGCGGATCGCGCCCCCAAGGTGGTCGTCACCGAGACGGGCGAGGAGCAGTGGGAGTTCCAGGGGAACGCGGCGGGCACGATGGCGCTGAACGCGGTCGTGGGTTGGCCCAAGGAGGACTGGGGCTTCGACCCGGTGTCGTTCGAGGAGATGCGGCCCGGCACCTACAACGTCGACGAGCGGGTGCGCGACATGAATCGCAACGGTGTGCTGGCGTCCATGTGCTTCCCGACGTTCGCCGGGTTCAGCGGCACCAACCTCCTCGGCGGCACCGACAGGGACCTCACGCGGGTCGTGGTCCAGGCCTACAACGACTGGCACATCGACGAGTGGGCGGGCGCCCACCCGGGCCGGTTCATCCCGCTCGCCATCGCGCCGGTCTGGGATCCGCAGGCGCTGGCCGCCGAGATGCGGCGGGTCGCAGCCAAGGGTTGCCGGGCTGTGACGATGCCCGAGCTGCCGCACGTCGTCGGGCTCCCGAGCTACCACGACGTCGAGCACTGGCGACCGTTCTTCGAGACCGTGTCCGAGCTCGGCATCGTGATGTGCCTGCACATCGGCGGCGGCCTGGGCGCCCTGAGCTTCCCTCCGGAGGCGCCGATGGACAACCTCATGATCCTGGCCACGCAGGTGTCGGTCCTGGCCGCCCAAGACCTGGTCTGGGGGCCCGTAATGCGGATGTACCCCGACCTCAAGATCGCGTGGTCCGAGGCGGGCATCGGGTGGATTCCGTTCTTCCTCGATCGCTGCGACCGTCACTTCAAGCAGCAGTCGTGGCTCAACCACGACTTCGGCGGCAAGCTGCCCAGCGAGGTCTTCCGCGAGCACTCGCTCGCCTGCTTCGTGTCCGATCCCACGGCCCTCAAGGTCCGTCGCGACATCGGCATCGACATGATCGCCTGGGAGGCCGATTACCCCCATTCCGACGCGCTCTGGCCCGACGCGCCGGAGGCAGTGCTGGCCGAGATGACGGCCGCGGGTTGCACCGACGATGAGATGAACAAGATCACGTGGCAGAACACGTCCCGGTTCTTCGACTACGACCCCTTCACGCACATCCCGAAATCCGAGAGCAACGTCGGTGCCCTGCGCGCCGCGGCTGCCGATGTCGACACCACGCCTCGGAGCCGGAAGGAATGGCGGGCCCGGGCGGCCGCGAACGTCGCCGGCTGAATGTTCGTCACCTACGAGCGTGACGGCGACGTGGGCGTCATCACGTTGGCCCGCGAACCGCTGAACACTTACGACGACGCGTTCCACGTCGACTTCCAGGGAGCGTGGAAAACGGCCAAGGCTGACGACACCAGGGCGGTCGTCATGCGGGCCATGGGGAAACACTTCTGCGCCGGCAACGAGATGAAGACGCCGCTGCCGGCGCCCGACGGGGCCGAGGTCTTGCCGCCGGGCGACGAGATGCGACTCATCCGGGGCGTGATGAAGCCAACGATCGCCGCGGTTCAGGGGGGTTGCATCGGAGGCGGGCAGCGCATGGTGTGGCCTTGCGATCTCGTCTTCTGCACCCAGGACGCGTTCTTCCGCGACCCGACCGCGACGATGGGCATCGGCGGCATCCAGTCGCACTTGCATTCCTGGTTCTACGGGCCGCGCCTGGCGAAGGAGATGATCTTCAGCGGCATGCGCCTGCCGGCCGAGCGCTTGTACGCCATGGGCCAAGTCAACCGCCTCTACCCAAACGTCGAGGAGCTGCACAGCGCCGCCCTGAAGTTTGCGCACGAGGTCGCGCAGCAAGATCCGGTGGCACTGCGTCAGGCGAAGCGGGCGGCCGACATCACGATGGACATTCAGGGCCAGCACTACGTCGTCAGCCGCATGGAGGAGCTGCTCGACGACTTCCCGCAGATGAACTTTGGCCCGCCCACGTAGACGAACCGAGGGGGCTCCGTGACTGCCATTTGCGGTGAGCTGAACGTGTTGGAACTGGGAGCGGGCAGCATCGCGGCCTCGATGGCCGGCATGGTGCTGGCCGACGCCGGTGCCCGGGTGCTGAAGGTCGAGCCGCCCGACGGGGACATCCTTCGGGCCGCCAACCCGAGTGGGTTCCTCGTGTGGAACCGCGGCAAGGAGAGCGTCGTCGCTGACCTCCGGACCGCGGAGGGACGCGACCGAGTCCTCGGTCTGGCTTCCGCCGCGGATGTCGTCATCGAGGCCTTCGCTCCTGGCCGGGCCGACGAGTGGGGGATCGGGGCAGACGTGCTCACCGCCGCCAACCCGGCGCTGGTGCACTGCTCGATCACTGCCTTCGGCGAGTCCGGCCCGTACGCCACGCTCAAGGGATACGACTCCCTGGTAGCAGCAAAGGCGGGCCTGTGGGCCCGCGGCGCGTTCGGGCATCGCGACGGCCCGATCTTCTACCCGGTGCCGTGGGCGAGCTACGGGGCGGCCATGCAGTCAGTTGCCGGGATTGCCGGCGCACTCGTGGCGCGGGAGACGACGGGCCGGGGCCAGCGACTGGGCGCGACGCTCGTCAACGGGCTCGAGCCGCTCGAGTACTTCGTCGGCACCATTGCCCAGCTCATGGTCAAGCAAGGCCAGCAGCCGACCATGGACTCGCGCGATATGGCCGCCGCTACTCGCTACGGCATGTTGATGATCACGAAGGACGGGCGAATCGTTCAGACGTCGACACTGCTGCCGCACCAAGGTCGCGCGTTGTGTGAGGTGGCCGGGATCGCCCACGTGCTCGACGAGCCACGCTTCAGCCGCATCCCGATGTTCGACAACGCCGACGACGCGCAGGCCTGGGAGGACCTGCTGTGGGAAGAGTTCCGAAAGCACGACCTCGCCTACTGGCTCCCGCGGCTCGAGGCGAGCCCCGACGTCGCCTTCGAGGTCGCCGGCACAAGCGAGCAGGGGCTCGAGCACCCGCAGATCCAGCACAACGGCGACGTCATCACCGTCGACGACCCCACCGTCGGCCCCATGCGAGAGGTCGGTCCGATCGGCCACTTCTCGGCCACGCCGATGGCACCGTCACGCTCCGCGCCCGCGCTGGGAGACTTCCGAGGTCCATTCGAGTCGCCGTCGCTCGCTGCGCAAGTCGGTGGGGACGCACCCGCGCACCCGTTCGCAGGAGTGACCATCGTCGACTTCGGCAACTTCTACGCCATGCCGTACGCCACCGCGATGGCCGCGGCGCTCGGCGCGCGCGTGATCAAGCTGGAGGATGTCTCCGGCGATCCCTATCGAGTGGCGTTCGGGCCCGAGGTGGCCAGCACCAAGACGACGGCCGGCAAAGAGAGCCTGTCGGTCGACCTCCGCACGCCAGAAGGTCGGGCCATCGCCCAGCAGGTCGTGGCCGGAGCCGACGTGTTCATTACGAGCTTCCGCGCCGGTGTGGCCGACAAGCTCGGCCTCGGCTACGAGGACTTGCGCGCCAAGAACCCCTCGCTGGTGTACGTGCACGCCGCCGGCTATGGCCGCGACGGGCCGTATGCCCAGCGGGCCCTGTACGCGCAGGCCGCCCAAGCCGTGGCCGGGAGCTTCGGCCGTCAGGTGGGTTACTGGGCCGACCCGGTGAGGAACGCCGGCATGTCTGTGATCGAGATGCAGGCGATCGTGGCACCGCGGCTGTTCCAGATCATCGACGGCGACTCCAACGGCGCGCTCGAAGCGCTGGTCGCGCTGGCGCTCAGCATCTACCACCAGCGGCGCACTGGCGAGGGCCAGCTGGTCGTGACGTCGATGATCAGCGGGAACGCGTGGGCGTACTCCGACGACTTCTGCACCTACGCGGGCAAACCGCCGATCCCGGTCTGCGACGACGAGTACTACGGCACCGGCGCTCTCGATCGCGTGTACCGGGCGGCGGAGGGCACATGGGTGTGCCTGGCGGTCCGCACCGACGCGGAGTTCCGGGCCCTCGTCGGTGCGGTCGGGCTGCCCGAGCTCGCCGAGGACGAGCGCTTCGCGACCGCCGAGGCGCGCGGGGCGAATGACAGCGACCTGGTGGCCGCGCTCAGCGGGCGCTTCGCCGACAAGCCGGCCGACGAGTGGGAGAGCGTTCTGAGCGCCGCACGTGTCGGCTGTGTCGCCGTGAATCTCGAGGGCCACCCCAACTTCGTCTGCTTTGACCCCGTCCTGCGGGAGACCGGCCTCACGCTCACCTACGACCACCCGCTTTTCGGCGAAATGGTCCGAACCGCGCCCCACGTCACTTTCTCCGAGACGCCCGGGCGCGTCGCCCCACCCTGCGTCCGGGGCCAACACAACCGGTCCATTCTCGGCGACCTCGGCTACAGCGACGACGAAATCGCTGGCTTCGAGTCCGACGGGGTCGTGATCCCCCCGTCCTAAAGCGTCAGCCTGTCGCGGCCTCGATGAGGTCGCAGATGTCGTTGGGGGCGAGCGGGGTCCGAGTGACGTCGACGCCGAGGTGGGCGAGGGCGTCGCCGACCGCGTTGGCGACGGCGGCGTGGGAACCGATGGCGCCCCCTTCGCCCAGGCCCTTGAAGCCGCCCGGATTGGTCGTTGACTCCGTTTCGATGTGGCCGACCTCTATTGCGGGCACTTCGGTGGCCGTGGGGAGCAGGTAGTCCATGAACGTGGTCGTGAGCGGGTTGCCGTCGGCGTCGTAGACGAAGTTCTCCAGGAGGACGCCACCCAGCCCCTGCACGACACCGCCAAAGATCTGCCCCTCGACGACCTTGGGGTTGATCATGCGCCCGCAATCTTCGCTGACGATGTAACGCAGAACCGAGGGACGACAGGTCTGTGCGTCGATCTCGACCACGCAGACGTGGGTGGCGTTCGACCACGTCGGCAGCCGGTCGGGTCTGAAGCGGACGGTGGCTTCGAGCCCGGCGCCCAGCTCGGGCGGCAGGGTATCGGCCTGTGTGTACGCCGCGGTTGCGACCTGTCGCAGGCTCATGGACTTGGTCGGTGTGCCCTTGACCGAAACTGTGCCGCCGGTGATCTCGAGGTCGTCGGGAGACGCCTCCATGGCGTGGGCGGCGATGGCCAGCGCCTTCTCACGCACCTCGAGCGCCGCGGCCCGCGCCGCGCCCCCGGCGACTACTGCGGTTCGGCTCCCGCCGGTGCCCGGTCCGTACGGAGTCGCCTGGGTGTCGGCCTGCACGATCGTGACGTCGTCGTAATCGACACCGAGGTGCTCGGCGACAACCTGGGCCATCGTCGTCTCGACGCTTTGGCCATGCGATGTCGTGCCCATGAAGGCGACGACCTTCCCGCTGGACTCGACCCGCACGGTGGCGGCCTCGGTCGCCAGCGTCGGTCCGGCCATCGACGTCGGCTCGACGTACACGCTCACGCCGACGCCCAGGTACCGGCCCTCGGCCCGGGCTGCGATCTGCTCCTTGCGAAACGCCTCGTAATCCAGCATCTGGAGGGCCTGTTCGAGGGTCTCGAGCGGCGTGATCTCCACGAGCTCCCACGCGCCTGGTGAGGTGAACGGGAGGTCAGACTGGGCCAGGAGGTTCTTGCGTCGCAGCTCCACCGGGTCAATGCCGATGCGACGCGCCGCCACGTCGATGGCCATCTCCCGGGCGGTGGTCTCGAACATCCAGGGGCCGCGGTAGGCGCCCTTGCCCATGGTGTTGGTCCAAACCAAGTTCATCGAGAAACCGAGGCGGGGGATCTTGTAGGGCCCTGGCAGCAGCGTGGGGATGATGGCCGAGGGACAGGCGGGGTAAGCGCCCACGTCGGCGACGTGGTCGATGGAAATGGCCTCGATGACGCCGTCGCTGATGGCGAGGCGGACGCGGCCAGTCTCGTTGCGGGCGTGCGGAGCTGACAGCAGGTTCTCCCTGCGGTCCTCGATCCACTTCACCGGGCGTCCCAGCAGCCGTGACGCCAGCACGACGGCGCACTCCTCGCGGAACACAAACATCTTCTGCCCGAAGCCGCCCCCCACGTCGGCGGCCGTCACCCGTACCGCCGCTTC
>DASZJL010000208.1:0-3579 GCA_035948135.1 Acidimicrobiales bacterium | reverse complement strand
CGGTGACGCCGTCGACGTCAGCGACAAGCTCACCTACAAGGGCATGATGCTCGAGGACGTCCCCAACCTGGCGATCGCCGTCGGCTACACGAACGCATCCTGGACGCTGAAATGCGACCTGACGTGCGAGTACGTCAGCCGGCTGTTGAATCACATGCACGCGACCGGACTCCGGCAGTGCACGGCGGTCAACCACGACGCATCGATCGAGCGCCGGCCCCTGATGGGCCTCAACTCCGGCTACATCATGCGCTCGGCCCACAAGTTGCCGAAGCAGGGCTCCCGCTTCCCCTGGCAGGTCCACCAGAGTTACCTCCGCGACTACCGGGCCCTGAAGCGCAGCAGCATCGTCGACGACGCCATGGTGTTCTCCAACCCCGAGCGCGAGCGCGTCGAGGCCGCCGCCGCTTCCTGAGCCGTTAGGGCAGTGGCGCGCCCGGGATACTTGGTGCGCCGACGGCGGTAGTGAAGCTCCACACGCCGTTGTTGCCCGGCGGGACAGTCGTGGGGCCGGCCTGGCCCTCGGAGAGTCCGGCGCCGATGAAGACGCTGGGACCGGCGATAGCAGTCCCGGATGCCGTCGTGGCGCCCAGCGGGAACTTCCACAGCGGAATGCCGGTGTTGGCGTCGTAGGCGTCGGCTGAGAATCCTGTCGTCGACGCTGCGAACACGATCCCGTTGCTGTAGCTCGTGGCCGCGTAGCTCGGGGTGGAAGGAGCCCGCCAGATGAGGTGGCCGGTCGCGGCGTCGATCGCGTCCAGAGAGAGCATCCGCGCCGGGTCGCCGACCAGGCTCGGATCCGGGCACGCGGGGAGCAGCACGAGCGGGAGCCCGTTCGGGCCCGGGCAGCTCGCGCCGGCATCGTCGCCGTCACCGGGCGTCCGCACACCGTCGTCGGCGAAGGGAAGGAAGAGCGCCGAGTTCAGGAAGGCGGCCGGCCGCCCGTTCGCCGCTCCGACGGACGCGCTTCCGATGAAGCCGCCACCGGCGCCGATGAACTCAGGAGAGATCTGGCCGGGCTGGGAGGCCTGGATACTCCACGCCTCGCTGCCGTCGTGCTCGCAGATCCCGTACGCATAGCCCGACTTGCCGCCCTGGATGACAACGTTCGCAGTTCCCTTCTTCGCATGGCAGGCGCTCTTCGCGGGCAGATCCGAGGCCGCGACGGTGGCGAGCACCGCCGAGCTGCCGAAATCGGTGTCGCCCGCTCCGGCCTCGTTGGGATTGCCGGTGTTGTAGAGGTTGGGAGGCTCGAACCAGTTCCAGATGCGCACACCGGTGACGGCGTCGAGCGCGAACTCGCCCTCGGTGTGGGCGTAGTCGTTGTGCACATAGGTCGCCGCCGGATTCGGCTTGGCCCCGCAGTTGCCGGTGCCGAAGATCACCGCCCCGTCCTGTGACTTCTTCCCGGTGGTGGTCATCTGCTTCGGGAACCACGCGGGATTGCTCGCGGGCGTCGACTGGTACTTGTTCTTGCCGGCCGGGACGACGAACGTCGTGTCGAGCACGGGCGACGACCACACGTCGCCGCACGCGTCGGCCCAGGCAAGCGAGTTTGGCGCGATACCGGGGACGTTCTCAGGTGTGCAGAAGGAGTTGGGCGAGCCGTCGCCGCAGCTGAGGGCCAGCGCGTCCGAACCGCCGAACTGGCGGGGGTAGAGGGTGACGTCGCGCTCAGGCTCGTAGCGCCAGAGCAAGGCACCGGTCTTGGCGTCAAACGCCTGCATGCCGGTGACGCCGGCGCCCGCGCCGCTGTTGTCGTCGGAACCGACGAGCACCTCGGGGGTTGCCGTCGCGATGTTGACGACCGGCGAGGACTCGATCTCGACCGAGTTCGTCGGCGCGCCCGGGTCGACGTCCTGCGCCCACTGGCACGCGCCTGTGACCGCGTCCAGGGCGAACAGGCTGCCGCCCGCACCCAAGTAGACCGTCGGGTGCCCGGCGCTGTTGGTCACGGTCGGCGCAAAGGCTGCTGAGGACGTGATCGTCCCGAACCCGGCGTTGTGCTTCTCGGTGTAGGGGTTCGGCTGATCCCGGAAGCACGTCTGGGGCGCGGTCGCAGAGAACGTCCACTTGCTGGCACCTGTGGCCTGGTCGAGCGCGTGGAAGACGCCCGTCGAGTCGCCGACGAACACGGTGCCGTTCGCCACGGTCGGCTCGGCCGTCACCGCTCCAGCGGTCGACGCGAACCACGCCGGATGCAAGGTGGGCGCCGTGGTCGGCGCCAGGGTGGAACACCCGTTGGCGGTGTGGTGGGCGTCGTGCTGATACATGGGCCACGACGCGTCGCAGCTGCTACTCGTCGGCGCCGTGGGCGCCGTTGGCAGCGTCGGGGCCGCCGGAGCACCGCTCGCAAGCGCCGTCGCTCCCCCAGTCGTGGCCAGCAGGGCAATTGCCACGGCCGCGGCGACCAGCAGTCGTTTCGCCGGCCTGCCGGACGTGCTTCCCAAGAGCAAGCTGTCCATCCCGTCCCCATCCCTCTGCGCCAGTCCCGAGACTGACACGCGCGTCAGCTTCCCATTTGGGAGGAAATTCGCTCTCGATGGCTCCGACTCCTGCATTCCTCATTCGAAGAGGACGAGGTCGAGGCCACCAATGGTCTCGGGCGCGGCGAGCATCGAGATGTGGACGATCTTGTCGTCGACGATCGTGAAGTCCCAGGCGACCTTCGTGCTCCCGCCGACCACCCACACCATGCCGACGGCGCCGTCGATCAGTGCGGGCTGGGCGCCGAGCGCCCGCCCGGAGAACGAGGCAGCCACCGCCTGCGAACCGACAACGGTTTCCGGCGAGCCCATCCGCACGGCGGACGCGTCAGCTTCCAGGACGATGTCAGGGTCGAGGAGCGAGACGAGCGCGTCGAACTGACCGGCGCGCGAGGCAGCAAGGAACGCGTCCAGAACCACGCGCTGCCGCACGGGGTCGGTGTCCGACGGACGGTCCGACCCCTGAACCTTGCGCCGGGCGCGGCTCGCGAGCTGCTTGGCTGCCATTGGCGACCGATTGACGATCACGCCGATTTCGTCGAAGGGCACGGCGAACATATCGTGGAGGACGAACGCGAGACGCTCGGCCGGAGCGAGCGCGTCCAGTACGACCAGCAGGGCCGCGCCCACGGAATCAGCGAGGACCGCCTCGTCCTCAGGGCCGTGGCCCGTCGTCACCGCCGCGACATCATCGTCGCGGAAGACACCCGACGGGTCCTCCCGTCGAGACCCGCGCGAGCGCAGCATGTCCAGCGAGACGCGGGCGACCACAGTCGTCAACCAGGCTGCGAGGTTCTGTATCTCGCTCGGGTCCGAGCGGCTCAGCCTCAGCCACGCTTCCTGTACGGCGTCATCAGCCTCAGGGGCCGACCCGAGCATCCGATACGCGACAGCCCGAAGATGGGCGCGGTGGGGCTCGAACGAGGCGGCGAGCGAATCGGCGTCTGCCATGGATCTACTTGCGGAACTTACGCTTGAGGTCGGCCAGAAACGCGCCGGCCAGGCTGTCGAAGTCCTTGATGCTCAGCCGGATGCGGTCTCCAACTTCAAGCTTCAGCACCGACTCGTCGGGGACAAACTTGATGACGTTGTT
>DASZJL010000207.1:0-15865 GCA_035948135.1 Acidimicrobiales bacterium | reverse complement strand
TGGCGGTGGGTGACGACGCCGCCGACGGTGACCCGGGTGCCGTCGTCGACCTCTTGCAGGGCCGCGATCGTGACGGCCTTGGGGATGCGGTGGCGCACGAACTCCATCGGGTGGCGCACCGACACGCCGGTAGCCCACAGGTCGGCGGCCGCCACCTCGACGTCGGCCATCCCCGGCAGCTGGGGCGCGTCGGTGCCGGTGACGATGCCCTCGAGGCGGTCGGGCCTGGTCTGCGAGGCGGCTCCCGCACCCCACAACGCCTCTCTTCTTTCGTGGCCGAGGGACGCAAAGGCGCCCGCCGTCGCTAGTGCCTCCACCGCGGGCTGGGTTGCGCCCGTGCGCCGCACCAGATCCTCGGCCGACTCGTAGGGCTGGTGCTCCTCGATCTTGTGCGCGAGCTCGTCCCCGATGCTGCGCACGTAGTCGAGCCCCAGCCTGACTCCACCGTCCTTCTCGAGGGTGGCCTTGGCCGCGCCCAGGTTGACGTCGGGGCCGAGGAGCTCGACGCCGTGCCGACGGGAATCGGCCACGAGGGTGTTGGGTGAGTAGAAGCCCATGGGCTGGGCGTTCAGCAGGGCGGCCAAAAAAGCGGCCGGGTAGTGCAGCTTCATCCACGCCGACGAATAGACGAGGTAGGCGAACGACACCGAGTGGCTCTCGGGGAAGCCGAAATCGGCGAAGGCCGCGAGCTTGTCGTAGATCTGTTCGGCCGTCTCGCCGGTGATGCCGCGCTCGGCCATGCCGGCCAGGAGGCGCGCCCGTAGGCGTTCCATGCGCTCGTGGCTGCGCTTGGATCCCATGGCCTGGCGCAGCTGGTCGGACTCGGCGGCGCTGAAGCCGGCCACGTCGATGGCCATCTGCATGAGCTGCTCCTGGAAGAGGGGAACGCCGAGCGTCTTCGCCAGGCTCTTCTCGAGCAGGGGGTGGAGATAGGTGACGGGCTCCTGGCCGTTGCGTCGACGGATGTAGGGGTGCACCGACCCGCCCTGGATGGGGCCGGGCCTGATCAGGGCCACCTCGACGACGAGGTCATAGAACGTGCGGGGCTTCAAGCGCGGGAGGGTGGCCATCTGGGCCCGGCTCTCGACCTGGAACACGCCCACCGAGTCGGCCTCGCACAACATGTCGTAGACCGCGTCCTCTTGCGGGATCGTGGCCAGGTCGACGTCGACGCCGTGGTGGTCGCGGATGAAGTCGACGCCCAGGTGCAGCACGGTGAGCATGCCGAGCCCGAGCAAGTCGATCTTCACCAGGCCGGCGGCCGCGCAGTCGTCCTTGTCCCACTGCAGCACTGTGCGCCCCTCCATCCGTCCCCACTCGACCGGGCACACCTCGACGACGGGGCGGTCGCAGATCACCATGCCGCCCGAGTGGATGCCGAGGTGGCGAGGGAAGCCCTCGACCTGCTTGGCGAACTCGATGACGTTCGCGGGGATGCCGGCGTCGTCGGGGACGTGCTGGACGATCCAACCCTCGACGTGCTTGGACCAGGCGTCGAGCTGGCCGGGTGGGTGGCCGAAGGCCTTGCCCATGTCGCGGATCGAGGACTTGGGCCGGTAGGTGATGACGTTGGCGACCTGGGCGGCGTTGTCGCGGCCGTAGTGGTTGTAGACGTACTGGATGGCCTCCTCGCGGCGCTCGTGCTCGATGTCGAGGTCGATGTCGGGCGGACCGTCGCGTTCGGGCGAGAGAAAGCGCTCGAACAACAGGCCGAGCGACACGGCGTCGGCGTTGGTGATGCCGATGGCGTAACAGACCGCCGAGTTGGCGGCCGAGCCGCGGCCCTGGCAGAAGATGTTCTCCCGGCGGCAGAACTCGACGATGTCCCACACGATGAGGAAGTAACCCGGGAAGCCGAGGGCCTCGATCATCTGGAGCTCGTGGTCGATCTGGTCCCACGCTCCAGGGACGCGCTCCTCATGGCGTGGCCCGTAGCGGCGCTCGGCTCCCTCGTAGGCCAGGTGGCGCAGCCACGTCATCTCCGTGTGGCCCGGTGGGACCGGGTAGTCGGGCAGGTTCGGGGCGACCAGGCGGAGGTCGAACGCGCACGCCCGGCCCAGCTCGGCGGCCCGCTCGACGACGCCCGGATAACGGGCGAAGCGACGAGCCTGCTCGGCGCCGGACCGCACGTGGGCGGTGGCGGCCGCCGGGAGCCAGCCGTCGATCTCGTCGAGGGAACGACGGGCCCGCACGGCCGCGAGCGCGGTGGCCAGGGGGCGGCGCGCCGGGGTGGCGTAGTGCACGTTGTTGGTGGCGATCACGTCGAGCCCCCCGGCCCGTTCGGCCAGCTTGACGAGGGCGTCGTTGCGGGCCGAGTCGAGGGGGTCGCCGTGGTCCCACAGCTCGACGGCCACGTTCTCCCTGCCGAAGACGGCGACCAGGTCGGCCAGCTCACGGGCCGCGGCCGCGGGTCCGGCTGCTTGCAGTGCCGACGGCACCGTGCCCTTGCGACAGCCGGTCAGCACCAGCCAGTGACCGCCGTGGGCCTGGGCCAGGGCCGACAGGCTGACCTTGGGGAGGCCCTTCTCGCCGCCGCCCATCTGGGCCTGGCTGATCGTGCGGCACAGGCGGGCGTAGCCGCTCGGGTCGCGCGCCAGCACGACCAGGTGTCGGCCTTCGGGGTCGGCCGCGCCCGCCTGCGAGCGGCGAGGCAGGTCGAGGGTGAGCTCGGCGCCGAAGACGGTTGGCAGGCCCACGGCGTGGGCCGCCTGGGCAAAGCGGACGACGCCGTACATCCCGTCGTGGTCGGTGACGGCCAAAGCCTCGAGGCCGAGGCGGGCCGCCTCCTCCACCAACTCCTCAGGATGAGACGCACCGTCGAGGAAGCTGAAGTTGGTGTGGCAGTGGAGCTCGGCGTATGGCACCGCGCCCGGCCGGCGGACGACGGCCCGCGGCGGCTCATAGGGTTGGCGGTGGCGGGATTCGGGGTGCGAAGGGCCCGGTACGGCTTTTCCCCACGACAGCCGTCGCTCGAGCTCGGACCACGGCATGTTCGGGTTGTTGAACCCCACGCCCGCATAGTATCGAACGTATGTTCGACGTGCGACCCCGAGGCCGGTCAGGGAGATCCCCGATTGGCAACCGGGCGTCTGTCACACATCCTTGGGTTTACTCGTCGAATTCTCGTACGGTCGCAGATGAGTTCTGCGTCGTAGCGCCGTCTCACTCTTCGCCTTCTCCGACCTAGAAAAGGACGCTCCCCGATGCTCGAACGACTCGCCCGCTGGTGCTTCCATCGCCGCCGCCTGGTCCTCGTCCTCTGGATCGTCGCCTTCCTCGCCTTCGGGTTCCTCGGCAAGGCCCTCGACGGCGGCTACGCCAACAGCACCAAGCTCCCCGGCTCCGATGCCGTCGCGGGCTACGACCTGCTGAAGGCCCGCTTCCCCCAGCAGGCGGGTGACTCCGTGCGGGTCGTCTTCAAAGCAGATCGCGGCATCGACGATCCGTCTGTGCAGCCGCGCGTCAACGCCCTGCTGACCGAGCTCTCCCAGCAGCCCCACGTGAGCGGCACCACCAGCCCGTACTCGCCGCAAGGCGCACGCAACGTCTCGCCCGACCGCACGATCGCGTTCGGCGAGGTGCAGCTCAACAAGCCGGGCTTCCAGCTGCAGAAGTCCGAGGGCACGACGATGATCGCCGACGCCAAGAAGGCGAGCGGCAACGGCGTGACCTTCGCCCTGAGCGGCAACCTCATCCAGCAGGCCGAGTTCTCGGGGTCCGGTCC
The DNA here is from genome assembly GCA_035948135.1 of Acidimicrobiales bacterium. Lineage (GTDB taxonomy): Bacteria > Actinomycetota > Acidimicrobiia > Acidimicrobiales > AC-14 > CADDZP01. The sequence continues at coordinate 12,141 of DASZJL010000207.1, read as the reverse complement.
CGGAGAGGGCATCGGCATCCTCGCCGCCGTCTTCATCCTCCTCATCGCCTTCGGGTCGGTCATCGCCATGGGACTGCCGATCATGATGGCGATCGTCGGGATCGGCATCGGGCTCGCCATCGTCGAACTCATCGCCAACTTCGTGCCGGTGCCCAACTTCACGCCGATCGTGGCCGCCATGATCGGCATCGGCGTCGGCATCGACTACGCGCTGTTCATCGTCACTCGTTACCGCCAGGGCCTGCACGACGGCATGGAGCCGGAAGAGGCGGTCGTGCTCTCGATCCGCACGGCGGGCCGGGCCGTGGTCTTCGCCGGCACGATCGTCGTGATCTCGGTCCTCGGCATGCTGCTGATGAACCTCCCGTTCCTGCAGGGCGTGGCCTTCGGATCGGCGGCGGCCGTCGCCGTGACGGTCATTGGTTCGATCACCCTGCTGCCGGCCATGCTCGGCTTCTGCGGCCAGAAGATCGACAGCCTGCGGGTGCCGTTCCTGCACTCGACGGAGACGAATTACCGCAGCGGCGGCTGGTTCCGCTGGAGCCGACAGGTGCAGCGCCGCCCGTGGGTCTTGGGTGGTATCGGGCTCACGATTCTCGTCGCCCTCGCCATCCCCGCGTTCTCGCTGAAGCTGGGCTTCCCGGATGAGACCACCCAGTCCAAGTCGCGGATGAGCTCGCAGTCGTACTACATGCTCACCGCCGGCTTCGGGCCCGGGTACACCGGGCAGCTGCTCGTGGCCGCCTCGCTCCCGAACCACGAGTCCGTGAGCGCCTTGGAATCGCTGCGGACGCGTCTTGCGGCCGATCCCGACGTCATCCCCCAGACGGTGAGCCCGGTCATCCTCAACCCCGCGGGCGATACGGCACTGATCAACCTCACACCCAAGTCGGGCTCGCAGGCCGACGCCACCAAGGCGCTGGTCAAGCGCATGCGCAATGACTACGTGCCGGCGGTAACGAACGGCACTGGGGTGAAGGCGCACGTGGGTGGCATCACCGCCATCTTCCTCGACCAGGACCGCGCCACCTCGTCCCGGCTGCCGATCTTCATCGGCGTCGTGGTGCTGCTGTCGTTCCTGCTTCTGATGGGCGTGTTCCGCTCTGTCCTCGTCGCCCTCAAGGCCGCGATCATGAACCTGCTGTCGATCGCCGCCGCCTACGGCGTGCTGGTGATGGTCACCCAGTGGGGCTGGGGCAAGCAGCTCTTCGGCATCCACCACACAGGGCCGATCACCAACTTCATCCCGATGATGATGTTCGCCATCCTCTTCGGGCTGTCGATGGACTACGAGGTCTTCCTGCTGTCGAGGATCCGCGAGGAGTACCTGCGCACGGGCAAGAACGACCTTGCCGTCGCCGACGGTTTGGCGGCCACCGCCCGGGTGATAACCGCCGCGGCGGCGATCATGATCTGCGTGTTCCTGGCCTTCGTGCTGGGTGACGAGTTGGCGATCAAGCAGATCGGTCTCGGCTTGGCCAGCGCCATCTTCATCGACGCCACCCTCGTCCGGATGGTGATCGTGCCGTCGACCATGGAGATCCTCGGCAACGCCAACTGGTGGCTGCCCAAGTGGCTCGACCCGCTCATCCCCCACATCGGCTTCGAGAGCATGCGCGACGCCGACCTCGAGGCCGAGCTGGCCACCGTGGAAGCGGAGAGCAACGGTGACCGCCGGAAGCGCCCCCTGGTGGCTCCCGGTCGACGCCAGCAGTAACTCAGTCGTAGGACGCTTCCACCGACCACCGCCCACCTTCGACCGCAAGAAGGTGGGCGGTGCCGTCGGCGGTCACCACCTGCCAGCGCGCTCGCCGCCGGTGGGCGCCTGGATCCCACCAGCGCTCGTCGACCGGCCAGGGCCCGGCCCACGCCACGACGTCGGCCCACGGCCCTCCGTCGACGGAGACTTTGGCCGGCTCCGCTGAGGCGCTCCCCCGGCCGCTGACGGCGACTGGTTGCCCTTGTCTATCGACAACTTCGGCCCGCATCGGGTTGACGTGAACCACGGCTGGGGAAGGGGCTGGGACTCGGCCAGGCCACACTTCCCGTTCTTTGCGGATTTGTGACGGCATAGCCGTCGAAGATCCGCAAAGAAGGCTGATGGAGGTGGGAGGGGCGTCGCCCCACGGCACCAGCTGCACCTGTTCGGCGGGGCCGCGGCCGCCGTTGGGGACGGCGGTGGTGACGGCTTCGGGACCGAGGAGGCCTTGGACATGGAGGAGGGCGCGGGCGGCGCGGTCGTCGAGGGCGCGGTCGCCGCCCCAGAAGCCGAGCTGGCGACCCTCGTCGGGGAGGACTTCTTCGGGGGCGAGACGTAAGAGGGTGAGACCGGCGGTGGGTCCGTTCGCGCGCGCTAGCCAGCCGTCGAGTTGCCACCGCACGCGCTCGGCCAGGGCGAGGGGCGTCGCCCCCTCGAGTCGCCAGCGGCGGACGAGGGTCTCGCCATGCTCAGTCTCGGCCTCGACGCGCAGGCAACTGAGGGCGAGGCCGCGCACCGACAACTCGTCGCACAGCTGGTGGGCGAGCCCCCGGGCCGCGAAGACGGCGGTCTCCACCCGTTCGGCCGGCGGGTCGAGCTCGGCGCTGACATCGAGCTCGGGGGGAGGGATGCGCGCCGCCAGCGGCCGTTCGTCTTCGCCACGCGCCAAGCGATGGGCCTGGAGGCCGTCGGCGCCGAAGCGGGCCAGCACGGACGTCGGCGGCAAGGCCGCGAAGGCGCCCAACGAGCGAATGCCCAACCGGTGCAGGAGGTCGGACAGATCCGGGCGTTCCAGCACGTCGACCGAGAACGAGGAGAGAAAGGAAGGCGTCTGACCGGGGGCGATGACCCGCCCGGTGCGGGCCGCCAACTCGGCCGCGAAGGGGCCGTCGGCGATGCCCGCCTGTCCACCGACATCGGCGACAGCTTCGGTCACCCGAGCCACGAGCGCCTCGTCGCCCCCGAAGTACCGCGACGGTCCGCGCGTCGCCACCGCGCAGACGCCGGGACGGACGATCTCGACCCGCGGGCAGAACGCCTCGACCGCGGCCACGACCGGCTCGAAGGCCCGGGCCTCGCCGTCGGGGTCGTGGGCGACCAGTTGCAAGCCCGGGCAGCGGGCCTCGGCCTGGCGCCGGCGCAACTCTCGTCGCACTCCCCCGTCCCGGGCCGCGGCCGAACACGCAACGACCCGGTTGGCGAACAGCACGGCCACCGGCTCGTCAGCCGAGAACCCCGCCGCCGTCACCGGCCAGTCCGGACACCACAGGACAAGGGTGCGGGTCATCTCACCGTGTCACTTCAACTGCAGTGTGTTTGCGCGATCGGCGGCGATATTGACCGGCGGGTTCAAGGCATCACCGCAACGCGCAAACACCTCGACACCACCACTCGCGGCGGGCAGCCACAAGGACATCCGGCGTTCGCGCGCCGCCGCGCCTCGGCCGCTGGCGACGACGTCCATGCGGCGGGCGCGCAACAGGCCGTGGCCCTCGCCCAGACCTTCCCATGCCGACGCGACAACTGAGAGACGGACATCGGCCGCCAACGCCTTCGACCCACCCGTGGTGACCAGCACCGCACCTCGGTCGCGCGCCCTGGCGACGAGGCGCCGGGCGTCGCCGCTGCGGACGTGGCGGGGTAGGCCGACGAGCACCACGTCGACGGCGTCGACGAGGGCGGCCACGACCGCCGGCCAGTCGTCGCCCGGCCGGGCCACGAGCGGGAAGCGCTCGAGGGCGACGCCCACCTCGGCGGCCGCCACCAGCCCGAGCGACGGCAACCCGACCGCCGCGCACCACGATCCCGCCTGTGACGGCCCCGCCAGCAGGGCAAGGGCCAACGAAGTCGACCCGGAGACGGCCACCGTCGACCCCCGCCGCAAGCCCCCTTCGGGCAGCAGGTCGGCCAACGCCGGCAGCACCGGCAGCGTGCGCTCGCGAGCCAGCGAAACCGGCCGGACCAGGTTCTTCAGCTCGGGAAACTCAGCTCCCGGCCTCTCCTCCGCAACCGCCCGCTGCGAAAGTGCCACCTGTCGATTGTATCGAACGCACGTTCGATACGCCACAGCGCCGACCGCTCAAGCCGCCGTAGGCGGTGAGCGGCGGACTAGGGGAACAGCCCCCGGGCCTCGATCGCCTCGGCCAGCCGGTCGAGCGCCAGCGCGAAGGCACCCCGGCGGAGCGACACCGACAGCGTGTCGGCCCTGGCCCACACGGTGGTGAACGCCTCGTCCATCGACTTCCGCAGTCGGGTGGCGACGGTCTCTTCGTCCCACGCATAGCCCTGCCTGCTCTGGGCCCACTCGAAGTACGACGCAGTTACGCCGCCTGCGTTGGCGAGGATGTCGGGCACGACGACGATCCCTCGACGCTCCAGCACGGGATCGGCGTCAGGCATAGTCGGCCCGTTGGCCGCCTCCACCATCACTTTCGTGTTGAGGCGGGCCGCCACCTCCTCGGTGATGACACACGACAGAGCGGCGGGGACGACCAGTTCGCACTCGAGTCCCCACATGTCCGCTTCCTCGATCGCCTCGCCACCGGTGAAGCCGACGACCGAACCTGTGGCCGACACGTGGTCGGACAGGTCGATGGCATCGAGGCCGCCGGCGTTGTGCACGGCGCCGCCGACGTCACTGACGGCGATGACGCGCATGCCCGCCGACGCCAGGAGGAAGGCGAGGGTGCCCCCGACCTTGCCGAACCCTTGCACGACGGCACGGCTGCCGGGCAACGGCACGTCCAGAGCAGCAAAGGCGGCGCGCACGCACGTCAGAACCCCGCTGGCGGTGGCTCCCGCGTGCGCGGGTGTACCGCCCAGAGAAAGGGGCTTGCCGGTGACGCTGCCCGGTGCGTCCCCACCCCGCGCCATCGCCAGGGTGTCCATGAGCCACGCCATGACTCGACCGTCGGTATTCACGTCCGGCGCCGGGATGTCCTTGTCGGGGCCGAGGAGCGGGAGGATCTCGAGTGTGTAGCGGCGGGTCACGCGCTCCAGCTCGCCCAGCGAGAGGCGGCGCGGATCACAGCGCACGCCGCCCTTGGCGCCGCCGAAGGGAATTTTCACGACCGCGGTCTTGAAGGTCATGTCCGCCGCCAGCGCGCAGACCTCCTGGACGCTCAAGTCGGGATGGAAGCGGATGCCGCCCTTAGCCGGCCCGCGCGTCGTGTCATGGTGGACGCGCCAGCCGGTGAACACCTCAACGCGCCCGTCGTCCATGCGGACCGGCACTGCGACCTCGAGCACGCGACGGGGTGTGCGCAGCAAACGATGGACGTCGGGATCAACGCCGGTGAGCTTGGCCGCGTCGTCGATTCGCTCGAGGACGGCAGCCCATGGGTCGCTGACCACGACCCCTATGGTCCCCTACTCGGAGGCCTCCGTCACGCCTTCGCTCGTCGGAGCGCCGTCGGCCGCCTCGGCCGTCGGTTCGGGGGCCGGCTCGGGCGCCGCTTCATCGTGGTCGTAGTGCACGAAAAGACTGTGCACGATGTCGGCCAGGCCGTCGCTCTTCGCGCCCGGCGCCAGGTCGACGGTGACGACGTTGGAGTAGACGTGTACCGCTTCCACACCGCCGTGGGCGAACAGTAGGCGGGCCAATTCGTCGGGCGGCCGGTTGCCCTGGATCTCCTGGTCGGCGCGGTAGCGCTCGTGCCCCATGCCGGTCAGGCTGCGGTTGAGCTCGAAGCGCACGATGTCGTTGCGCTCTCCGCGCTTCTCGATGACGGTGATGGGCTGGCCCATGGCAGCGGCGACCATAGTGCAACGGCCCAAGCGCCCAGCCGTACCATCTGACCCGTGCTCGAGCAGCCGAACCCGGTCCCGGTACGCACCATCGCCGTCACCATCGGCATGGTGCTGGTGACGCTGGTCGGCCTCTACCTCATCACCACGCTGGCCCGCATCGAAGCACTGCTGCTGATCGCCGCCTTCTTCGCCACCGTGCTCACGCCGCCGGTCAACTGGGTCCAGCGTCGGCTGCACTTGCGGCGGGCCCTGTCGACGCTCGTCGTCTACATCCTGTTGCTCGTCGCTCTCGTCGGGATGCTCTATCTGTTCATCCGCCCCTTGGTGAACGAGGTGACGCAGTTCTCCGACGACTTCCCCACCTACGTCTCCGACGCCCGCGCCGGCAAGGGCACCATCGGACGGCTGGTCAAGCGCTACAAGGTCGACCAGTGGGTCGACAAGAACAAGTCCAAGATCCAGCAAGGTCTCACGCGCGTCGGCACGGGCGCCGTCAGCGTCGTCCGGGGCGTCGCCGTCGCGGTGGCCCTCCTGCTCACGGTCGCGGTGCTGGCGTTCATGATGATCCTGTACGGGCCGGACATGCTCGCGGGCGCCACCGGGATGTTGTCGCCGCCGAACCGCGACCGGGTCCGCGCCGTGGGACGTGATTGTGGGCGCGCCATCACCGGCTATGTGTTCGGGAACCTGGCCATCAGCTTCATCGCCGGAGCGGTGACGTTCGGCAGCCTGATCGGCTTCGGCGTTCCGTTCGCGGGGGTGCTCGCCCTGTGGGTCGGGTTCGCCGACCTGATCCCGCTCGTCGGCGCCACGCTCGGCGCCATCCCCACCGTTGCCGTCGCCTTCCTGCACTCGATCACCGCAGGCGTCGGTATGACGATCGTCTTCATCCTGTACCAGCAGTTCGAGAACCACGTGATCCAGCCCGTGGTCATGAACAAGACCGTGAAGCTCAACCAGCTGTTCGTGCTGGTCGCGGCGTTGGCCGGCGTCGAGCTCTTCGGACTGGTGGGCGCCCTCCTCGCCATCCCGGCGGCGGGCGTCATTCAGGTCATCATCCGCGACCTCTACGACCACCGCAGAGGAGCGCTCAAAGAGGAGCCCACGGTGGGGGCCGACGAGGTGCCGGTGTCCGAGCTCGAGCCTGAGCCGACCTGATGGCCAGCGAGGTCGTCGAGGTCGAGGGCCACATCATCGACTCGCTCATTCTCGCCAAGGTCCTCGACGCGATCGTCGACGCCGGCGCCGAGTACCGGATGGTCGACGTCGAGATCGGGCGGGCGAGCACCGACACGAGCCGGGCGCGCATCGAGATCGAGGCCGACGACGAGGACGTGTTGGCCACGCTCCTCGCCGAGCTGCAGCTCCACGGTGCCAACAAGGTGGAGGACGCCGACGCCATCCTCGAAGCGTGCGAGCGCGACGGCGTGCTTCCCGAGGGCTTCTACTCGACCACCAACCTCCGGACCCAGGTTCGGCTCGACGGTCACTGGGTCGACGTGGATAACCCGGAGATGGATTGCTCCATCGTGGTCCGAGACGGCGGCCGCGTGACGACCGCGCCGATGCACCGTGTGCGAGCCGGCGACCAGGTGGTGGTCGGCCTCGACGGGGTGCGGGTCCAACCGCTGGAGCGCCCGCGCGGCGCCAATCCCTTCGAGTTCATGGCATCGGAGGTGTCCTCGGAGAAGCCCAAGGAGCTGCTGGTGGCCGAGGTGGCCGACCGCATCAAGGCCCGCAAGGCCGGCGGCGGCAAGATCCTCGCCGTGTGCGGCCCGGCCGTGATCCACACCGGCGCCGGGCCCGACATGGCTCGTCTGGTCCGGCACGGTTGGGTCGACGTGCTGTTCGCGGGCAACGGCTTCGCGACCCACGACATGGAGTCGAACGTGTTGGGCACGTCGCTCGGCGTCCTGCTGCAGGAAGGCCACGCGGTCGAGCACAGCCACGCCAATCACCTCCGTGTGATCAACGAGATCCGCCGCCGCGGCTCGATCGCGGCGGCGGTGGAAGACGGCTATCTGACCGGCGGCGTCATGTACGAGTGCGTGGAGAACGACGTCCCGTTCGTGCTCGGCGGGTCCGTGCGCGACGACGGTCCCCTCCCTGACGTCTACACCGACGTGGTCGAGGCGGCTGACGCCATGCGCGCCCTGGTCCCGGGCATCAGCGTCGCCCTGATGCTCGCTACCACGCTCCACGCCATCGCCACAGGCAACCTGTTGCCCGCCGGCGTCGAGACGTTCTGCGTCGACATCAACCAGGCCGTCGTCACCAAGCTCGCCGACCGCGGCAGCCACCAGGCTCTCGGCATCGTCACCGACGCCGGCCTCTTCCTCGGTCTCCTCGCCGAGCATCTCTGCATCTAACCGGTGACACTCAGCTGGGGGCACCGCTACCTGATGTGCCCGCCGGAGCACTTCGGGGTGCTCTACGAGATCAACCCGTGGATGCACCGCGAGGTTCGAGTGGACGCCGAGCGAGCCCGGCAGCAATGGCACGACCTGAAGGCCACGCTCGAGCAGGCAGGCGCCGAGATCGAGGTCCTCGAGCCTGCGCTCGACCTCCCCGACATCGTGTTCACGGCCAACGCGGGGGTCGTGAACGGCCACCAGTTCGTGCCCAGCCGCTTCATGCACCCCGAGCGCCAGGGCGAGGTGCCCCACGACGTGGCCTGGTTCGAGGCGCACGGGTTCACCGTCGACTGGCTGCCCGACCACGTCCACCACGAAGGCGCCGGCGATGCCCTCCCGTTCGGCAGCGTGCTCCTGTCGGGCTACCGCTTCCGCTCCGACGCGGCGTCGCACGCCTACCTCTCGCGGCTGACGGGCGCGGCCGTGCGGTCCGTGGAGCTGGCCGACGAGCGGCTCTACCACCTCGACCTGACCTTCTGCCCCCTCGACGAGCGCCGCGCCATGGTGGCGCCCGACGGGTGGGACAGCTACGGACGGCGAGTCGTCGAGGCGCTCGTGCCGGAGCTCCTCGTCCTGGACCTCGACGAGGCGCTCGCGTTCTGCGCCAACTCCGTCGTCGTCGACACGACCGTCGTCATGCCGTCGTGCCCGCCCGCCGTCGGACGTCAGCTCGAGGCGTGGGGCTTCGACGTCGTCGTCTGCGCCGTCGACGAGTTCCTCAAGGCCGGGGGCGCGTGCCGCTGTCTGACGCTGGCGCTGGATGTGACGCTTGGTCCTCAGGGTGCACGATGATGCGCGCCCCCCGGTCGTAGGTGACATAGCTCCACGCCCAGTTGAAGAACACGCTGAGACGGTTGCGGAACCCCGCGAGTCGCACCAGGTGAACGAGCAGCCACGCCCACCAGCCGAGGACTCCCCGGAGGTGAATGTGGAACACGAGCTCGGCGACGGCCGAGTTGCGCCCGATGGTCGCCATCTCGCCGTAGTTGAGGTAGCGAAACTTCCACGGCCGCCGGCCCCGCACGAGGCGGCCGATCTGGCGGCCGGCGAAATGCCCCTGCTGCAGAGCGACCGAGGCCATCTGCAGGTACGGCTCCCCCTTGTGGTTGACGGCGCCCGCCAGGTCGCCGATGACGAAGACGTTGTCGTGGCCAGGCGGTCGCAGGTCGCGGCGCACGACGATGCGCCCGCCTTTCCCGCGCTCGAGCCCTGTCGCCTCCGCGAGCGGGGCAGGCTCGATGCCCGCGGCCCAGACGAGGCTGTTGGTGGCGAGCACCTCGCCGTCCTTGAAGTGCACGCGACCGGGCCCCACGCGGTCGACTGCCTGGTTCAGCCGCACCTCGACACCGCGCGAACGCAGGGTGTCGAGCGCCGACTGCTGCGACTTCGGCGTGAACCCAGTGAGGAGATGATCGGTGGCCTCGACGAGAACGACCCGCGCCTGGCCGACGTCGAGGTGGTGGAAGTCGCGGGCCAACACCTCGAACAGCTCGACGAAGGCGCCGGCCAGTTCGACTCCCGTCGGGCCCCCGCCGACGATGACGAAGGTGAGCGCGCCCTCGTCGACCATCTGCGGCTCGACCGCCGCCCGCTCGAACTGCACCAGGACGTGGCCCCGGAGGTCGGTGGCGTCCTCGAGGGTCTTCATGGGGAGCGCGTGTTCCTCGACGCCGGGGATCCCGAACCAACGCGTCTCTGAGCCGCCGGCGATGATCAAGTAGTCGTAGGGCAGCGGCGCGCCGGCGTCGACGTGGACCAGGCGCTGGGTGAAGTCGATCTTCTCGACCGTCGCCCACCGGAAGTCGACGTTCTCGTCGTCCTGGTAGATCCCCCGTACCGGGAGGGCGATGTCCGCAGGGCTCAGCCCTGCGGTCGCCACCTGGTAGAGCAACGGCTGGAACACGTGATGGTTCCGCTGGTCGACGATCGTCGTGTCGACGGGGAGGTCGGCCAGGCGGTTGCCGGCGCCGATGCCTCCGAAGCCGGCACCGATCACGACGACCCGAGGCCGTTGCCCTCCCGCCACGCCGTCATCGTAGGGACGGCGCTCAGGGCGTGCGCAACGCGCGAGCCGGCGTGGCGCGGGCCGCGAAGAATCCGGCGGTCGCTCCGAGAAGGAGCAACAAGCCGAGCCCCGCGGCGATGACGACGAAGAGCACCGCGAGCGGCGCGCCCATGGCCTCACTCACGCCCAACTGACGGGCGCTGGCGGCCCACGTCCACCGGCCCAGCGCGATGCCCAACGGGATCCCGACAAGCGCGCCGATCAGGCACATGGCCGCGCCTTGGCTGGACACGGCGCCGACGATCTGGCTACGAGTCAACCCGAGGGCGCGAAGGATCCCGACCTGCTGCGAGCGACGGCGGGCCGATACCACCAGCGCGTTCACCACCGTGAAGAGGCCGACGGCGGCGAGGAAACCTGCCAGCCAGAGCGGGTACGACCGCACCAGATCGAGGTTCCGGACGTCGCCGGGCGGCGTTGCCAGGTAGCTCACGAGGCCGTCCTGTTGCAGCCGAGCCAGCGTGCGCTTGTGGTTGACGCCGGGCGCGAGTCGGACGAGCGCGTCGACGTGGGTGTTGTCGTTGAAGACTTTCTGGAGGTCCGCGTTGTCGCCCGGGATGCCCTCGAGCCCGGCTCGCGTCATGGCTGCGCCCTGCGCCAGCTGGTCGCTCTCGATGCTCGGAAGCAGGCCGATGCCGACGACCCGCAGGGTCGCCGGTGGTGCGCCGGGACCGAGCAACAACTGCACGCTCGACCCCACGCCCTTGTGGATCTGGCGGGCTGTTTTGGTCGCCAGGAGGATCTCGTCCTCCGCGACCGGCTCCCGGCCGCTCAGCACTGTCGGCCCAAAGGGTCCCCGGACCGACTCGAAACCGTAGACGTCGGCGGTGGCCGAGCCGATGTGGGCGGAGCCGCAGATGCGCGCCAGGCCGACGTCGCCGACACCCGGATACTGCAGCAGCGTGTCGCGCATCTTCATGGTGGCGTTCACATCGGTCCCACCACCGTTGTCGACGTCGAACGTCCAACCGTACGCAGCCGGGGTCGTGACCAGATGGTTGAGACCCGCGGCGTAGGTCAGCGCCGCGGCGAGGGCGCACACGCCGACGATCGCGCCGACGATGGCGGTCCCGCCCCGACCGGCCAGGGCGTCCCGGCGCGGCAGGGCCCAGCGGACGCCGACCCGAGGCGAGGGTGGGAGCACGGTGGCGACCCTGTCCAGCGGACCGACGTACAAGCCGGTTTGGACGACCGGAACAGGGCGCCAGCGATAGGCCCCCGCGGCGGCACTACCGAGCACAACGGCAAGAAGGACAGCAGCACCGAGAAGCAGAGCGACGGCATCGAACCGAATGGCGGGCGGGGGCGCCGTTTGCCGGGCCACAGCCGTCGGGAAGAGCGGCGAGGCCAGGGTCGCGCCGAGCAGCGCGAGCAGCGTGCCGGCCACCGCGCCCGGCAACATGGTCGTCGCGACGAGTCCGGCCCGTCCCGGGCGCGTGAATCCCATCGCCCTTAACGCCGGAAAGTCCGACGACGACGCCGAGACAGAGCGGGCCACCATCAGGGCGATCGCGACGAGGCCGGCGATGGCCGCGGCGATTGCCACGAGCCCGAGAGAGAGCGCCTGCACGCGCGTCGCGTCGCGGATCGACGTCAGCCCCGGTTTGGTAGGGCTGGCGTTGAACAGCTGGGCTGAGCCGGGGTACTGCTGCTCCACCATCGCACGCGCTGAGGCGACGAACCGCGCCGCATCAGCCGGATGGTCCAGCACGACCCCGAGCTCCGGCTCCGTGTACCGGAAGATCTGGTCCTTGTAGGCCTCGTAGAACGCGGGCGTGGCAAAGAAGTAGTTGCTGGCGAAGCTGGCGTGCTTCAGGTCGAGCCACGTGCGGATGACCCCAACAACGTGGACCGTCGGCGTCGGGCCGTGGAAGTCGAGCTTGTCGTAGTTACCGCCGAGGAAGGCGCCGGACTCGTCGGCTGCAAGTGACCGC
>DASZJL010000206.1:0-18801 GCA_035948135.1 Acidimicrobiales bacterium | reverse complement strand
GGTCGGCTCGACCTGCTGGTGAACAACGCCAGCCTCCTCGGTCCGAGTCCCCAGCCGCGGCTGGCGGACTACGACCCCGACGTCCTGCGAGCGGTATACGACGTCAATGTCTTCGGCCCGCTACGGCTGACCCAGCTGGCGCTGCCTCTTCTACGCGCCAGCGCCGGTCACCTCATCAATGTCACTTCCGACGCGGCCGTCGAGGGCTACGAGGGCTGGGGCGGCTATGGGTCGTCGAAGGCCGCCTTCGAGCAGTGGAGCCGGGTGCTCGCCGCCGAGGAGCCGGCCGTGCGCGTGTGGTGGGTCGACCCGGGCGACATGAACACCCGGATGCACCAGGAGGCGTTCCCGGGCGAGGACATCTCTGACCGCCAGGCGCCCGAGGCTGTGGTGCCCGCGCTGCTCGAGCTGATCGACCGCGATCCGCCGAGCGGGCGCTACCAAGCAGCGAATCTGCTGGTGCCGGCATGACCCTCGTCGCCGAGCGTCCCAGAGTCGACAGCCTCGACTTCGAGCTGCCGCCGGCGCTCGAGGCCACCGAGCCCGCGGAAGTCCGGGGCCGCGGCCGTGACGACGTCCGGCTTCTCGTGGCCCGACGCCGCGACCTGCACCTCTCCCACGCCCGGTTCGCGCAGCTGCCCGAGTTCCTCGACCCCGGCGACCTGGTCGTGGTCAATATCTCCGCGACTCTTCCCGCTGCGGTTGCGACCCTCGACGGATTGGAAATCCACTTCTCGACCTCCTTGCCGGCTGGCCTGTGGTTGGTCGAACTGCGTGAACCCCAGGGTGCCGCGAGCATCCCGTACTCCGGGGGCAGGCCCGGCGATCACGTCCAGCTTCCGCGTGGCGCCGAGGTCGAGCTCCTTGCGCGCTGGTCGGGCGGTAACCGCTTGTGGGTTGCCAACGTCGACCTAGCCGACAACGACAACGACAACGACCTGATCGCGTACCTCAAAGCCGAGGGTCACCCGATCCGCTACTCCCATGTCGCCGACCCGTGGCCGCTGTCGGCGTACCAGACGACCTACGGCACTGACCCGGGGAGCGCCGAGATGCCCAGCGCCGGGCGGGCGTTCACCCCCGAGGTCTTCACCGCGCTCATGACGCGGGGCGTCACCGTGGCCCCGCTCGTCCTGCACACGGGCGTGTCGTCACCCGAGGCCGACGAGGCGCCGTACCCCGAGCCGTACAAAGTGCCCGCCAGCACCGCGGCCCTCGTCAACCACACCCACCGGCAGGGCCACAACGTGATCGCCGTTGGCACGACGGTGGTGCGGGCCCTCGAGACCGTGGCCGACGAAGCACACACAGCACATCCCGGTAAGGGTTGGACCGAGCTGGTCGTGACGCCCGAGCGCGGCGTGCGCGTCGTCGACGGCCTCCTCACTGGATGGCACGAGCCCCGGGCGTCGCATCTGGCCCTCGTTGAGAGCGTGGCCGGACGCCCGCTGCTCGAAGTCTCGTACGCGTCGGCGATCGAAGCGGGCTACCGGTGGCACGAGTTCGGCGACCTCCACTTGGTGGTTCCCTAATGTTGCCGGTCATGGAGGAGCTGGCTGCTCCCACGTTGTCGACGCTGGCGCCCACCCGGCGCCAGATCCTCGAGTCGCTGAAGAAGCGGGGCGAGCTCACCGCCGACGACCTGGCCGAGCAACTGGGCCTCACCACGAGCGGCGTGCGCCAGCATCTGGTGGCGCTCGCATCCGACGGCCTGGTCGCCCACCGCCAGGTCCGCGACGGGCCCGGCCGACCAAGGCACTGCTATCACCTCACGCCCGCGGCCGACGCGCTCTTTCCACGGGCGTACAGCGACCTCACCAACGAACTCCTCGGCTACGCGTCCGACGCCGACCCCGAGCTCGTCGAGCGCCTCTTCGAACGCCGGCGCACGCGCCGGGTCGACGACGCCCGCGACCGCCTCAAGGGCAAGGACTTCCCCCACAAGGTCGAGGAGCTGGCGCGCATCCTCGACGAGGACGGCTACCTGGCCGACTTTCAGTCGACACCGGACGGCCAAGGCTTCCTCATCACCGAGCACAACTGCGCCATCCTCGGCGTCGCCCGCCGCTACGGCCAAGCCTGCTCGAGTGAAATCGGCTTCCTCCGCGAAGCCCTCCCCGAGGCGAGCATCGAGCGGATCCAGCACATGATCGCCGGGGCCCACTCCTGCGCCTACGAGGTAAAGCTGAAGAAGCTGAAGAAGCCGCGCCGTAAGCGGGCGTGACTACGTGACCGGCTGCACCCACTGCTCCCACGGGATGTTCCAGTCCATGGTGCCGGGGTCGGACGAGGACGGGCCGCGGGAGGAGCCGACCACGGTGACGATGTCGCCGGGCCGGCTGAAGTTGTAGAACCAGGTGGCGTCGGACGGGCTGAGGTTGACGCAGCCGTGGGAGACGTTGCGGCTGCCCTGGGCGCCCACCGACCACGGAGCGGCGTGCACGTATTCGCCGCCGTCGGTGATGGCGACGTTCCAGAACACGTCTTCCTTGTAGCCGTCGGGCGAGTTGACGGGAATGCCGACCGTCGAGGAGTCCATGACGACGTGCTGCGCCTTGTCGAGCACCACGTGCACGCCGCTCATCGTCGGGTATTTCTCACGACCCGAGCTCTGCGGCAGGGTGCGAACGACCGCCCCGTTGGTTGTGACCGTCATCGTGTGCGCGTCGGTGTCGACGGTGCTGACATGGGCGTCGCCAATGGTGAAGTTCACCGAGCGGTCGATCTCGCCCCAGATGTTGTTGCCGGCCTCGACGTTGGTGAGCTTGGCCACCACCGAGATCTGCTCACCGGCGGGCCAGTAGTCCTTGGGCCGGTAGTGGACCTCCTTCGGCCCGAACCAGTGCCACGCCCCGTCAACCGGCTTGGACATCGAGACCGTGAGCAGGGCGGTGATGGCGCTGCGGTTGGCGACGGGCGAGTTGAAGCGGACGATGATCGGCTGGCCGACGCCGACGGTCTGGTGGTCGCCGGGCGAGATCTGGGGCCCGAGCAGGCTCGCGGGGCGGATGGTGGAGAATTCGGACGTGCGGACGACGGGGCGGTTGGTCTTGGTGTTCTTGACGCCCGCGATCTCAGCCGTGACCTTGTAGCCCCGGGCCAGGTAGAGGGTGGCGGTCGACGTCCACGACCGACCGAGCGGGGCCAGCGTGCCGGCGACCTCGTTGCCGCCACTGTCGATCAGGTGCACCGTCGTGAGCCGGCCCCGGTTGGCCACGACGGTGACTTTGGTGTCGGGGCGGATGCCGGTGGCACCGGAGGGAGGGTCGACGGTGAGCAGCGGGAGGGCGGCGACGGCCGGCGTCGGCGTGCGGTTCTCAGTGTGGCGGCTCCACGCCACCGCGGCGGCGACGCCGAGCACCGTGAGACCGGCCACCGCCAAGGCCACGTACATCGCCAGGTGGTACCGGGGCCCCGCCTTGGCGGGCAGGATGTCCGCGGAGGACGGATCCGCTGTTTCCTCCGTCGCCTCGATGAGGCCCGCCGCCGGCACCCCACCGTTTTACCCCACGGCGCTGGCTACATACGCTCATCGTCGGGTAGAAGTGCGGACGGACGCGGGAGGCGACGTGGCAGGCAGCCGGAAAGAGCGGGAAGAGCTCCTCGAGAAGGTGTCGATGTTCTCGGCCCTCAACAAGAAGGAGGTCGGCCGGCTGGCGGCCGTCGCCGACGAGCGACGGGTGCCCTCGGGCACCGTGCTCACCAAGGAAGGCGAGCCGGGCGACGAGTTCTACGTGGTCGCCGAGGGGATGGCCCAGGCGTCGATCAAGGGTCGCAAGGTCGGCTCGATCCCGGCGGGTTCGTTCTTCGGCGAGCTCTCCCTGCTCGACGAGGGGCCCCGGACCGCCACGGTGACCGCTGAGCTGCCCACCAGGCTGGTGGTGATCACGGCCAAGGACTTCGGCCGCGTGCTCGACGACGTCCCTGCCATTTCGCTGAAGATCATGCGGGGGCTGGCTTCCCGGATCCGCCAGGCCGACGAGGACTGGGGCTAGCCGCTAGTTCGAGGCGCCGGGGGCGCCGGGGGCGCCGGGGGCCCCGGGGGCTCCTGACGCACCGGCGACGACGGTGTCGTTGCCACCCCGGTTCTTGGCTCGGTACAGGGCGATGTCGGCCCGCTCCATCAGCGCGCTGGCCTGCTCGGAGCCGTCCCAGGACGCCAGCCCGGCCGAGAACGGGAGCTCGGGCGTCCGCACCCGCAGGCGGTCGAGGATCTGGAGGGCCTGGTCCTGGCCGCAGTTGGGGAACACGAGGCCGAACTCGTCGCCGCCCGGACGGGCCAGGACGTCCTCGTCGCGAATGACGTCGCCCCAGGCGGCGCTCACCTCCTTCAGCAGCCGGTCACCGGCTTGGTGGCCGGCGCGATCGTTGAGGCCCTTGAAGTCGTCGAGGTCGATGACGGCCACGGCGACGGGGAGGTGCTGGCGCCACGCTCTGGACAGCTCGCGCTCGAGGGTGTCCTCCCAGCTGCGGCGATTGGCCAGCCCAGTGAGCACGTCGGTCGCCGCCTGCTGGCGGAGCAGGCCGACCAGGTGGCCGACGACGAGGCCCCCCACGAGGGCCGTCCCCATGGTCACCACCCACTGGCCGGGCCCGCCCCGAGCGTGCACGACCCACAGGGCGACGGCATAGGCAGCGGCCATGAACGCCAGGTGGCCGAGGGCGACCCGGCGGGCCAGGAAGTAGAAGGCGAGGATCGAGATCCACGTGTAGTAAACGCCGCCCGCCGCCATGCCCGCCCCGTTGCCGAGGAGCACGGTGCCGACCGACATCATCACCGTCGCCACCACGAGGATCACGTGGATCGATCCCTCGGGGACTCGGTCGGCGAACAGGTAGAGCAACCCCGCGAGAGGAAGGGCGGGAACCGCGAGAAGCGCGGCCGCGGTCGGGTGGGCCAGGTGCCAGTGGGGGACCGCCAGGGTGAGCAGCGCCAGCGCGCCGCCGGCCGCGAACATGGCGGCGGCGGCACGGGCCATCGTCACCCGAGGGACCTCGATCGGCGTCCCCAACGGCTTCACTCGGCCGAATGTACCCGCCGCCGGGGCGGCCCCGTTCGTCGCGTGAGTACCGTGTTGCGGCACGCCATGCAAGGGGGACCGCAGTGCGCGGATTGATGCAGGACTACCCGCTCGCCCTGCCGCACATCTTCCATCGGGCCGAGCGCATGTTCCCCGGCCGCGAGATCGTCACGGCGACCGCGACCGGGAAGGAGCGCACCACGTACGGGCGGTGGGCCGAGCGCACACGACGCCTCGGCGGCGCCCTCGACCAGCTCGGCATCTCAGCCGACGGCCGGGTGGCGACGTTCGGCTGGAACACGGCCCGCCACCTCGAGCTGTACTTCGCAGCCCCGTGCAGTGGCCGCGTGCTGCACACCCTGAACATCCGGCTGTTCGCCGAACAGCTGACCTACATCGTGAACCACGCCGAAGACGAGGTGATCTTCGTCGACCGCAGCCTCATCGGACAGCTGTGGCCGCTGGTGGGCGAGTTCACGACGGTCCGTCAGTACGTGGTGATGGACGATGGGAAGGGCGACGTACCCGACGACCCGCGCATCGTCGACTACGAGCAGCTGGTGGGCGACGCCGACCCCATCGAGTTTCGCGTCGACGACGAGAACCAGGCCGCGGCCATGTGCTACACGAGCGGCACCACGGGCAACCCCAAGGGCGTGGTGTACAGCCACCGCTCGATGTTCCTGCACTCGATGGCAGTGCTCATGGCCGACGCCCTCGGTATCTCCGAGAGCGACGTCATCCTGCCTGTCGTCCCCATGTTCCACGCCAACGTGTGGGGCCTGGGCCACGCCGCGCCGTTCGCCGGCGCCAGCCTGATCATGCCGGGGCCCGACCTGTCACCGGGCGCGATCGCCGACCTCATGGAGTCCGAGCAGGTGACGGTCGCGGCGGGCGTGCCCACCATCTGGATGGGCGTGCTGCCGATGCTCGAGGGGCGTGACCTCTCGTCGCTGCGCAAGATCATCTGCGGGGGCTCGGCCGTGCCCCGGTCGCTGTCGGAGGGGTTCCGCGAGAAGGTCGGTCTGCCGATCACGCAGGCCTGGGGCATGACCGAGACCAGTCCGATCGCCTCGGTGGGACACATCAAGGCGGCGCTGCGCGACAGGCCCGACGACGAGCTGGCCGACCTGCGGGCCAGCCAGGGGCTGGGCGCGCCCGCCGTCGACCTGCGCATCGTCGACCCCGAGAGCGGCGAGGAGGCCCCCTGGGACGGCAAGACCTCGGGTGAGCTGCAAGCGCGGGGTCCCTGGATCGCCGCGGACTACTACAACGACCCTCGTTCCCGCGAGTCCTTCACCGACGACGGCTGGCTGCGCACCGGCGACGTCGCCATCATCGACCCCGAGGGCTACATCCGCCTGGTCGACCGCACCAAGGACCTGGTGAAGTCGGGCGGCGAGTGGATCAGCTCCGTCGAGCTCGAGAACGAACTCATGGCCCACCCCAAGATCGCCGAGGCGGCCGTCATCGGCGTTGCCCACGAACGGTGGGTCGAGCGTCCGCTCGCGTGTGTGGTCGTGGCCGAAGGCGAAGAGCTCACCAAGGACGAGGTCCTCGACTTCCTCACGCCGCGCGTCGTCAAGTGGTGGCTGCCCGACGACGTGGTGTTCATCGAGGAGGTGCCGAAGACGTCGGTCGGCAAGTTCTCGAAGAAGGATCTACGCAAGCGCTTCGCGGGCTACAAGCTGCCGACCTAGTGGTGGGCGTCAACGACAACGTCGCCTTGGTACGACGGTTCTACGACGAGGTCTACAACCACGGCGAGGTGGCCTTTGCCGACGAGGCCCACGCGCCCGACTACCGATACCACGACACGACGAATCCCGATGAGGTCGTCGACCATGCCACCTTCATGGCGCGAAACGCCGGGTTCGCGGCGGCCTTCCCGGACCGCCGCGTCGACATCGACGACATCTTCGGCGCCGGCGACCGGGCCGTCGCCCGGGCGACACTCCATGCCACTCAAACCGGGAACCTGGGCGACATCGGCCCGACGGGCAAACCGGTGCGGCTCACGTCGACGATCATCTACCGCTTCGAGGGCAACAAGATCGCCGAGGAGTGGGAGATATTCGATGCCCTGGGGATGTACCGCCAACTCGGCGTGGCCCCGCCGGGCTAGCAACTATCAATTGCCCAGCCGCCACGCTTTGTCTTGGCGGCCGAGCTCGGTTGCGGGCGGCGCGCCGGTGCGGATCTCTGCGTCGACGGCGTGCCAGTCGGCGGTTGGCCCCAGCGCGCCGAGGACGGACTCGAGCCCGATGATGATCCGGTTCAGGAACACGAGGTCCTTGGGCATGGAGAAGCGGCGGGGCACGTCGCTCCACGGGCCCGCGGGGTCGTACCAGGCGGCGGCAAGGTCGGCCGCGAAGCGCTTCGAGTATGTGTAGGGCTGCGGCGCCAGGACGGGCTCGAACGAGAGGCCGCACCACGCGAGGAGGCGGTCGGGGTCCAGCTTGTTGTCGCCCGCAGGCAAGAAGCCGATGTCGATGTACGCCTGGTACAACGCGTTCGCATCGCCCGCAACCACGGCCGCGCCGACGGCGTCGAACTTGCGGCGCTGGTCGTCGGTGAAACGCTTGACCGACCCGAAGTCGAGGAACGTGACCGTGCCGTCCTCGTGGAAGAGGTAGTTGCCGGGGTGGGGGTCGGCGTTGGAGAGGCGGTAGTGCTCGATGCTGCCCCACACGAATCGGTTGATCACCTCGCCCCAGCTATCGCGTAGCTCCTTCGGGCTCTCGAGCGCCGCCTCCCATCGGCGCCCGTCCACCATCTCCATCGTCAGCACCCGCGCCGAGGAGAGCTCATCGAAGACGCGGGGAATGTGGATGAAGGGATGGTCGCGGTAGATGGCCTCGAACTCCCGCTGGTTGGCGGCCTCCGTGTAGTAGTCGAGCTCCTCGCCGACCCGTTCGACGACCTCGGCGACCACGGTGCGCACGTCGAAATTCGGCACGACGCCGGGAAGCATCGCCAGGGCCGTCTTGACGACCACGGCGAGGGCCTCGGTGTTGGCCAGGTCCGATCTGATGGCCTCGTCGACGCCCGGATACTGCACCTTGACGGCGAGCTCGGTGCCGTCCGCGAGGTGAGCGGTGTGCACCTGGCCGATCGACGCGGCGGCGATCGGCCGGGGTGAGAAGTAGGAGAACACGCGGTCAGGTGGGAGGCCCAGCTCCTCTTCGATGACAGCGGCAACCAGGTCCGGCTCCATCGCGGGAGCGTCGGCCCGGAGGCTGGCAAGGGCGTCCTGCCACACCTGCTGGTAGGCCTCGGGAACGAGGCCGGCGCTGTCGACGAACGACAGCACCTGACCGAGCTTCATGATGGCGCCCTTCATTCCGCCCATGAGATCGACGTAGCGCTGGGCCTGGCGGGCGTGCATGGCGAGATCCTTGGCGAGGCGGTCGTCGTGGCCGACCCCGCGCATCCGCAGCCAGTGGCCGGCCCGGCCGCCGATGGTGCGCGCCGTCAGGGCCGCGAGGGGCAGCGACCGCCGCAGCCGCCCGACGGGGAGCGGATTGTCTTTGCTCATGTCACTCGATCGCTCACTCGTAGCCGATCGCTTCGACGACGTTGAGGCGGGCCGCCCGCCATGCGGGGGCCAGGGAGGCGAACACGACGATCACCGCCGCGGACAGACCGGCGACGACAACCGGCGTGGCCACCAACTGATACCGAACGGTGAAGCCGAGCAGCCGTCCATAGGCCAGGATGGCGATGTAGTGGCTGGACAGGCCGAAGAGGATGCCGAGCAGGCCGCCGATGGTGCCGATGGCCACGGCCTCGATGGCCACCATGCGGCGGATGCGCTTGCGGCTGGTGCCGATGGCGCGCAGGATGCCGAGTTCTCGGCGCCGTTCGACGACCGAGATCAGAAGCGTGTTGAGGACGGCAAGGGCGGTGGCGCCCACCACGACCCACTGCATGGCGAGAAAGATGCGGGTGCTCTGCTGGACCGACCGCCGCGAGGCGGTCAGGATCTCGGGCCCTGAGTAGACCCACGTGGGAAACCCCGCAGTCTTCGCGACCGCGGTGACCTGTCGGCGCACGGTGGCGTGGTCGGCGCCGGGGCGCTCGTAGATCTCCAGCCATCCGGCACCCGGTCGGCCATACCACTGCTGCATGCGGTCGAGCGCCATGGCGATACCGCCGCCGGGTACCGGCATCAGGACGTTGACGACGCCCGCCACGCGTAGGCGTTGTGGACCGGTCGTCGTCGCGAGCTCGAACGTGTCGCCGGTCTTCAGGCCGTGGGCGAGGGCGAACGGGCGCGTCACCGCGATGGCGCGGCCGGAGAGGACTTGGGCCCGGGCGGCGGCGGGGAGCCGGGCAACAAGCGGGACAGTCGGAGGATCCTCAACCCCTTCGAGGACGACCCGGCGACCGTCGACAGTGGCGTAGAAGGCCTGCGCGGCCCGGACCCGGGCGACGCCGGGCACGCGGGCAATGCGGTCCGCCCAGTCGGGAGACATCGTCACTTCCGGGGGGAAGTCCTCGGCCCGGGCCGTCATCATCACCAGATCGGGGCGACCGAGCGTGGCGATCGTCCGGCTGAACGTGTCGAGCTGGTTCTCGAAGGATCCCCTGAACGTGACGACCACGCCGACGCCCACGACCACCGCCATCGTCGTGGTCCACGTCCGCCGGGGCGACCGCTCGAGACCGGCGCCGGCCAGGCGCCCCACGCTTCCCAGACGCCCCGCGACCGCGGCGACCGAGGACGCGATTGGGCCCATCACGCCGACGGTGGCGACGATGAACCCCGCCGTCTGAAGCGAGAACCCGAGGATGACCACCGAAGCGCTGCCGACCGCACACAGCAGGTAGCCCAGGCCGAGCACCGCCACTCCTGTGATTGCGACACCAATCCGCAGGCGAGGCGCATCGCCCGCCTCGAGCACGCCCTCGGGGCGCATGGCGTCGACGGGTGGGACGCGGCTCACGGCGCGGGCGGGCACGAGGGCCGCGACCACGGTGGCGGCCGTACCGATGATGACGCCCATCGCTAGCTGCCATGGCGCGATGGTGAAGACAGGACGGATGCCGACGGCCATGACAAGGACTGCCGGAACCGATGCGATGGCGGCGCGGCCCGCCACCACGCCCACCGCGGCTCCGAGCACTGCGCCGACGGCACCCACGGCCAGCGCCTCGAGCAACACGATGCGGGCGACCGTTCCTCGGTGGGCACCCAAGGCGCGGAGCGTCGCCAGTTCGCGCCGCCGCTCGAGGGCGGCCATGCTCACCGAGTTGAACACCAGAAAGCCGCCGACGATGAGAGCCAGCACGACGACGAGCACGGAACCCTGCTGGAAGATCTGCGCTTCGTCACGCGCCTCACTCACGGCTTGCCGCGGAGAACCCACGACGACGCCTGGCCCGGCGGCCGCTTGCACTCGCGCCGCGAGCGCCGCGTTGTTCGCGCCGCGCTGGGCCCGGACGAGCACGGCGTCGGGTTGTCCGGGACGGCCCGCGAGCGCTTCGGCGACCGGGAGCGGCGCGGCGACAAACCAGCCGTTGTTGATGCCGCGGACCGGGCCGCACGTGACGGTCGCCACCACCGCGACGTCGACGTTCGCGGATCCGTTGTAGAGCGTGCTCGGCCCGTGTACGTGGCGGGCAAGTGCCGGCCCCACGGCGACGGGGGCACCCTGGGTGGTACCGGCGGTGCCCGAGTTGTGCAGGCACGCGGGCGAGATGTCCATGACCCCTGTTGTCTGGTCGGCGCCCAGAAGGAGCACCCGCTGTCCGGCCATCACCACCGACGCCCGCAGGATCGGCGCCGCGGTGGCGACCCCGGGTACGGCCGCGACGCGGGCCGCCGTGTCCTCAGGAATCGGCGCGCCACCCGGTCCGGTGACCTGAAAGTCGACGTTGCCTGCGACCGCAACGAGCCGGTCGACCCCCGATGTGAACGAACCGACGACGCCGAACATGGCGACGACCAGGGCGCTCCCCGCCGCGACGCCGACGAGCGTCAGCGCGGTGCGCCCCGGGCGGTCTCTCAGATGGCGGAGGCTTACCGCCGCAAGGCCGAGGCCGCCGCGGTCCACGTCAGGACGCCACTGGTGCGGCGGCCAGGCGCCCGTCGACGAGGTACACGCTGCGGTCGGCCACGGCCGCGCCGCGCCGGTCGTGGGTCACCATGACGACTGCTGCGCCGCGCTCTGCGCAGCTGCCGCGAAGCACGTCGAGCACGGCGGCGCCCGTCTCCGAGTCGAGGTTGCCGGTGGGCTCGTCAGCCAGCACGACGATGGGATCCGCGATCAACGCTCGGGCGATGGCGACGCGCTGGAGCTCACCGCCGGACAGCTCGGCCGGACGGTGGTCGACGCGGTGGCCGAGGCCGAGGGCCTCGAGCAACGGCGCGGCCACGCCCTTGAGGCTGCGCAAGCGACGGCCATCCAGCAGCAGGGGGACGGCAACGTTCTCCCACGCCGACAGGGTTGGGAGCAGGTTGAAGAACTGGAACACGAAGCCCAACCGATGGCGCCGGAGGTCGGTCAGGTCGTCGTCGGACAGGCCGGCCACGTCCACGCCGCCGATGCGCACCGATCCGGCGGTGGGCGCGTCAAGGGCGCCCATGAGGTGGAGGAGCGTGCTCTTGCCCGAGCCACTCGGGCCCAGCACGGCCACGAACTCGCCCGCGTCCACCGTGACCGACACGCCGTCGAGGGCTCGCACGGTCTGCACGCCGCGCCGGTAGTCCTTCACGACGCCTTCGACGCTGAGCACCTCGGCCACAGGCCCCTCCCAGGTCCTTGTGCATCTTTTCACAAGGACCGCGAAAGGTGCCAATCGGACCGGGCACTGGGGCGGCCGGGTCTAGGTCATGCCAACGAGGCGGTCGCCGCCACCGCGCCGTGCTCGTCGATCAACCGCACGGCCTTCGACTGGTGAAGGTCGGCGCTGACGGCCTTCCCCCAGCTCCCGCTGCCGTCGTGGAGCTGGAAGCTCCCCAGATCGACCCACGTGCCGTCGGCACCCTCGAGCTGGCACCGGTAGGCATCACTGCTGTCGTTGTCCTGCACCGTCATGAACACCCACGCCGGGCGGTCCGCAGACGTGAATACCTCTCCGTGGACCTGCTCGCCGGGCGCCGGCACGAAGTGGGTCATCCGCACCCCCGGTGCGTGTAGCACGACGGAGTGCGGCGACGGGGTGGACGGACGGTCGAGGGCGACCACGGACCCGCCGGCAACCGCGAGAACCGCTGCCGCGATGGCCGCGACACGGCCGATCGTTTCCCAGCGCCGCGGGCGAGGGCCGACGAAGCTCTTGGCGGTGCGCCGCGCGAATCCCGCCGGCGGCACCACTTCGGGTGCCACCAGGAGGAGGGCGTCCGCGGCATCCGACAGTTCCTCGACGGTCAGCCGGCAATCGGCGCACCGGTCCAAGTGCGCCAGGGCGGCCGCCCGCTGGCGCCCGGGCAGCGTGCCGAGCGCGAGCTCGGGTGCAACGTCGACGAGCTGCGAGCACGTCAGTGTGGTCATCAGATCGTCACCTCCGCTGCCATTGCCCCTCGCAGCCGCATCAGGCCGGCGCGGATGCGGGTCTTGGCAGTGCCGAGGGGGATGCGTTCGAGCTCGGCGATTTCGCGTGCTGTGCGTCCGTGGAACGCCGACAGGACCAATGCCCGACGCTGCTCGGCAGGGAGCGCCTGAAGGGCGGCCCGAACCGCGGTGCCTTCGTCGCTGGCCACGGCCGCCTCGGCCGGCCCACCCTCGGAGCCGTCGCCCGCGCCCAACAGGTCGGCGAGGTCGCCGGGCGAACGAGGGTCAGACCTGCGCATGCGGATGGCGTCGATGGCCAGGTTGCGCGTGATGGCGAGCAGCCAGGTCGCCACCGCGCCCCGGCGGGGGTCGTAGGCCTGGGCGTGGCGCCACGCCCGGGTCAGCGCTTCCTGGGCGACGTCCTCGGCGAGCGCGGGGTCACCCACGACGGTGAGGGCCAGCCCGTAGACCCGGCGCTCGAAGCGCCGGACGAACGCGGTGGCGGCGCGACGGTCGCCTGCTCCGAGCCCGGCGAGGAGTGACTCGTCGGAGAGGCCGTCGGAGGTTGCGAGGGTGAACACTGCTAGTTGTACGTCCGGGCGGCGTCGGGGGATTGCTGTCCGGTCGAGACCTCGGCGTGGCATGCGTCACGCAATCCCTTCGGCCCGGCCGGCAGTACCTGAGGCCAGTGCATCCCTCCTGGACTCCCGGCCTGGCCGAGCAGCACCGCGCTCGGCTCGTGAAGCGGGCTGACGCTGCACGGCTCGCGGCGTCAGCCGCCCGGAACAACAGGCCGCGGGGGGAGGTTGGATCGCACGTGAAGCTGCTGGCCGTGCCCGGGAGTCTCAAGCGCGAGTCGAGCAATGCCGCCCTCGTGCGGGCTGTTGCGTCGGCCCCGTCGCGCGTCGACGTCGACGTATGGGACGAGCTTGACGGGCTGCCACATTTCAGTCCCGAACGCGTGCCGAACGAGCACGTCGACGCGCTCCGAGCCGCAGTCGCGGCGGCTGACGCGGTCCTCGTCGCGACACCCGAATACGCCGGGGGCATGCCGGGAGCCCTCAAGAACGCCCTCGACTGGCTGGTTGGTTCGGGTGAGCTCTACGGCAAGCGGGTCGTCGTTGTGAGCGCCGCGCCCGACACAGCTCGGGGGCACAACGCCCGTCGCTGGGTCGAGGAAGTGGCGCGCATGCAAGGTGCGACGGTGCGGGACTCGTTCACCGTCGCCATCACTCCCGCCGACAACGATGCCCAGATCGCGTCGAAGGCGGCGGCAGTTCTTCAACGCACGGTCGCAGCAGTCGACGACTAGCGCGGCCTCCGTCAGGAGGCCCCCGAAGGTGTCACCTCCACGTAGACGCTGTCGACGCTGCCGCTGAACACGCTGTAGATCCTCCGGCCGACGCCGTAGTTCGAGCGCACCGCCCGCTCGGCCGCCGCGGCCTCGTGCTCGTCGACGACACGGGCCTTGCCGAGGAATGGCGGCCCGACGGGCTTGCCGCGGCTGGTGCATGGGGCGACGCGCACGTCGGGGTTGTTGCGGATGCGCTTGACCTTGAAGCCGTCGGGGCTGGTCTGGAAGTAGAGCTTGCCGTTCGCCGTCCCGAACCACAGCGGTGAGGGCATCGCCTGGCCGTTCTTCCGATAGCTGACCAGCACGCAGTACTTGTGGCCCTTCAGGTCGTCGATGCTGCCGGTTGGCTTGGCGTCGGCCGCGGCGTCAGCGTGGTCGCTCCGCATGCGGTCGTAGAACTTGTCGCTCGCCTTCGCCAGCCGGTCCATGAGGCCCATAGGCGGAGACGTTACTGATCAGGGATGGAGGTGCGTCGTGAACCACGCGACGGACAGCTCAGCGACTCGTTCGAGCGCTCCCGGCTCCTCGAACAGGTGCGTCGCCCCCGGCACGACCTCGAGGTCCTTCTCGCACTGCAAGGTCTCGAACGCCTCGCGGTTCAACCCGAGCACGACGTCGTCGTTCCCCCCGACGACGAGGAGCGTCGGAGCCGTGACCCGAGGAAGGGCGTCGCCCGCCAGGTCGGGGCGCCCGCCGCGGGAGACCACTGCTCTGACCTCGTCGGGCCGGTCCGCCGCGGTGATCAGGGCGGCCGCGGCCCCGGTGCTGGCGCCGAAGAGTCCGCGCCGGCTGGGGAGCAAGACGGCCGGCTGCTCCGTCCAGTCGACGATCGCGGTGACGCGCTCGGCGAGCAGCCCGATGTCGAAGCGAAGCCGGCCGCCGCGCTGCTCGCCCTGTTCCTCTTCGGCCGTGAGGAGGTCGGCGAGGACGGTGGCCAGGTTGGCCTCGTTCAGGGCGCGGGCGACGAACTGATTGCGGGGGCTGTAGCGGCCGCTGCCGCTGCCGTGGGCGAAGATCACGGTGCCGCGGGCGTCGGTGGGGACCGTCACCGTCGCCTCCATGACGACGCCGCCGCACCTGATCGCCTGGTCGCCGCTCGCCACGAGGACGAACCTACGCCCGTCCACCTACGGTGAAACGGTGCGCTTGCTCAATCAGATCCACGGCGCCGGGACCGAACGCATCCGCCGCCAGTTCCCCGAGGTCGACGTGGTGGAGGTGCCCATCGAGGGTGACGTCGATCCGTCGATCGAGGGCGATGCCCTCGTCTGCCTGACGATGGCCACCAACCTCGACCAGCTGGTGCATCGTGTGAAGTGGGTGCACAGCTTCAGCACCGGCGTCGACTCGCTGCCCGAAGCGGCGTTCAAGGCCGAGGTGCTGACGTGCTCGCGGGGCGCGGGAGCCGTGCCGATCTCCGAGTTCGTTCTCGCGGCCATGCTGGCGTTCGAGAAACGGATCCCCGACGTGTGGATCCACGACGTCCCCGAGCACTGGAACTTCGCGGACCTCGGCGGGTTGTCAGGGCGGTCGCTCGGCCTCATCGGCCTCGGTGGCATCGGCGAGGCCGTGGCCCAACGAGCGCTGGTCTTCGGCATGGACGTGTCTGCCTTCCGCCGGCGCCCGCTGCCGAGCTCGATACGGGACGTGTGCATGGTGTCTTCGCTCGAGGAGGTGCTGTCGGGCGCCGACCATCTCGTCGTCGCCGCTCCGTACACGCCGCGCACGCACCACCTGCTCGACGCTCACTCCTTCTCGCAGATGCGTCCGGGTGTCCACCTCGTCAACATCGCCCGCGGCGGGCTCGTCGACCAGGACGCCCTGCGCGTCGCGTTGGACGACGGCACGGTGGCCATGGCCACGCTCGACACCGTCGACCCCGAGCCGCTGCCGGCCGGGCACTGGCTCTTCACCCATCCGAAGGTCCGCGTCAGCCCGCACGTCTCGTGGAGCTCGCCCGAGGGCGGCCGACGCATCTTCGAGCTCTTCCTCGAGAATCTGGGCCGGTACGTGCGGAGCGAGCCGCTCGAAGGAGTCGTCGACAAGGACGAGCGCTACTGATGCGGCTGGGCGCTCTGCTGGCCGAGCCCGGCGTCGAGGAGGTGCTGTCCTTGGCCGGGCCCGTTGGCTTCCTCGCGTTGCACGGCGGGGGACAGGACCGGGTGACCGACGAGATCGCGTCCGCGGCTGCGGTTCGATCCGGAGCGTCGCTGTACGCCGTCGTGCAGCCGCCCACGCTGCGGTGGCACATCCCGTCGTACCGCTACTCGCCGGAGGAGTCCGAGCGCCTCCACACGTTCATCGAGCACGTGCGCGTCGTCATCTCCGTCCACGGCTACGGCGTCGACAGCTGGCGCATGGACTGGCGCCCGCCGGGGTTCGAGTCGACAAGGCTGGGCCAGTTCCACGCCCGGGAGGCGTTTCTGATCGGCGGCCGGAACCGCTCGCGCGCCGCCGAGCTGGCCGCTCGGCTGCGCCGCGCCCTCCCCGGCTACGAGGTGTGGGACGACTTGGGCCGCATACCCCCGAAGGCCGCCGGTCAGGATGCCCGCAATCCGGTGAACCTCCCGCGAGAGGGCGGTGTCCAGGTCGAGTGCCCGCCCCGAGTCCGCGGCCTGGGTCCGTGTGCGGCACCAGCGGACACCGCTGTCCTGATCGACGTCCTGGCCGAAACCGCGGCGACGTGGATGTGATGCCCAGGGTTCTAGGACCACGCGGCCCCGCGACCAAGGAACAGAGTGGTTTCGTCCACGAAGCAGAGACGATTGCCATCGAGGTCGAGGCAATAAAAGGACCGCTCGCCCCACGGCCGCGTCTCGATGGGGGACACGATGCTTGCGCCTGCCGAGACGGCCCGCTCGTAGGCGGCATCGAGGTCGTCCGTTGCGAAGTACAGGTTCTCTGACGAGGGATGAAAGCTGCCTCTGTCCTCAGCGCCCCAGTCGATGACCGCAACGATCACATCGCCGCAGGGGAAATACACGCGGCTCGGGACTGTGTCATCGGCATCCACGCCGAGCAGCCGCTCATAGAACAGGCGAGAGTCCGCGATCCGAGAAGCTGGGATGGCAACTCGGAAGACGTGCACGCCTCACTAAGCGCCGCGGAGCGGCGTCCGGCGATACACGCCGAGTTTGTCTTGCACGTAGACGAACCCCGTCATCCCGGCTGAGTCTTGCGGCTGCTCGAGCAGGTCCCCGACGCCGACTACTCGCTGCCGGATCGCTTCGGCGGCCAAACCCTCGGGCGACCGTGCTGACGGGTCGTCGAGGCCGAGCTGGGAATAGAGCCGTTCGAGTTGCTCCTCCAGCTGTGTCTCGCTCTCGGACAGGCTCTCGGCAAGACGTTGTCGAGTGATCGGCTCGTCGGGCTGGCCCGCGGTGGCGAGGGCTCGGCACAGCATGATCAGCGTGCCACGGTCACCCAGACCGACGGCGGTGTCGACTGGGATTTGGAGGGTCTCCGCCAAATCGTCGGCCGCGCCGCGAAAGACGATTCGCGTATGCCCCACGGTGATCTCGTCGTCAGGGTGCAGCGCACGGTCGGCGATGATGCGTTCACCGTTGACGAGGGTTCCGTTCGATGAGCCGAGGTCCCGAAGCACGTATTGGCCGGCGATCCTCTCGACCGAGGCGTGGACACGGGAAACGGCGTCGTCCTTGAGAGGCAAGTTGTTGGACTCCGCCCGGCCCACAGTCAAACGCCCGGCCCACAAGGGCACTGCGACAACGGCGCCGTCATACGCGAGCTCGAGATGGGCTTCCACAGCGCAATCTCCCACTTATGCGGAGGGGAGCAACTCCTCACGGAGATCTCGCTTCATGACCTTGCCGGCCGGATTCCTTGGCAGCGGTTCGTCGCGGAACCAGAACCTCACCGGGACCTTGAAGGCCGCCAGGCTCTGGGCGACGTGCGCCTTGAGCTCGTCTTCGGTGACGGTGGCACCGGGGCGGAGTTGGACTACCGCACCGACCTCCTCGCCCAGCACCGGGTGGGGGATGCCGATGACGGCCGCCTCGGTGACGGCGGGGTGCTCGAAGAGCACGCCCTCGACCTCGACGCAGTAGATGTTCTCGCCGCCGCGGATGAGCATGTCCTTGGCCCGGTCGACGATGTAGACGAAGCCTTCCTCGTCGAGGCGGGCGACGTCGCCGCTGTGCAGCCAGCCGTCGGTGAACGTCTCGGCCGTGGCCTCGGGCTTGTTCCAGTAGCCCTTGACGATGTTGGGCCCGCGAATCCACAGCTCGCCGACCTCGCCGGTCGGCAAAGGGTTGCCGTTGTCGTCGGCCACCTTGACCTCGACGACGGGCACGGGCGGTCCCACGCTGTCGGGCTTGCGCTCGTAGTCGGTGCCGGCGTTCATGGTGCTGACCGACGACGTCTCGGTGAGGCCGTAGCCGTTGGAGGCCGAGCCAGTCGGGAAGTGCTCCTTGATGCGCTTCACCAGCTCGGGCGGTGCCGGGGCCCCGCCGTAGCCGATGGCCTTCACGGTGGACGTGTCGCGCTTGGCGAAGTCGGGGGAGTCGAGCACCTGCCACACCATCGAGGGGACACCCCCGAAGTTCGTGACCTCCTCGCGCTCGATGAGCTCGAGGGCGCGCTCTGGATCCCACTTGTACATGATCACGAGCTTTCCGCCGAACGCTGTGTTGGCGACGAGCACCGAGTGGCAACCGGTGGCGTGGAAGAACGGCACGCTGAGGAGCGAGGAGTTCTGCTGTCCGCCGCCCGCGGCCAAGCCCCCGTCGTCCGGTCCCTTCGCCTGCAGACCGCTGCGCATGGCGACGAACCCCAACGACATCAGGTTGCCGCAGATGTTTCGGTGGGTGCCGAGGGCGCCCTTGGGCCGGCCGGTCGTGCCCGACGTATAGAAAATGGTGGCGTCGTCCTCAGGGTCGATGCTGACGTCGGGGAGCGCGGCGTCGGC
>DASZJL010000205.1:0-15378 GCA_035948135.1 Acidimicrobiales bacterium | reverse complement strand
CGACAGTCCGGCTGCTCGTCGACTTGGACACCGCCGCCAGCGCGTTCTCTCGCGCCCACTCCAACGCCGAGCTCACCGAGCGCCTCCAGCCTCAGGGCGACCCCGACCTCGGCGCCGTCATCGCCGCCGGCCTGGCGGCGTTCTTCGGCCGCTAGCTGACCCCCGATCCGACTTTCGTGCGCGAACGGCCGACTATCCGCCCTCCGCGCACGAAAGTCGACCGGCGCGCAGCTCGATCGCTTTCCTCACCCGGTCGACAACCACACCTCGGCTCATATCGGGCGTGAACTGGAGCATGAACCAGCCCGCCAGCTCGAGGTCGTTGCGCCGGCCGCGGTCGTAGCTGAACGCTCGTCGCAGGCCGTGGTCCTCCCAGCCGTCCCACTCCCAGCCGATCTTCCACTCGGGATAAGCGAAGTCGAGGCAGTACCGCTTCCCGTCGGCGACGACCCAGACTTGTTGGACCGGCCGGGGCAGACCGGCCTCGACGACCCACTTGACCACTCGGAGCTCGCCGGCATTGGCGCCGGGATGAAAGCTGGAATCACGAGCGGCGAGCAGCGGCCGAAGGTGGGCGATACGGCGTCTCCCGCGGCCGGCCAGTTCTCCGAAACAGACATGCAGCTCGTCGATGGTCGTGACGCCGCGCCTGAGTGCATCGTCGATCACCTTCTCGAGCGTTTCGTCGCTCATGACGGCGGAGAGATCGATGACCGTGCGCGCCCCCGTTGTGACGGGGATGCCGGCGTAGGTGGTGACATGTGATGCCGGAAGCCGGTTGCTGCGGTGCGCTTGCACGCCCTGTAGGCGCACGACCCGATCGGCGGGGACCGTCAGCTCGAGCCGGACGGCTGGGACATAGGAGATGCCCCACAGCCGAGCCGCCGACTTGTGCGAGGCCACGCCATCCGTCGCACGGCACGCGGCATACAGCCGTTGCTCCCAATGGTCGGGCGTGCCGCCGAACCGATATGTGCCCGTCCAGGCGAATATCGGCTGGAGCCGACCTTCGTGAATCGCGTAGCGCACCTGCTCTTCGGTGACATTCCGGAGCGCGTCCTCGAGGTGGACGACGCCGTACTGCTCCGCCGCTTCTTCACACACCTCGCGCCATCCCATGACGCCCAAGTGAAGCGCGGGGGTGTGACAGTTTCAGTTTGGCGACGGCTGTTCCCGACTTTCGTGCGCGAATGGTGGACTATCCGCCCTCCGCGCACGAAAGTCGGTTGAGGGGTCAGCAGACGATCGGCAGCGACTGGGGGGAGCGGAAGGCGCGGCCGCGGATGTGGACGTCGTCGGCGGCGGGGTCGAGGCCGAGGTTGGGGAGGCGGTCGAGGATGGTCTCCATGGCGACCGTGGTCTCCATGCGGGCCAGGTGCATGCCGAGGCAGGTGTGGGGCCCCAGGGCGAAGGAGACGTGCTGCAGCTGGGGGCGGAAGATGTCGAACTCCTCGGGCCGCTCCCAGCGCTTCTCGTCCCGGTTGGCTGCACCCATGTTGACGTTGATCACCGACTGACCGGTCACCGGGACGCCGTCGACCTCGACATCACGGGTGGCCCACCGGGCGATGCTCGTCAGCGGTGGCTCCCAGCGGATCGCCTCCTCGATGGCCTGGGGGAGGAGCGATCGATCGGCTTGCAGGGCCGAGAGCTGGGCCGGGTTCGTCAAGAGCCCGAACAGCAGGTTGCTGGAAGACCGGTAGGTGGTCTCGGCCCCCGCCGGGAGCAGCAACCGCAGGAAGGCAAAGATCTGCTCGTCGTCCAACGTGTGGCCGTCGAGCTCGGCGTGGGCGAGCACGCTGATGAGATCGTCCTGCGGCTCGGTGCGCCGAGGCGCCAGGACCTCGGCGAAGTAGTCACGCAGCTTCTGCGACCCCGCCATCCCGACCTCGAAGTCGAATCCCACGCTGATGAGCTCGACGGCCCAGCGGTGGAACTGCGGTAGATCCGCGGCCGGGAGACCCAGCATGCCCGCGATCACGCGCACCGGGAACGGGAACGTCAGCTCCCGTACCAGGTCGCCGTGCCCCCGAGCCGCGATCGAGTCGACGATGGACTCGACCATCGGCCGCACCAATTCTTCCTGCCAGCGGTCGAGGGCCTTCTTGGTGAACGCCTGCTGGATGAGTCCCCGGTAGTGGTGGTGCTCGGGCTCGTCCATCTCCAGGATCGAGTGCCCCATCACCATCCCCATGGTGTCGGCGTAGTACGACGACGAGAACGACTCGGGATCGCGCAGCACCTGGGTGACGCCGTCGTAGCTCAGTACGACGTACGCCCGGGGCAACTCGAATTCGATGTCGTCGCCCAGCCCGTACTCCTTGCGCAGGTCGACATCGTGGACGGGCGCTCGGCGCCGCATCTCCGCCCACTCCGGGTACGGGTCCCGCACCCCTTTGGCTTGGGCCCGTTCGAACGCCTCGAACGGATCTTCTTCCCTGGCAACGGCGGTGTCTGTCGTCATGGCCTCACGATCCTTCCCGCAACTGCTGGCGGAGGACGAACTTCTGAACCTTCCCCGACGCGGTGCGGGGAAAGTCGGGGACGGCGCGCAGCTCCTCCGGGCACTTCTGTCGGGCCAGGCCCGCGGCCAGGAGGTGGGATTGCACTGCGGGCAGATCCAGGCCAGAGGCGCCCGGCAACATCCGTACGAACGCGCAAGCGTGTTCGCCCAGCCGCCGATCGGGCGCCGCGACCACGGCGACCTCGGCGACACCCGGCATGCGCAGCAGCAACTCCTCCACCTCGGCGGCACTCACGTTCTCGCCGCCCCTGATGATGATGTCCTTCTTGCGGTCGGTGATCGTCAAGTAGCCGTCCGGGTCGAGCACGCCGACGTCGCCGGTGACGTACCAGCCGTCGTCCACGAAGGCATCTGCCGTCAACGCCGGATCTGTGTACCCCTCGAAGCAGTCGGGCCCGCGACTGAGGATCTCGCCCGCAACCCCCACGTCGACGTCGCGCCCGTCTTCGTCCACCAAGCGCAGCTCGACGCCTGGGAGGGGACGCCCGTCGGTGAACATGCCCTTCTCGGGTGGGTCGACGCGGTGCACGCTGCCGGTTGTGGACGGATGCTCGGTGGAGCCGTACATCCGGATCATCGACATGCCCAGCGCGGTCGTGCGATCGGCGACGGCCCGCGGGACCGGCGCCCCACCCATGGTCGCCACTTGCATGAGTTCGACGTGGTCGGGCCCGAAGTCGGGGTGGTCGAGCAGGCTCGTCAGGAAGAACGTCGCCCCGGTGGCTGCGGACACCTTGTCCTCGAGCATGGCGGCGAGCACGACACCAGGGTCCCACGTGTCGATGAGCTGCACGGGAAGGCCGTCGAGCACGGGGATGATGAGGCCGCCGAGCAGGCCGATGGCGTGGCCGACGGGTGCGCCGATCAGCGTCGGGGGGCCCGATCGGGCGCCCGCCAGCTGGCGGGCCTCGGCGACGATCGAGCGGTGGGAGTGGACGACGCCCTTGGGCTCGGCCGTGGTGCCCGACGTCCACCCGACCAACGCCGCCGAGGCGGGGTCGACCGTGGCAGGCGACAACGGCGAGGCCGCGTCAGACGAGGACGACGACAGCAGCTTGGAGAACGGCGTCCACCGGCCGGCGTTCGATCCGACGACGAACACCTGCTCGAGGGCGGCGAGGTCGGCGACGAAGGTGTCGAGCGACGCCAAGTAGTCGATGCCGCGGAACTGGTCGGCGGTGACGAGCACGCGGGCGCCTGACCGGTCGAGGATGTAGCGGACCTCCTTGGCGCCGTAGAAGTGGACGATGGGCACGACGACAGCGCCCAGCAGACTGGCGCCATAGAACAGGAGCGCGGCCTCCACCCAGTTGGGGAGCTGGAAGGCGACGACGTCTCCGGGGCCCACCCCAGTGGCGGCCAACCCGGCTGCCACCTGCCGGCTGCCGTCGAGCACATCGCCGAACGTCCCCGTCCACGGTCGCACGTCGGAGCGCAGCTTGAAGGTCTGCTCAGGCCGGGCGGCCAGGCGTCCACAGAGCAGGGCGCCGAGGCTCTCGTCGCCCCAGAAACCCTCTCGTCGGTAGGCCGACGCGAGCTCGGGAGGCACGGCGCGGGGCTGCCAGTCCAGGCCCATGTGCGGGCGACCCTATCTGTCCGCAACGCCCGCCAGCGTCCCCAAGTCGTCCACCGGCCGTCCACCGAATTGACGTGGATATCCACAGTCTGCTGGCTTGGGGGGGTTGAGCGGGCGGCAGTACCGGGGTTCGGTCCTGTCCCGCGGGCGGGGCCGGTTGAACCGGAGGGCAAGGGCCCTCCGGCTGATTGTCGCGCTCATGGGCGCCCTCATCGTGTCAATCGCGGTCAGCTTCCCGACCGAATCGGCGTCGCTCATCTCCGCCCTCAGCCCGCCGGTGCGCAAGAGCTCCACCGTCGACCCGAGGTCCTACCTGGGCATGTACAAGCGGGCGGCGGACGCCTGCCCGGGCCTGTCCTGGACCGTCATCGCCGCGATTGGCGAAGTCGAGAGCCAGCACGGCCGCGACGCAGCGCGCTCGACGGCGGGCGCTATCGGCCCGATGCAGTTCCTGCCCGCCACGTGGAAGGCGTACGCGACTGACGGGGACGGGAACGGGCGGGCCGACGTGCACAGTCCGGCCGACGCCATCGCCACCGCCGGCAAGCTCCTCTGCGTCAACGGCGGTGGGGACCGGACCACCCTGGCCACCGCCATCTGGAACTACAACCACTCCTGGGAGTACGTGGCGCGGGTGCTGGACGTGGCCGCCCAGCTGGACACCGCCAAGGGCGGCGACTGAGCACCACGGAACGCCCGTCTGCGGACAAACGTAAACAGGTGCTGACAATCTCCTCCTGAGGAAGTACCCTACGTCCGGGTTTGGCCACAACACGTGGCCGCTGGGGAAATACGGGGGACCACATCAGCCCGCCGTCGATGACGCATGGGGATCGACTGCTGGAGCGCCGCTACCGCTTGGTGCGGGCGGTGAAGACCGGCGCGGGCGTGCAGACCTTCCTGGCCGAGGACATCCGGGACGGCACCCGCACGATCGTCAAGACGGCGCGGGCCGCGGCCGTCTCCTCGGCCGTCCAGATGCGCCTGGAGCACGAGGCCGAGGTCCTGCGCTCGCTCGTCGGCGGTCACGATCTCCCGCGCTTCGGGCGCGACGACGACCTCGTGTACCTCATACAGCGCTTCGTGCCCGGCGCCAGCCTGGACAAACGCTTGGCCTACGGCCCGCTCGCCCTGCCCGAGGTCCTCACTGTCGTCATAGACATCCTGCGCACCGTCGAGACGGCGCACGAACGCGGGGTGCTCCACCGGGACATCAAGCCCGCCAACGTTGTCGTCGACCCGGGCACGCCGCTCCGCTGGGCGGTGCTCGTCGACTTTGGACTGGCGCGCAGCGGGCGCCTCGACGAGCCCCTTCGTGAGGAGGCCGTCGGGACGGCGCGTTACGTCGCGCCCGAGCAGGCCGGCCTGCTCGACGTACCCGTCGACGAACGTGCCGACCTCTATTCGATCGGCGCCCTTCTGTTCGAGTGCCTCGCCGGTCGACCGCCGTTCCAAGGCGCCAACGTCGGGGAGGTGCTGCGCCAGCACCTCTCGGAGATGCCTCCGGAGCTGCGGAGCCTCGGCGTCGACGTGCCGCGCGCTGTCGACGCCGTCGTGCAGCGGCTGCTCCGCAAGGATCCGTCCGACCGCTACCAGTCGGCGGGAGCCGTGCTCGCCGACCTCGACGACATCGCCGCCGCGCTGGCATCCGGCGTCACCGACCCCCACGTCGTCATCGGCCTGCGCGACCGCCGGCACACCCTCACCGAGCCTGCCTTCGTCGGCCGTCAAGCCGAACTGGCCCTGCTGACGAGCGAGCTCGAGCAGGCCAGCCACGGCCACGGCGGGCTGGCATTGGTGCAGGCCGACTCGGGCGGCGGCAAGACGCGTCTTCTCGACGAGCTGGCCCAGCAGGCCGCCCAGCGGGGCGCGTGGGTCGTGCGCGGCCAGGCGGTCGATCAGGCCGCCCAGCGTCCCTTCCAACTGCTCGAGGGGGTTGCGCACGGGCTGCTCGCCGCGGTCGAGAGCGACGGGGCACTGGCGGCGGCGGTCGCGGACCGGGTGGGTGACCACGCCGAGGCCGTGGCCGCCGCCCTCCCTGCGCTGGCGCCCGTGTTCGGCAACGGGGGCGAGGTGGACGTCGGTCCCGAGGCGTACGGCGAAGCCCGAAGCCTCACGGCCCTGCCCGTGCTGCTCGACGCTCTCGGCTCCGAGAGCCGACCAGCCCTTGTGCTTCTCGACGACTGCCAGTGGGCCGACGAGGTCACCATTCGGCTTCTCGATCGGTGGCAGCGCCAGGCGCGGGTCCGGGGCACGGCAGTGGTGGTCGTCGCCGCGTTCCGCTCTGAAGAAGTGGACGCCGGGCATCCTCTGCGCGCCCTGCGGCCCGAGCTCGATCTGACCCTCGGGCCGCTCGCCGACGACGACGTGCGGAGTCTGGCCGAGTCGATGGCCGGCCCCCTGCCCGAGGAGGCCGCGCAGACCGTCATTCGTCTCTCCGAAGGGAGCCCGTTCATGGCGTCGGCCGTGTTGCGGGGGCTCATGGAGTGCGGGGCGCTGATCGACACCGCCGAGGGGTGGCAGACGGTGCCGCACGCGATGGCGGGCGTTCACACCTCGCGCCGGGCGGCGGCCTTCCTGATCCGCCGGTTGGAGCTGCTGTCGGCCGACGCCCTCGAGCTTCTCTCGGTCGGCGCCGTGCTCGGCAAGGAGTTCGACCTCCCGTTCGCCGTGTCCCTGTCGGGTCAACCGCCCAGCCGGGTGGTGCCCGCGCTCGACGACGCGCGCCGCCGCCACATCCTGTGGGTCGACGAGGAGGACGAGCGCTGCCAGTTCGTGCACGACAAGTTGCGCGAGGCGTTGCTCGAACGGATGCCGCCGGCGACCCGCGAGCGCTTGCACCTCGCGGCCGCGGAGCGCATCGAGCGGACCGACCCAAAGCGGGTGTTCGAGCTCGCCTACCACTTCGACTCCGCCGCCGAGCCGGTCCGGGCCCTGCCGTACGCCTTGGCCGCCGCCGCCCAAGCACGGTCCCAGCACGCGCTGGGGGTCGCCGAAGCCCAGTACCGGCTGGCGGAGCGAGCCGCGGAAGCAGTTGCCGGTGACGACACTCGGCGCCAGGCGGCCGAAGGGCTGGGCGACGTGCTGAGCCTCCGGGGTTGCTACGACGAGGCCTCGGAGAAGCTCCGGCGGGCGCGAGACCTGGCGGCCGACGAGGTGAGCCGGGCCCAGCTGGACTGGCGGTTGGGCGAGGTCGACTTCCGGCGCGGGGACGTCGCCAGCGCCCTGTCCGAGCTCGAGCAGGGGCTGCGACGACTTGGGTGTCGCGTGCCGAAGCGGAAGGTGTTCCTGCTGCTGGCCACCCTACGCGAGGTGTTTGTCCAGGCCCTGCACTGCCTGTTGCCGGGTCTGTTCGTCGGGCGCCGCGACACCGCGGGTGCTGAGGTCGAGTTCGTCGCCATCAGGATCTACAGCCGGTTGGCCTACGTGCACTGGTTCCACAGCGGGAAGGTGGCGTGCGCCTGGGCCCACCTGCGGGAGATGAACCTGGCCGAGCGCTATCCGCCGACCCTGGAGCTCGC
This sequence comes from Acidimicrobiales bacterium, assembly GCA_035948135.1. GTDB lineage: Bacteria > Actinomycetota > Acidimicrobiia > Acidimicrobiales > AC-14 > CADDZP01. The sequence goes on along the minus strand of DASZJL010000205.1, from coordinate 7,757 downwards.
CCAGGCGTACTCCGAGCATGCGCCGGTGATGACGATGGTGCCCTGGTACAGCCGGGGTATCGCCTATGCCGAGCGGTCGCTCGTCATCCGCAAGTCGTTCGAGGACGTGTGGGGACAGGGCCAGTCGCTGCACTTCTACGGGGTCGTCCTCTACGCCGCGTCCCGCTACCACGAGTCACTGGACAAGCTGCTCGAGGCGGTGCGGTTGCTCGAACGCACCGGCGACCAGTGGGAAGTCAACACCGCGCGCTGGCACATGGCCTTTGCCCGCTACCGCCTCGGCGAGCTCGACCGGGCGGTCGAGCAGTGCCGCCGGCTGTACGTCGACGCCATGGAGATCGGCGACCAGGCGGCGGCCGGCATCAGCCTGAGCGGCTGGTCGCGCGCGTCGGATGGGCAGGTTCCCGCTGACCTGGTGGCTACTCATTTGGGCGGCAGCCACGACGACGCCCACACCGCGACCGAGGTGCACGTGGCCGAGGCCGTCCGTCGCCTGGCCGACAACCGCTACGCCGATGCGGTCGCGGTTCTCGAAACGGCACGCGGCATCGTGCGGCGTGCTGGGCTGCGCCAGGAGTATGTGGCACCCGTGCTCCCGTGGCTCGCCACGGCCCTGCGCATGCAGGCCGAGCACCTTCCCGTCTACGCGCCGCGCCACCGTGACCGGCTTCTGCGGCGAGCGGCGCGCGTCGCCGCTCAGGCCGGTCGGATCTCGCGCTCCTACCGGAACAACCTGCCCCACGCCCTCCGGGAGCGGGGACTGGTCGCCGCCCAGCGAGGCCGCGCCCGGCGAGCTCGTCGCTGTCTGGACCGGAGCCTGGCCGTCGCCGCCGACCAGGGCGCCCGGTATGAGCAGGCCCTGACCCTTCGGGCCCGCGGCGAGGTCGGAGCGCTCTACGGCTGGCCGGATGCCCCGACCGACAGATCGGCCGGCGAGCAGCAGCTGGATACGATGCTCACCCCAAAGGGCAGGGACGAGGCGCCGTCGCAGGACACCCTGTCGCTCGCGGACCGCTTTGCCGCGCTGCTCGAGGTGGGGCGTCGGGTCGCGGCTGCGCCGTCCGCGGAAGGTGTATGGGAAGCCGTGCGGGAGGCAGCGCTCACCCTGTTGCGGGGCGAGCGCTGCCATGTCATCGAATTGGTCGCGGGCGACCCCGACGCCTTCCGGGGCGACACGGCGGTGGACGACCTGAGCCGTACGTTGATCCGGCGGGCGGTCGCGTCGGGTGTTCCCGTCGTCTCCGACGAGGCGCTGGCCGCCGAAGCGAGTGAGAGCCTCGTGCTCTCCGGCGCCCGTTCGGTGCTGTGCGCTCCCATACAGGTGGAAGGCAAGCCGGCTGCGTGCTTCTACGTCGTCCACGGCCAGGTCGGGGGCCTGTTCGGCAGGGAAGAGGAGCGCATGGCTGCCTTTGTGGCGACGCTCGCAGGCGCGGCCCTGGAGAACGTGGCAGGTAGTGAGGCCCGCTTCCGTTCCCTGGCCCAGAACTCAACCGACGTCATCACCATTGTCACGGCGGAGGGCGTGGTCGACTACCAGAGCTCCTCGGTGACGCGCATGTTCGGCTACGACGCAACGGAGCTCCTCGGGCGTCCGCTCAGCGAGTGGGTGCATCCCGACGACGCCGCCCGCTTCGACCGTCTTCTCGACGGCGAGCGCCTGGCCCATGGCGGCTCCACGATCGTCGAGTGCCGGCTGCGCACACGCGGCGGCGCGTGGCGCTACGCCGAGGTCGGTGTCAGCAACCTTCTCGACGATCCCGGCGTGCACGGTGTCGTCCTCAACGCCCGTGACGTGACCGAGCGAAAAGTTCTCGAGGAGGAACTGCGCCGGCAGGCGTCCCACGACAGCCTCACGGGGCTCGCGAACCGCGCCCTGTTCACCGACCGAGTGGCGCATGCCCACGCCCGCCACGGGCGTCACGGTGGCCAGTCGGCCGTGTTGTTCCTCGACCTCGACGACTTCAAGGTCATCAACGACAGCTTCGGCCACAACGCCGGCGACGCCCTCCTGGCCGGCGTCGCTGAGCGCCTCGCCTTGTGCGTGCGCCCCGAGGACACCGTCAGCCGATTCGGGGGCGACGAGTTCGCGATCCTGCTCGAGGACTCGGACGAGGGCGAGGCCGTCCGCGTCGCCTTCCGTATCGGCGAGCAACTGAGCAGGCCGTTCGAAGTGCTGGGCCACGACCTGCGTGTCCGCGTGAGCATGGGAATCGCCACCGGCAGCGGCGATCCCGAAGAGGTGATTGCCAATGCCGACGCGGCGATGTACTCGGTCAAAGGCCAGGGCAAGGGCAGCTACGCGGTGTTTCGGCCCGAGATGCGGGCCGCCGCGGTGGAGCGGTCGACGCTCAAGTCGCAGCTCGAGTCGGCGTTTGCCCACCACGAGTTCGAGTTGTACTACCAGCCGATCGTTGACCTCGCCACGACTGCACCGATCGGCGTGGAGGCCTTGCTGCGCTGGCGACACCCCGAGCGTGGCCTGCTGGAGCCCTCGGAATTCATCGCCTTGGCGGAGGAATCTGGCCTGATCGCGAGCCTCGGAAGATGGGTGCTGGTGAGTGCGTGCCTTCAGATGAGGACGTGGGAGACGACGCTGGGTGTCACGAACCTCGAAGTGGCCTGCAACGTTGCACCCCGTCAACTGCTCGACGGGCGATTGGCTGACGACGTGCGGGCCGCCCTCGCGGTCTCGCAGCTGGCGCCCGAGCGATTGACGCTCGAGATCACCGAGAACGCCACGGTCGGCGACAGCGAGAGCGCCATCGCCAAGCTCGATCAGGTGAAGGCCCTCGGGGTGCGCGTGGCGATCGACGACTTCGGCATGGGGTACTCGTCGCTGAGCTACCTGCGCCGGCTCCCCGTGGACCTCATCAAGCTCGACAAGTCCTTCGTCGACACCCTGACGCGTTCGGGGCTGGAGCCGCCCGTGCTCGTGGAGGCAATCGTGCAGATCGGGCGCACGCTGGGGCTCTGCACTGTCGCCGAGGGCATCGAGGAGCCGATCCAGCACGAGCGCCTCCAGGCGATGGGATGCGAGCGGGGCCAGGGCTTCCACTACGCCAGGCCCGGGCCCGCCGGTGAGATCGGCCGCTTCCTGCAGCGCTGGCGCTCAACCTGAGCAGGGCTGCGCCCCAAAAGAAAGGACCCCCCGGCGAGGAAGAGGGGGTCCTTTCCCAGGGCCTCGAGCCAGCCTGTTCGAAGGCGGAACCGACAAGAAATCTCGTCAGCTCTCGGGAAACCGGCTCCCGGCCCCATGTCGGGCCGCGTGCACGGCCCGGCTCTGGAAACAGGAGAGACCGGTCCTCGGGGGACCGGTCTCCTGTCTCAATCGATCGGTGTTACCCCGCTGAGAGAGTAGCGGGGCGGGCATGCCTCGTGCTGTGTCAGTTCAAAATGACTCAGCTGACCTCGACTACGCCGCCCATCTTGGGATGGATCAGGCAGACGAACGGGTAGCTGCCCGCCTTCGTGAAGGTCACGTTGTATTGGAGGATCCCAGTTGACGGGTCGCCACCCACGGCGCCGGTCGACTTGAACGCCGAGCCGTCATACGTGCCCCCGTCGACGTTGATGACCGGAGGCGGACCGTTCGGTGGAGGCCCGTTCGGGGTCTGGGGGGCGGGCGGGAAGCCGACCGGCGCCCCGATCTGCGGGTTCAGGTGCCAGGCGCCGTTCGCGTCCTTGGTGAGGAACTTGCCGGGCTCGAACGGCAGCTTGCCGAACGAGAGCGTGTGGAACCCGATGAAGTCCCACGGCACCTTCTGGCCGACCTTGGCCTTGACGGTGGCCGGGATCATCTCGTTGACGGAGGCGTTGTTGACGTCCTGGGCGCCATAGCCGACGACATTTGTGATGCCGGGCAGCGGGAACTTCCCGGCCTTGGCGTCGTTGGTCGGGCCGACGAGCTTGTTGACGACGTCGTCGAGCTCTTTCTTGCCGGCGCTGTCGGACGCGCTCGATGACGCAACGCTCGTGTCCTTGGCCTTGACGGTGATCGTGCCAGACATCGAGGGCCCGTGCAGGTTGCAGTAGTAGTGGTACGTCCCGGGCTTGATATTCGGCGAGAGCTTGACCGTGTAGGTATCGCCCTCGGGGAGGAAGCCGCTGTTGTAGTACGTCTGCGTCCCCGTGAAGTCTGTCGGGGTCTGCTGGGCCTTCGGGCACGCGGTGTTCTCGTCGCTCGGCGGCGCGCCGCTGCTGAGGAAGCAGGGCTGCGCCGCATTCTGATGGGCATCACCCGGGCCCTGCGGGAGGAGCGTCGGCAGCTGGGCGAACGCCGGGGGTGGTGGCCCGTTCTGGGCGTTGGGCCCCGCCGCTTGGACGGCTTGGAGGCCGGCCTCGACGAGGGTCCCCATGGTCACGGTGTGGGGCTCGCCGGTCCAGTTCTCGTGGAAGTCCACGGTGTCACCTGGATGCACGGCCACGTCCTTCGGGAAGTACGCCAGGAAGGACCCGTTGAACTTGTCGGTCGTGTTGTCGACCTGGACGGTTCGCGTCTGCGCACCCGAGCTGCTGCTGCTCCCGCAGGCAGCTACTCCCAGGCTGAAGACCGCGACCATGACACAGAGAATCGCTCTCCGCATTCCCACCTCTCCTTGTCCGCCGAGACTGCGAGACCATACTGCCCAGCAAGTGCCCATGTGAGACAAGGGTGGTCTCACCACTCTCCGAGGGCGGGGTACCATGCCTGCGCACTCCGGCCCCGTAGCAGAGGATGGCCCTTGTGAAACCCAGAACTTTTGGCTTGGTTGCCGCGCTCGTCGCGATGCCGACGGCCGCGGCGGCTGTCCCTGGCCGGCTGGACGGTGCCACGACACGACCGACTGCCCGGGCGGCCGCGCCGCTCAGCACGGCCCACGTCGCTCGGCCAACCGCGTCGACTGCGACGCCCCAGCGCAGTACGGCTTCTTCGGCTACTGCGGGCCGCGGCGGCACGGCCACCCTCATCAGCGTCAAGGTCACCACCGCCAAAGACGATCCGGGAACGGTCAGCCGCGATCCCCTGCGGCAGCCGGGCCGCCGTGTCCGGAGCGCTGTGTGTTCCAACCCGGGCCCGGGCGGCCCCGACTACAGCCTGACCGGATCGCGCGTGAGCGGGCCGACGACCGCCCACTTCAATCCCGCGGGTGCGCCCATCGCGGGCGCGGCGTCCGTGTTCCAGGCCGCCTTCAACGCGTGGAAGGGGGTCGACGCCAACGCCCCGAGCATCACCGTCGCCTCCGACGGCACGGTCTCCACGCCGACGGCCGACCACTCCTACGAGATCATGTTCGCCCCGCTCGGGAGCAAGACGCTCGGGGTCACGTACACGTGGCACTGGAGCACCGGCGAGTACGAGAGCGACGTGGTCTTCAGCAGCAACGTGCCGTGGTTCGTCGCCGCGAGCGAGGGCGACGGGTGCTACGAGGGCGTCGCCCGGTACGACCTGCAGGACATCGTGACCCACGAGTTCGGCCACGTGTACGGCCTCGGCCACACGACCGACACCTTCAACACCATGTTCCCGTCGGCCACCATGGGCGAGACCTTCAAGCGCTCGCCCGCCGCCGGCGACGCCAACGGCATGCACGCCCTGTACTAAGGCGTCAGCCGGTATAGATAGCGGCTCGCCACCAGGCGGCGAGCTTCAGGTGGCTGGCGAGGGCGGCGCCCGCTTTGAGGAGCCAGTCGAGGGTTTCTGTGTCGGGCGTGTCGTTGGGGACGATGACGACGAGGCCGCGGCGGGAGTGGTCTTGGGTGACGCGCCAACCGTCGGGGACCGGCTGGGACAGGTTGCGGAGGACTTCGACGGCTTTGGCGCCTGCGCCGTGCTGGATGCCGATCTGGACCGGCGGGCCGGGGAGCCAGGTGCACAGCGGGACGTCGGGGCCGCGTCCCGAGAAGAGGCCGAAGGTGGAGGACCGCGGCGGCGGCGGCTCTTCGTCCTCGTCGAGGGCGGGGCTGAGGTTGATCCAGCCCTTCTTGCTCTCCCGCAGCTGGTCCATGCGGGCGAGCACGGCCGCCCGGTCGTTGAGGCCGAAGTCGATCAGCTCGGGCGGGGCCGCCACGAAAGGATCTAGTGAGAGAGGTCGACGACCGGGTAGTAGTTCTCGGCGCCGATCTTCCTGACGTCGTCGATCCACGAGCCCTCGTACACGTCGGTCGGTCCCTGGCGGACGGGGTCCTCGAAGTTCCAGGCCTGGCGCTTGTACGTCCAGTTGTCGGGCTGAAGACGGTGCGCCTCTCGCCAATGGGGGATGGCCGCCTCGTGATCGCCGCTGCGGTGGAGGTGCTGGCCCAGCTCGAAGTGGGCGGCGGCTCGGGCTTCGTGGTCGGTGCGGGGGTGGGAGCGGGCCACGACCTCATCGGGCGAGAGCGCGTAGGGGCTGTCGGCCCCGCGCTCGACCCAATCGAGGAGCGCGACCTTGTACGCGGCCGGGTCGGTCTTGATCTTCTTGACCTCGCGCATGATGTCGGCCACGTCCGGCGGGAGGGTGGAGAGGTCCATCTTCTCGAAGCTCTCCATCACCGGGTTGCGGCCCGGGAAAGCGGGTTCGGCGGGTCGGACGATCATCTGGTCCTCGTCGATCCACACCCCGTTCGGCACGTTGACGACGCCGAACAGCTCGTCGACGACATGGGCTTCGTCGAGCAGCGACGGATGCTGGGCCTTCGCTCGGTCGACGAATTCCTTGGTGGCGTCGACGCCCCCGACATCGAGGGCGACGGTGACCACCTCGAAGCCCTTGGGGTGAAGCTCCTCACGCAGCTCCTGCCACACGGGCAGGTCGAAGCGGCAGCCTCACCAGGAGGCCCACGCGAGGAGCAGCACCTTCTGGCCTCTCAGTGACGAGAGCCTGAACTGCTCTCCAGTCCGGAGGTCGGGCAGTTCGAGCTCGGGCGCTCGGGCGGTCGTGAGTGCTCGCCGCTCGGGGCCGGCGGCCGGTCCGAGGGCCCACACGCCGTGGGCTTCGTCGTGCACGAGCGGCATGCCGGCGCGGTCGGCCACTGCCTGGACGTCGAGGGTGTTGCCGTCGACCGCGTTCGGCGGCAGCGGGAGGCAGACGTCGCCCTGGCAGAGGCCTTCGGGCTGGACGCTCCATCCAGTGCGCGCTTCGAAGTCGGCGACGTCGACGCGCAGGCTGTCGAGAAGCATCGAGGTAACCGTAGCGTTAGGGATGATGGAGCCTTCGATCTGATGGATGAGCAGGCGTTCAGGGCCGAGGTGCGCGCCGCGTTGGGCGCTCGGTTGCAGGAGCGGCGGGCCGACGCCGGGTTCTCGTTCCTCGGCGCCGGCCAGGACGACGTGGAAGCGGGCCGGGACTTGCTCGCCGCGTTGGCCGACGGCGGGTGGGCGGTGCCGACGTGGCCGGGGCGGTGGGGCGGGCGAGATGCCACGGCCGAGCAGGCGGCGATCATCGCGGCCGAGTTGGCCCGCTTCGATGTCCCCGACCTGTACCCGTTCATGGTCGGGCTCGCCTTGGTCGGCCCCACCTTGCTGGCTCACGGCACCGATTTGCAGCAGGCGCGGTGGCTCCCGGCGATCGCCAGCGGTGCCGAGATCTGGTGCCAGCTGTTCTCGGAGCCGGACGCGGGGTCGGATTTGGCCGCGCTGTCGTGTCGGGCTGTCCGGGATGGCGACGTGTGGCGGATCACGGGGCAGAAAGTGTGGAGCAGCCGGGCCCACTATTCGCGGTGGGGGTTGTTGCTGGCCCGTACCGATCCCGACGTGCCCAAGCACGCGGGCATCACGGCCTTCGGCCTCCGGATGGACGCGC
>DASZJL010000204.1:0-11049 GCA_035948135.1 Acidimicrobiales bacterium | reverse complement strand
CGCAGGCTCCAGCGGGCGACGCCGACGAGGAAGTCACGGATGCGCTCGGGATACTCGCCGGTGATGAGGACAGCGAAGAATCCCACGACGACGGCAAACACGCTGGCGATCATCAGGAAGAACAACACGACGTAGTGCGGGACGGCGAGGAGCCACTTGACGAGCGGCTGCCAGCGCGAGAGCTCCTCGGGGTAGCTGAAGGTCACAACGCTGTGAATGTCCACGCCGTCGTCGGCGGCCGCCGGCTGGAAGTCGAACGGCGGGTAGTCCTCGTGGAGGAACAGGGCGTAACTCGTGGCGCGCCACTCGTAGCGGAAGGTCATGGCGATCACATCGAAGAGTTGCCGTGGGATCCGCTTGGTGAACAGGACCGTGAAGAAGCTGATGAGGATCAGGAGATTGCGCAAGGTCCTCAACACGTTGGCGATGAACAGATGCGGGATGGCGAGAAGCCACTGGACCAGCGGGCGCCAACGGTCGATGTGGAGGTCGCCTTGGAACTCCAGCTGCGTGGGGTACGGCGCGGCGATGGCCATCAGGTCTCCTTGAAGGTGAAGTCAGTGAAGAAGTCGCAGCGATGATGAGCGACGTCGCACGTGCGCGCGCTGCGAGAGGGAGTGGGTGAGCGCTCGCCGGGTTGCGTCGTAGCGGAAGGGAGCCCGACCGAAGTCGTACCAACCCCCATGGCCATCACAATCGCCCCCCGGCCGCTTCTCGACCGCGGGGCCACCGTAGGCGAGCTACCGAAAATTAGATAGGCCCGCTCGTCGATTTCAGGGGTGGACAGATGACCATTTCTGCGTGGTCATCAGCGCGCGCCGATCACAGAAAAGTCGAAGACAAGTGAGCGGACGTGTGCCTAGGTTCTCGGCCCCAGGGCCACCCGACCGAGGGGCCTTTGACGTCGTCAACGGGTAAGTCTATGCTTACCTGTTAGTGGCAGCTTACGCGACCGAGATGTGGACGGCACTGGGTGATCCGACCCGACGTGCGATCTTCGAGTGCCTGGTCGAGCAGCCCCGCGCCGTCGGCGAGCTGGCACGGGAGTTTCCTGTGAGCCGTCCGGCGGTCTCACAGCACCTGAAGGTGTTGAAAAACGCGGGCCTCGTCGTCGACCGACAGGCCGGTAAGCAGCGCATCTACCAGGTGGACCGGGACGGCCTCGCCGCTCTTCGGGCGCAGCTCGAGGGGTTCTGGACGAAGACCCTTGCGGCCTACAAGGCCGTCGTGGAACAGCCGCGAAAGGAGAACACGTGAGCATCAACACACCAGCAACGTCAGTGCGAACCTCGATCGTCGTCGAGGCCCCGATCGAGCGCGCGTTCCGGGTGTTCACCGAGGACTTCGGCAGCTTCAAGCCGCCGGAGCACAACATGCTCGGGGTCGAGATCGCCGAGACGGTGTTCGAGCCGCGCGTGGGAGGCCATCTGTACGACCGCGGCGTGGACGGCAGTGAGTGTCGCTGGGCGCGCGTGCTCGCCTATGACCCACCGCACCGGGTGCTGCTCAGTTGGGACATCAGCCCCCAGTGGCAACTCGAAACTGACCCGCAAAGAACCAGCGAGTGGGAAGTGCGGTTCATCGCCGAGACACCCGGTCGGACCCGCGTCGAGATCGACCACCGCAATCTCGACCGTCACGGCGACGGGTGGGAAGGCGTCCGCGAAGGCGTCGCTGGGGATCAGGGTTGGCCGATCTACCTCCAGGGGTTCGCTGCGTACCTCAACGAGGCGGCCTGAATGCCAGCGATCACGGCCAGCACCGAGGTCGCTCGCACACCTGACACCGTGTTCGCATACGTCACGGACCCCAGCCGGTTCCGCGAGTGGCAGGAGAACGTCGTCGGGGGCGACATGGACGGAAGCGCCCCCTACGGCGTTGGCGCCAAGTGCGTCACCACCCGCCGCATTGGGTTCGCCGAGCGGCCCGTCACGTCGGAGATCACCCATGTCGACCCACCCCGCGCTTGGGGGGTGCGCGGGGTTGACGGGCCGATCCGCGCGACCGTCGAGGTGACCGTGCGTCCCGTCGACGATGGCACGCGCTCGGAGATCACGATCAGCCTCGACTTCGAAGGGCACGGGATCGGCACGCTCCTCGTACCGCTCATCGTGCGCCGGGGAGCTCGAAAGGAGATGCCCCGCAATCTGCAGCGACTCAAGGCGCGCCTCGAGGGACCTTCTCCGATCTCCCGATCTGCGTAGCGGTCGTCAGAGCAGAGCAGCACGCCCGATCGCGCGGCTGACGCTTGGTTGGCGCCCCTGGCACGACTCGAACGTGCGACCCGCTGCTTAGAAGGCAGCCGCTCTATCCAGCTGAGCTACAGGGGCTTGGGCCCAATTCTCCCATGGCGGAAGGTCAGGGCTGGTCGTCCGAACCTTCGTGGGCGCGTCCGGCTTCGAGGAGGTAGCTGGCGTAACCGGCCGCTTCCCCGCCGTGCTCCTGCACCCACTCGTCGACGTCGCTCTCGTCGCCTTCGACGAGCATGACCCATCGATGATCGTCGTCGGCCGCGGCGAATTCGGGGTCGTTCTCGGCTGCGATCTCGATGGCGAGGTCGGTTGCCGCCCCACCGGGTGGATACAGGTCCGCGTCCTCCTCGGCGCCATGATCGGGTGGGGCGGCCAGGCCCCACACCACCCAGACCCGGAACTTCTCCAGATCGTTGGCGTTGGCGACGACGCCGTTCCAGCGCCGCACCTTGTCGGATTCTGCGGGGCGCGCCATGCCATCGTTCTACCCATGATCTACGTCCTCGTCCACGGCGGCGGCTCGACGGCCCGCTTCTGGGATCGCGTCGCCCCACTGCTGCCAGGCCGGGCGCTGGCGGTCGACCTCCCGGGCCGCGGCGCACACCCCGCGGATCTCGCCACGATCACCGTCGAGGACGAGGTCGCCTCGGTGGGGGGCGACATCGACACGGCCGCCGGCGACGATGCCGTCGTCCTCGTCGCCCACTCCTCCGGCGGGCTCGTCGTGCCCGGCGTCGTCGCCGCCCTCAGCGGTCGAGTCGAACGCATCGTCTTGAACGCCGCACTCGTTCCGCCCGAGGGCGGCTGCGGACTGGACGGCATGCAGCCCCGGCACGCCGCCGGCCTTTCGGCTGCCGTCGAGACGGCCATGGCGGAGGGGAGAACAATCACCCTGCCGGGTCCGCCGGACGATCCCGAGCAGTTCCGGACCACCTACGGGGGCGAGCCGCTCACCGACGACGACCTGGCCTTCGTCGTCGATCCCGTGCGCTGCGTCCCAGACACGATCCACCACTACTTCCAACCCGTCCGCTGGTCGCTGGCCCGCGGCATCCCGGTGACCTACGTCCTCAACGAGCGCGACCGCCCAATCCCGCCCGCGCTCCAGGAGGAGATGCTCGGGCGCCTGCCCGATCCACCCACGGTCGTCCGGCTCCCCACCGGACACTTGCCGGCCGTAACCCATCCCAACCAGTTGGCACAGGCGGTGGCGTAGCGCCGCCGAAAGTGCTTGGGTGGACCCATGGCCGAGAGCGTGCAGGAGAAGGCCGGACTCCGAGGGGCCGAGCGGGACGCGGCCACCGAGAGCCGGGAGAAGATCAGGGCGCAACGCCTGCGACCGAGCGGCGAGCGCGGGACCTCGTCGGCACGGGGGGTGCACCACGTCGCCCTCATCAGCAGCGACGTCGAGCGGACCGTCGACTTCTACCAAGACCTCTTGGAGTTCCCGCTCACCGAGATGTTCGAGAACCGCGACTACGGCGGGTCCACGCACTTCTTCTTCGACATCGGCAATGGAAACGCGTTGGCGTTCTTCGACCTGCCCGGCCTCGACGTGGGCGACTACGCCGAGGTGCTCGGCGGCCTGCACCACCTCGCCATCTCGATGCCACCCGACCGGTGGCAGCGCGTCAAAGACAAGCTCGACGAGGCCGGCGTCGAATACGCGCACGTTGACGGGTCGTCGCTCTACTTCCGCGACCCCGACGGGGCGCGCATCGAGTTGATCAGCGACCCGCTCGGCGAGATGTACGGCAAGCCCGTCTTCTAGACGCGGCCAGCACCGAGAACGATCTACGCCGAGAGGGCGGCGGCGACCGCCGCTTCCAAGGCGTGTACCAACACCTGTTCCTGCACGGCGAGCAGTTGCTCGCGGTCGAGGTCGCGGTTGCGGAGCCAGTCGAGGGTGGTCTCCTCGATGAAGCCCACCCATCCCCGGGCGGCCATGCGCACGGCGGGGTCGGGGTCGTCGAGGCCGAGCGCTTCGATCACCCGGCGGGCGGACTCGGCGCGGGTCTCCTCGGAGATCGCCTGCAGCTCCTTGTCGCTGCCGGCCGCGCCCCGCACGAGCGCGATGTAGAGCGTCTCGTTCTCGGTCACGTAATCGACGTACGCCGCCAGGCTGGCGTGCAGGCGCTCCATGTGGTGCAGGGCCGGGTCGGGCTCGGTCACGCCGAGGAGCCGGCGGGCCGCCTCCTGGGCTACTGCGACATAGAAGTCGCGCTTGGTCGGGAAGTAGTGGAAGAGGAGGCCACGAGAGATCCCCGCCGCCTCCGCGATCTCGTCGACAGGAACCCGGTCGACCGAGTCCGAACTCAACATGCGGAGGCCGAGCTCGATCAGCTGCGCCCTGCGCTCCTCGGGATCGAGCCTGGCCGCCCTCGTTCGTGTCGCCCGTGTCGCCACCTCGAAGATCCTAGTTGAGAAATGCTCAATAGTGGGGTAGAACTATTGAGGAGCGTTCAACAGCCTCTGGGAGACCAGCAATGCCCCACACCCGGATCGCCATCGTCGGCGCCGGCTTCGCCGGCCTGGGCGCAGCCATCCGCCTGCGCCAGGAAGGCATCGACGACTTCGTCGTCTTCGAGAAGAACGGCGATGTGGGCGGCACCTGGTGGGACAACAGCTATCCCGGGTGCCAATGCGACGTGCCGTCCCACCTCTACTCCTTCTCCTTCGCCCTCAACCCCGAGTGGAGCAACACCTACTCGCCCCAACCCGAGATCTGGGCCTACCTGCGGCGCACGGCCGAGCGCTTCGGCGTCCTCCCCCACATCCGTCTGAACACCGCCGTGGTCGACGCCTCCTGGGACGACGCCGCCAAGGTCTGGCGCCTGCAGACCTCCGACGGTGAGCACACCGCCGACGTGCTCGTCGGCGGCAACGGCGCCCTGAGTGAGCCATCGACGCCCGACATCCCGGGCCTCGACCGCTTCGAGGGCAAGGCGTTCCACTCGGCCCGCTGGGACGACACCACTCAGCTCGACGGCAAGCGCGTGGCGGTCATCGGCACCGGGGCCTCGGCCATCCAGATCGTGCCCAGCATCCAGCCCGACGTGGCTCAACTGCACGTGTTCCAGCGCACGCCGCCCTGGGTGCTTCCCCACAGCGGGCGCCCTGTCACGGACGCCGAGCGCACGTTGTACCGCCGGGTGCCGGCGGCGCAGCGCCTGGTCCGGGCCCTCGTGTACTGGACGCGTGAGCTGGTCGCCTACGGCATGACGCGCAATCCGCGCATGCTCAAGCCCGTACGGCGGCTGGCGACGCGCCACCTGTACGAACAGGTGAAGGACCCGGCGTTGCGCAAGATGCTGAAGCCCACCTACACGCCCGGGTGCAAGCGCCTGCTCCCGTCCAACGACTACTACCCGGCGCTGACCAAAGAGAACGTGGAAGTCGTGACCGACGGCATCACCGAGATCAGGGAGCACTCGATCGTCACCGCCGACGGCCGCGAGCGCGAGGTCGATGTCATCGTGTTGGCGACGGGGTTCCACGTCACCGACAACCCCATGATGGAGCGCATCCACGGTCGGGACGGCCGTTCCCTGCTCGAGCAGTGGCAGGCGGACGGAGCGCAGGCCTACCTCGGCACGACGGTGCCGGGCTATCCGAACTTCTTCTTGCTGGCCGGGCCCAACACCGGCATCGGCCACACCTCACTCGTGTTCATGATCGAGTGCCAGATCGCGTATCTGATGGACGCCCTGCGCACGATGACCGAGCGCAAGGCGGGAACCGTCGAGGTCCGCGCCGACCGGTTCGAGGCCTACAACCACGAGGTTCAGGCCAAGATGCGCCGCACCGTGTGGAACACCGGTGGCTGCGCCAGCTGGTACCTCGACGCCGAGGGCCGCAACACCACCCTGTGGCCCGACTTCACGTGGAAGTTCCGTCAACGCACGCGGCGCTTCGACGCCGAGCACTACGAATTCGGCGCGCCGGACAAGCCGGCCGCAGTCCCCAACCAACGAGTCGCAGAAGGAGCACTGCAGTGAGCCGCATAGAGATCCCGGGGTCCCTCGCCCTCGTCACCGGCGCGGGCAGCGGCATCGGCCGGGCCACGGCGCTCGCGTTCGCCGAGGCCGGCGCACGCGTGCTCCCCGTCGACATCGACAGGGCGGCCGCCGAGAAGACGGCCGCCGCCTGCCAGGAACGGGGAGCGGAGGCCACGGCGTACCAGGCCGACGTCGCCGACCGGGTCTCGGTCGCCACGCTCGCCGACGTCGTGCAGGCTGAGCACGGACCTCTCGACGTCCTCGTCAACAACGCGGGCGTCGGCATGTCGGCCCGGTTCCTCGACATGGCCTTGGAGGACTGGGACTGGATCGTCGCGATCAATCTCATGGGCGCCGTTCACATGTGTCGCGCGTTCGGGCCCGCGATGGTCGACCGAGGGCGCGGCCACGTCGTGAATATCTCGTCGGGCCTCGGCTACACGCCGACGGCCACCGAGCCCGGCTACGGCACCACCAAGGCGGCGGTGCTCGCCTTCAGCCGCAGCCTGCGCGCCGACTGGCACGCGCATGGCGTGGGGGTGACGGCGATCTGCCCGGGCGTCATCAACACCCCGATCATCAGCCACACCCGGTTCCGCGGCCAGCAGGCGGACCCCAAACGGGTCGCCCGCGTGAAGGACATGTTCGCCAAGCGGGGACATCCGCCCGACCTTGTCGCCAAGGCGATCGTGCGCGCCGTGCGGGAGAACAAGTCCGTCGTGCCGGTCGGTGTCGAATCCCGCATCGGGTGGTACATCAGCCGGTGGGCGCCCACCCGGTTCACCGACCTGATGGCCCGTCTCGCGACCCGGAGGATCTGAGATCAATACGTCACGCCTGTTGAAGCTGGCGCTGGCCGCGGGTGCGGCCGGCGCAGCCGGCGCCGCCGCCGGCCTCGTCGTCGCCGGTCGGCGGTGGGCAGCCGCCGACGATCCCGACGCTGCCACGCGGCTGACGGTCCCCGACGGGACCGACTTGCGCGTCCCCACCGCCGATGGGGGCGAGATCGCGGGGACGGTGGCCGGCGAGGCCGATGGTGGTGGCCGGACGTTCGTACTCGTGCACGGCTGGACCAACGACCGCCGCATCTGGGCGCCCGTCGCCCGCCTGCTGGTCGAACGGGGACACAAGGTCGTGCTCTATGACCAGCGCGGACACGGTTCGTCGCGCGCCGGCGCAGACGGGCTGACGATCGAGGCGATCGGCGCCGACATGGCGGCCGTGCTGGAACACCTCGACGCTCGGGACGCCGTCGTCGCCGGCCACTCGATGGGCGGCATGGCCGCCCAGGCCTTCGCCATCGAGTACCCCGACGCGTTGGGGAAGCGCGTGGCCGCAGTCGCCCTCGTCTCCACCGCCTGCTCCGATCTCGGCGCGCGCGGCCCCGCCCGCACGCTGGCGCCCCGCGTGCTCGGGAGCACCTGGGTGAACCGCGTCGTTTCCCACGGTCGGCTGGGACCGGTGTTCGTGCGCAACGCCATGGGCCGCACGGCGACGCTCAGCAACCTGCGCGCCATGCAGGACACGTTCGCGGCGACCGACCCGGCGGCGCGGGCCGGGTTCTACCGGGCCATTGAGGCGATGGATCTGAGCGAGGGACTGGCGGACGTCGACGTCCCGGTGGTCGTCGTGTCCGGCACCCGCGACCAGCTCGTCGCCCATTCGAACAGCCGCCGTCTGGCCGATCTGATCGGGGGCGCCCGCTTCGAGCCGGTGCGCGACGCCGGACACATGGTTCCCCTCGAGACACCCGACGTCGTCGCCGACATCCTCGAGCAACTGGCGGCGGAGTCCTCGACGACTGCTCGCGCTGCCGCCAACGCCTGACGTCGTCGGGTGTTGAGCCCCGCGCCTCAGTAGTTTCCAGAGGGTGCCCGACGCGCTCGCCGTCCACGACGGCCTGTTCACCGCCGACGCCGACGTCGCCGGACCGCGGCTGATCGGCGGGAGGTGCAAGGGGTGCGGCCGCCACCAGTTCCCGCGCTCGCCGCTCTGTCCCTATTGCGGCGCCGACGACGTCGACGAGGCGCTGCTCTCGCCGGACGGCACGCTGTGGGCGTGGACGGCGGTGACCGCGGCCCCGCCCGGGTACCGGGGCGAGGTGCCGTATGGGTTCGGCGTCGTCGAGCTGCCCGAGGGGGTCCGAGTCCTCACCCGGCTGACCGAGTCGGACCCCGCGGCGCTGCGGTTCGGCCAAGCGGTGCACTTCCAACTGGTCAAGCTTCATACCGACGACGAGGGCCGCGACGTCCTCACGTGGGCGTTCGGGTGAGCGATCGACGATGACCGCCGTCGAAGTGGCAGGTGTCGGCCTGCATCCGTTCGGCCGGTTCGAGGGCAAGACCGTTACCGAGATGGGCGTGGCTGCCGTGCGAACCGCGCTGGCCGACGCCGGTGTCGACCGCCATGGTTTCCAGGCCGCCTTCTGCGGCACTGCCTACTCGGGCGTGGCCGCCGGCCACCGCGTCCTCGACGCATTCGGGGCGACCGGAGGCCCGATCGTCGACGTCGAGGCCGGCTGCGCGAGCGGCGGAGCGGCGGTCATGATGGCCGCGGGCGCCATCGCGGCCGGCCAGTACGACACCGTGCTCGTGTTCGGCATGGAGAAGATGCCCAAGGGCATCATCCGCTCGTCGTTCTTCGCGCCGTGGCAGGAGGAGGCAGGCCTGGCGGCGACGCCCGCGTACTTCGCGCTTCGGGCCCAGCGCCTCATGCGCGAGTCGGGTGTCACGCGCGACCACCTGGCCGACGTGGTCGTGAAGAACCGGGCCAACGGGGTCCACAACCCCGACGCCATGTTCCGCAAGGCGGTCACCGCCGAAGAGGTGCTCGCGTCCCGGCTCGTCTGCGAGCCGCTCCATCTGTGGATGCTGTGCTCGCCCAACGAAGGAGCCGCCGCGCTCGTGCTGCGCGCCGTCGACGCCGATTCGGCGGGCGGCGCGGGCCCCGTGCGAGTGGCGGCCGCCGCCCTCCGCTCGCACCTGCCGGGCAACGTGCTCAGCGAAGCAACGCCGATGGCGGGCCTGGTCGACGACGACGTGCCCGCCGCGACCACGCTCGCCGCTCAGGCCGCGTTCGAGGAGGCAGGCCTCGGGCCGGCCGACCTCGACGTCGTCGAATGCCAGGACACCGACGCGGCCCGCGAGCTGTTGTCCTACGAGGAGCTCGGCCTGTGCCCGTCGGGCGACGCGGCCAAACTCCTCGAGGAGGGCGCCACCCGCATGGGTGGCCGCCTGCCGGTCAACCCCAGCGGCGGTCTGCTGTCCAAGGGCGAGCCGCTGGGGGCGTCGGCGCTCGGCCAGCTGGTCGAGCTCACGCGCCAGCTGCGCGGCCAGGCCGGCCCCCGCCAGGTCGAGGGCGCCCGCGTGGCGCTCGGCCACACAGTCGGTCGCGGGGCCAACGCCTCGGTCGTCATCCTCACGCGGTGATCGCCACGGAGGCCGCCGCCGCGTTCGACGTGGCCGGGTCGGTTGTCTCCGTGACCCCCCACCCGAGCGGGCATATCAACGACGGCTACCTCGTGGTCACCGACCGGGGGCGCTACCTGCTCCAGCGGCTGAACCCGTCGGTGTTCGCCGACCCCGACGCCGTGATGGCCAACGTGGCGGCGGTGACCGGCCACCTGCGCGCCAAGGGAGAGCCCACGCTGACACTGGTCGACAGCCGCGGCGGCGGGCCGAGCTCGCCCGACGACACCGGCGCTCTGTGGCGCATGTACACCTACATCGACGGTGCCCACCCGTTCGGGGTCGAGACGGCGGACGACGCCGCCCTCGTCGGGCGCACGTTCGGGCACTTCCACCGCCTCCTCGACGACCTGGACCCGAACGCGTTGCGCGTCAGCCTGCCTGACTTCCACGACCCGGCTCGCAGGGTGACGCAACTGGAGTCGGCGCGAGACGACGACCCGCACCGACGGTCGGCCGAAGCCCGGCCGCTCGTCGACGAGCTGTTGCACCTTCGTGGCCTTGCCGTCGCGGGCGAGGCGCTGCGGCGACTGCCCGCTCGCGTCGCCCACAACGACGCCAAGGCCGCCAACCTGCTCATCGACGACTGCGGCAAGAACCCACCGGTCGTCGTCGACCTCGACACCGTGATGGCCGGCAGCGTCCTGTGGGACGTAGGCGACATGGTCCGCAGCAGCACGGGCACCGCCGATGAGTCGGCGGCCGGCGTGCGCTTCGACGTGGCACGCTATGACGCGCTCGTCGACGCGTGGCTGGGCGAGGTGTCCGAACTGCTCACGCCAGAGGAGCGCGCCGCCGTGCCTGTCGCGGGGCCGGTCGTCACCTTCGAGCAGGCGGTGCGCTTTCTCACCGACCACCTCCAAGGCGACGTCTACTTCCGCGTCGGGTTCCCCGGTGAGAACCTCAACAGGGCTCGAAACCAGTTCGAGCTCCTCCGGTCCATGCTGTCCATCCTCGACAAGGGGCGCCCATGACTTCCCTCGACAGGCTCGGTGAGGACGCGGTCGACGCCATCGCCGCACTGTGCGCGCGGTCACTCGCCGACCCGCCGGCCGCCGACGAGATCGCGGGCGCCCTGTTCGCGCCCGACCAACCGACCAACGTGCGCGGCGACCCGGACGTCGGCGTCGTGGTCAGCGTGGCAGCCGAGGGCGAGGGGTACGTGCGCCTCCTGGTGGTCGACCCGGCCCACCGCGGCCGCGGCCACGGTCACGCCTTGCTCGAGGCGGCCGAGGCCGACCTGGCCGGCATGCCCTCGGTGACGGTCGGGGCCGACACGCCGTACTTCCTGTTCCCCGGGGTCGAGACCACCGAGCTGTCGATGCTCGTTCT
>DASZJL010000203.1:0-56891 GCA_035948135.1 Acidimicrobiales bacterium | reverse complement strand
CGCTGATCAACCGGGAAGAGGTGCTCCGCGTCCTCAACGTGCACGCCAACAGCGGCCGCACCTTCACCGAGTACGACCTGCGGGCCCTGGGGCTGTTCGCCGAGCACGCCGCCGTGTCCATCGCCAACGCCCGCCTCTATGAGGCCGAGAAGGCCCACGTCAGCGAGCTGGTCGAACTGGACCAGATGAAGTCTGAGTTCGTGGCGACGGTGAGCCACGAGTTGCGAACGCCACTGACCTCGATCCTCGGCTGCGTGCAGACGATGCAGCGCCGGGACCTCGAGCCCGACATCACCGCCGACTTCCTCGAGACCATCGACCGCCAGAGCCATCGCCTGCTGCGCCTGATCGAAGAGGTGCTCGACGTGCAGCGCAGCGCCAAGGGTCCGGTGCTGCAGTGCAAGCACATCGACGTGGCCGAGGCCGTCTCCCAGGTGGCGCGGACCCAGGCGGCACTCGGCCGTGAGGTCTCGATCCGGGTGAACGGGTCGCTCGCCGTCGACGGTGACCCGGAGGCACTCGAGCGAGTGCTGATCAACCTCGTCGACAATGCCTTCGTGCACGGCGAGGGGCCGGTCGAGATCGAGGCCGCCGCGGACGACGCCGAAGGCCGCATGGTGCGCGTGTCGGTGCTCGATCGGGGGCCGGGCGTGCCGGTCAACGACGTGGCGCGTGTGTTCGAGCGCTTCAGCAGAGGGGCGAAGGTCACGTCGCCGGGCATGGGCCTGGGCCTGTACCTGGTCAAGACGCTCGTCGAACGGCAGGGCGGACACATCACGGTCACGGCCCGGCCCGGCGGGGGCGCAGCCTTCAACGTCGGCCTGCCTGCCTCGCGCGCTCGTCTCGAGGTGCGCTAGGTGAAGCGGGCTCCCCGAGTCCTCATCGTCGACGACGAGCCCGACGTCCTGCTGTTGCTCCGTATCGAGTTGGAGGCCGAGGGCTACGAGACGCTGCTCGCAGCCGACGGCCAGACCGCCCTCCGCCGCATCGCCGAAGAGCGCCCCGACGTCGTGCTCCTCGACGTGATGATGCCGGTCGTCGACGGCTGGGGCGTCCTGCAGCGCCTGGCGGACCAGCGGTCGACCGCTCGGGTGATCGTGCTGTCGGCCAAGGCGACCGAAAGCGACGTCGTCCACGCCCTCGAGCTGGGCGCCCAGGAGTACGTAACGAAACCCTTCGAGCCGGCCGCCCTCCTGGTGACCGTCGCCCACGTGCTCCACAGCACGCCGGCCGACCTCGAAGCCGGCCGCCGCCGCCGGCTCGAACAACTCGCTCGGGCCCGGTCCTTCTAGCCCGTCGGTCGTCCGCCGCGCCGCGGCAGACTGCTCGCTGTGAGCGATCCGACGGCGAGCCTGCTCGCCGTCGTCGCTCGGGACTGAGCGTCGCCGAAGGCGACACGATTTGGAGCCGGAGGCTCATGGGCAGGGTGGCTGACATCGGGGTCTGGGCTGCGGGGCTCAGCCTGGGCGACATTCCCGGCGACGTTCTCGGTCTGTGCCGGGACCAACGGCGGTCGGTGCTGGCGTCGGTCGCGGCGTCGACTCGGGACGGCGCTGCTCGTCGCGTCCTGTCAGCGGTCGAGCGCTGGGCCCACGACGGACCGTTGGCGTTACCCGGGAGCACGCGGCGGGTGTCGCTCGACGACGCCCTGTACGCGTCCGCCGCTCTGTCGATGGCGTTGGACTTCGACGACTATGTCTGCTTCGGGCACACCGGCCATTCGGGCGTTCTCGTGCCCTTGCTGTTGGCGGCCGAGACCGGCGCCTCCGCGTCGGAGCAACTGGTGGCCCAGACCGTGGCCAATGAGGTCGAAGCGCGCCTGGGCGGCGCCTGTCTGGTCGGGCCCCTCAACGGACAGCTGTGGTCGTTCATCCACGTCGCCGGGGCGGCGCTGGCGGCCGGGCGGTTGCTCGGCCTCGACGCCTCGAAGATCAGCCACGCCTTCGCCATCGCCCTCTCCCAACCGCCCCGGGCGACGGTGCCAGGCTTCATGGCGCCCGACTCCAAGCTGCTCACCGCGGCGGAGCCGACGATCGCCGGGGTGCGCGCCGCGCGCCTGGCCGAGGCCGGCGTCACCGGCCCCCTCGACGCCCTCGAACATCCCGAGGGTTTCCTCTCCGCGTTCGCCGACGCTCCACTGCCTGGAATGCTCGACGGCCTGGGCCGGGGGTGGGCGACGCGCACGTTGTGCGTGAAGCCCTATCCCGGGTGCGCCTACCTCGACACGACCGTCGACGCCCTCGTCGAGCTCGGTCCGCCGGCGGCCGCGGAGGTCGACCGCATCGTCGTCGACGCCAGCCTCCTCACGTACGAGATGGACCGTATGTCTCGGCCCTACGCGTCAACGTCGATGTCGGAGCGAGCGGTGCCCACGCCGGTCACCATCAACTTCTCGGTGCCGTGGAACGTGGCGGTGACGTTGGTAGCGGGCGAGCTCACGCCCCGGCAGGTCTCCGACGAATGGTTGGCCGCCCACGCCGACGAGGTGCGGGCCGTCGCGGCGCGGGTGCAACTGCACCACGACTGGTCGCTCACCCGCCAGGCGACGGAGGCCTTCGCCGGACTGATTCCCTTCGGCCGGGTGGCCGGCGAGGCGGGGCTCGCTCGTCTCGGCGCCAGCGTTCGGCGGCGGGGCGGTCGACCAGAGCTGCGGGGCCTGCAGCGCATGTTCTGGCCGCCGCCCGACCTCACGACCATGCGGTCGCGCCGCCCGTTCTGGGATCCGCTGGCTGTGGACGGTTTCGCCATGACGTTCCCCGCCCGCGTCCGTCTCGTCGGCCCCGACGGCTCCGAGCGCGTCGCCGAGTGCGCGCAGCCCCGCGGCGGCGCCGGCCACATCGCCGAAGGCCCCGAGCCTGTCAGCCGGGCCAAGCTGGCTGCCTACGGCCCCTGGCTGTGGGGCGACGACGGCACCGAGGCGCTGGCCAAGGCCATCGACGCCGACGAAGACGACCTCTGGCGCCGCCTCTGAACCGTTCTGGGGACGTTGCCGGGGGCCCTGACCCCCAGGAGCGTCCCCAGAACGGGCTGGGTCAGGTGTACAGGGCCTCGATCTCCTCGGCGTACTTGGTGAGCACGCCGCGGCGCTTGAGCTTCATCGTCGGGGTGAGCTCTTCGGAGTCGGGCAGCCACTCCTCCGCGAGCACGGTGAAGCGCTTGACCTGCTCGACGCGGTTGAAGCGGGCGTTGGCCTCGGCCACGGCGCGCTCGACCTCGGCCTGGACGTCGGGGTGGCGGGCGAGGTCGGCCATGGTCGACGCCTCGATGCCCCGGGACTTCGCCCACGCCGGCGCCACTTCGGGGTCGAGGACGATGAGGGCCGACACGTACGGACGCATGTCGCCGATCACGCACGCCTGGCCGATCAGCGGGAACGCCTTCAGCGCGGCCTCGATGTTCGCGGGCGAGATGTTCTTCCCGCCCGCAGTGATGATCAGCTCCTTCTTGCGGTCGACGATCTTGAGATAGCCGCCGTCGTCGAACACGCCGATGTCGCCCGAGTGCAGCCACCCGTCGTCGTCGAGCACCTCCGCCGTGCGCTCCGGGTCCTTCAGGTACCCCTGGAAGACGTTGCCGCCCCGGCAGCAGACCTCGCCGTCCTCCAGCAGCTTGACCTCGCAGCCCGGGATCGGCGGCCCCACCGTGCCCGGGTGCACGTCGAAGGGCTCCCACGTCATCGGCCCCGAGCACTCCGACATGCCGTAGATCTCCGACATCGGCAGGCCGAGCTTCAGGAAGAACATGAAGACCTCGAGCGGGATGGGCGCCGCGCCGCTGAACGCCACCCTGCAATCGTCGAGGCCGATCTGGGCCCGTACCGGCGCGAGCGCGTCGACGGCGCCGGCTTCCATCGCCTTCTCGACTCCCGCTTGCTTCTCGGGGTCGGCCGCCAGTGCCGCGTGCACGCCCGCGTACAGCTTCTCCCACACGCGCGGCACGGCGAAGAAGTAGTTGGGCCGCACCTCGCGCAGGTACCCCGCCAGCTGGCCCGGATCCGGGCAGGTGGTGACCTCGGTGCCGTCGAGCACGTGGAAGTAGTGGGTGACCATGCGCTCGGCCACGTGCGCCATCGGCAGGTAGGAGACCAGCCGAAAGCCTTCCACCGGGAAGCCGATGGCCCGCCGCGTCGACTCGGTCGTCCAGCAGACGTTGAAGTGGCTGAGCATCACGCCCTTGGGCGGACCGGTCGTGCCCGACGTGTAGATGACGGTCGCCAGGTCGTCGGGCTGCACGGTCGCAGCCGCGGCCTCGAGGTCGACCGGGTCGGCGGCAAGGAGCGAGTCGAAGCGCACGACCTCCGGCGGCGCCAGCCCGTCGGGGTCGTCGAGCACGACGACGTCGCGCAGCGCCGGGAGCTCGGGCCGCACCTTGAGGAAGCGCTCGAGGAAGTCGACGTCCTCGACGACGGCCACCGTGGCGTCGCAGTGCGACGCCAAGTACTCGATCTGGTCGGGCGACGACGAGTTGTAGATGGAGATCGGTGTGGCACCCGTCAGCAGCACGGCGATGTCGGTCACGTGGAACTCGGGCCGGTTGCGCAGCATGAGCACGACCCGCTCACCTCGCTGGACCCCTAGCCCCGCGAGCCCGCCCGCGACCCGAGCGGCCCGGTCCGCGTAGTCCCGCCAGGTCCACTCGCCCCACCCGCCGTCGGACGTGCGCCAGCGAAGCGCGGTCAGGTCAGCCCGGCGAGCCGCCGTCTTGGCGAACTCACCCGGGATGGTGTGGCCCTCGACCGCCGCCGCCAGCTCGTCGCTCGTCGCCATCGTTCTCCCCCTCAGCGCAGCCTTGCTCCTCGAATCTGCATTGTTGCCCATGACGGTGCCAGAGTGAGGCGGTGACGTCTCTTGTGACCGGTGCGACCGGCTTCCTCGGCAGCCGCACGGCCGCCGCCCTCTGCGAACGGGGCGAGCGGGTGCGCGTCCTCGTCCGCACCACGAGCAACCGCCGCCGCCTCGAGGGGCTCCCCGTCGAGTACGCCGAGGGCGACGTCACTGACCGGGCATCGGTGGAGAAGGCCCTCGACGGCGTCGAGGTCGTGTACCACTCGGCGGCCCTGTACGAGCTCGGTACGGGCGACCCCGAGTACATGGAGCGGGTCAACGTGGGCGGCACCGAGAACGTGCTCAGCGCGGCCCACGAGCGCGGCATTCTCGCCATCCACGTCAGCTCGGTGGCGGCGCTCGGCCCGACAGGGACGCAGCCGGTGGTCGAGGGCCACTGGCGCCAGGACATGCCCCGGTCGCCGTACGAGGCCACCAAGAAGCGGGCCCACCTGCTGGCCCGTTCGATGGCCGAGAGCGGCGCCCGAGTGCGCATCTCCATGCCCGGCAGCATCTACGGGCCCGACGACCCCAGCCTTTTGGGCACGGCCCACAAGTTCCTGTTCAGGGGCATGCCCGTCGCGGTCGGCGCCAGTCTGATCATGTCGTTCGTCAACGTGGACGACTGCGCCGACGGCCTCGTCCGCATCGCCGAGCGGGGCCACGACGGTGAGGAGTACATCCTCGTCGGCGAGACGGCGACCTTCCGCAAGTGGTTCGAGACCATCGCTGACGTGACGGGCAAGAACCCGCCGCGCTTCTACCTCCCCGACTTCGTCGTGTGGGACGTAGGCGACGTCGTGCGCCGGGTCGTTCCCGGACGTCCGGGCCGCATCCTGCGCGACGCGATTGCCATGTCGGCCGGCGAGAACTGGTCGTTCTCGGGCGAGAAGGCCCGACGCGAGCTGGGCTGGGAGCCTCATTCGCTGCGGCAGGGCATGGTCGAGCTGCGGGATTGGTACGCAGAACAGAAGAAGGTAGGGGTATGAAGCACTTGGGGTTTGCGGTCTCCGAGGTGATGGAGGGGTCGCTGCGGAAGCCGGGAGAGAACTTCGACCGCGAGTTCCGGTTCGACCTGCGCGTCCTCTTCCCCGCCTTGTGGCGCATCCTCGCCCTCGCCGTCGGATGGGCACGGGGTACCTGCCACATCGACGGCGTGGCGCGCGACGCGGCGGCCGTCGGCACGCTCGAGCTCTCGCCGTTCCGGCGCCGGCTGGCGCGCTACACGTTCACCTTCACGGCCGACGACGGCAACGAGTACCGCTTCGACGGCTGGAAGTCGGCGGGGTGGAACCCGCGCACCGCGTGGACCACGCTGCCGGGGAAGGTCTACGACGCCGACGGCGAGGTGTGGGCCACGGCCACGCTGCACTTCTCGTTCCGCTACCACTTCCCGGGACTACTGAGCAGCTTCCAGTTCTTGTGGCCGTGGCGCGGTGACGAGCAGGCCGACGTGGCTGCGCCGTCGCCCGCCCTGCTCGCCTCCTTTTCCCCGGGATCGGCTCCTTCGGAGCCGAAGCGCCTTCGGCGCTGAAGGAAAAGGAGGCTCGGCATGGCCGACCGCTTCAGCGAGGCCAACCGCCGCGTCGCCGTCGCCATCGCGCGGGCGTGTATGCCCCCCGGCCCGCGCCTCGGCGGCGCAGGACCGGCGACGGTCGACAAGCTGGAAGAGGCGTTGAACGAGATCGACCTGCGTGCGCTCGACGGCTACAGCGCGGTGCTGCAGACGCTCGAGCACGGCGCTCGCCTCACCAACGGCGGCCGGGCGTTCTCGGACCTGACGCCCGAGGAGGCCGAGAGCCATCTGGTGCGCCTGGCGGACGGCGGCCTCGCGTCGCGCGGCCTGGCGCTGGCCGCGACCATGCCGCTGAAGATCGCCTACTTCGACGACGCCGACGTGTACCGCGAGCTGCGGTCGCCATGGGGCTTCACCGCAACCGACGAGCCCGCCCGGTGGCGGGAGCAGATGATGACGCTCGACGGCGACGAAGACATCGACTGCGACGCCGTCGTCGTCGGCACCGGGGCGGGCGGCGCGGTGATGGCAAAGGAGCTGGCCGAGCGGGGCCACGCCGTGCTCATGGTCGAGGAGGGCGAGTACTACGGGCGCTCGTCGTTCACGGGCCATGCCGTCGACAACCTGCGCCGCTTCTACCGCGACGCGGGCGCCACCGGTTCCGTGGGCAACTGCGTGATCCCGATCCCGATGGGCCGGCTGGTCGGCGGGTCGACGGCCATCAACACGGGGACGTGCTGGAGGACGCCGGACTGGGTGCTGCAGAAGTGGGTCGACCAGGGGCTGGCCGACCTGGCGCCGTCACGGATGGGGCCGTACTTCGAGCGCGTCGAGCGGGAGCTGCAGGTCGGCCCGGCCGACCCCGCCTATCTCGGCGGTGTCGCCGACGTCATCGCCCGCGGGTGCGACGCGCTCGGCTACTCGCACCGGCCGCTGAACCGCAATGCCCCCGGCTGCGACGGCGCCAGCGTGTGCGACTTCGGCTGCCCGCGCGGCGCCAAGCGCAGCACCGACGTGTCCTACGTGCCGTCGGCGTTGCAGCGCGGCGCCGTGCTCTACGCCGGCGTACGAGCCGAGCGCATTCTGTTCGAGAACGGCCGGGCCGTCGGCATTGAAGCCCGCTCGGTCGATGGGACGCACCGCCTACGCGTCCGGGCCTCGGCCACCGTCGTCTCGTGCGGCACGCTGATCACGCCGGCGTTCCTGCAGCGCCAAGGGCTGCACCGCGGCCGCCGGCAGCTGGGCCGAAATCTCTCGATCCACCCAGCGAGCACCGTGAGCGCCCTGTTCGACGAGGAGATCATGGGCTACACGGCGATTCCGCAGGGCTACTGCATCGACGAGTTCCAGCGCGAAGGCATCCTCCCGATGGGCGCGTCGGCACCCATCGACTTCGCCGCCAGCCAGTTCAACTTCGTCGGTCGCCAGCTGATGGACATCATGGAGAACTACGACCGGGTCGCCAGCTTCGGGGTGATGATCTCCGACCGCTCCAAAGGGCAGGTGCGCCTCGGCCCGGGCGGCCGACCTGTCGTTCTGTACTGGCTCGGCCGGCGCGAGCGCGACCTCATGCAGCGGGGCATGGCGATGGTGAGTCGTGTCTTCCTCGCCGCGGGCGCCCGTGAGGTGTACCCGGCCCTGCACGGTCACCGCGTCCTGCGAAGCGTTGACGAGCTCGAGCGCATGGAGCGGGCCCGCACGGCCGCGGCCGACTACCTGCTCACGGCCTTCCATCCTCTCGGCACGTGCCGCATGGCGATCGAGCCGGCGAGGGGTGTCGTCTCCCCCCGCCACGAGGTGTTCGGCGCGCCGGGGCTCTACATCGCCGACGGCAGTGTGGTGCCCAGCTCGGTCGCCGTGAACCCCCAGGTGACGATCATGGCCCTCGCAACTCGGGCGGCCGATCGACTCGCCGACCGCCTGGACGCTGCTGCGACGTCCCCGGCCGCCGTCGCCTAGCGCATAGCCGATTCCTGCCCGTATTGCGCGAATGCTTAGCCGCGTGACGGGTTGGGTACGCGTTCCCGTGGAGGTCAAGACCGTGGCCATGACAACACTCGAGCTCGAAGTCGATCAGAAGGCCGATTGGCAGGTGCTCACCGTGCGGGGAGAAGTCGACGTCACCACGACCCCGCGCGTCCGTGCCCAGCTCATCTCGCTCCTGAGCGACGGAACGCCCCACCTGATCATCGATCTGGAGGGCGTCGACTTCCTCGACTCCTCGGGTCTCGGGGCCCTGGTCGCCGGGCTCAAGCTCGCCCGCAGCCGCTCAGGCGAGCTGCGGATCGTGTGTGAGCGTCAACGGTCGGTGCGCAAGGTGCTCGAGGTCACAGGCCTCGAGCGCGTGCTCGACCGCTACGACACGGTCGACGCCGCCATCGCCGCTTGAGGCATGCGCTTGCGGTAGCCGCCTTCGACTCGACAGCCGACTCGAGGAAATAGCTGTCGAAATTCGACAGCTATTCCCTCGGGACTACTTGCCGCAGCGGTAGTCGCCGTCGTAGCTGCCGGCCGGGTACTGCACGAGCTTGACCGGCTTGCCCGTGAACCCGGTGCCACACATCGAGGGGGCGCTCGCTGCGCTGGACGCGCCGGCCGCCCACACGGGTGCGCTCAGATGCACGCCGCCGGTGATCACGCCCCACTGGTAGCCGGTGGAGTAGATCCCGACCGCCTTGGCCGTGTGCTGCTTGAGATACGTCAGGGCCCCTTGGACCACGGCGGCGTTGGCGGCCTGGCTCGACGACCAGGTGTTGGCCGTCTCCACATCGATCCACCACACGTGGCCCACGGCTGACGACGCACCGGTGACAGAGGCGGCGTAGTTGAGCGCGTACGCGGCGGCGCTGGCCCCGAAGCCGGCCGGATCGCTCGTGCTCGTGTTCGACAGGTTCATGTAGTAGGCGGGTGCGGCCTTGTTCGCCAGCGCCCACTGCCACTCGGCCGCCAGGCACGGGTTCTGCGTGAACGGCCTGCCACCGTTGACGCCAACGATGCCGAAACCGGCCTTGGCCGGAAACGCTCCGCCGCACTGGGGCCAGGAGATGTCGTTGCCGTAGCGCCCGACGGCGAACGCCGCGGTGCCGACGCCGGCGGCGAGGACGAGTGCGCCGACGAGCGCGGCGAGCATGCGTGAGTACGTCCGAGGCATCCGGAGAGTCTCGCGCGGGTTAGGGAGAACCTGTTTGCGCGGCAGCCAGGGTCTCGGCCTCGCTCACGAGCTCGTCGACGACCTGGAGGCCGGCGCTCCAGAAGTTGGGGTCGGTGAGGTCGACCCCGACCAGGCGGCCGAGCTCGTCCGGGGTGTCGGAGCCGCCCGCCGACAACAGCTGGAGATAGGAGGGGACGAACGAGGAGCCCTCCTTCTCGTAACGCGCGTACACGGCGAGCGCCAGGAGGTTGCCGAAGGCGTAGGCGTACACGTAGCCGGGCGTGTGGATGAAATGCGGTATGTAGCTCCACCACGACGCGTACTCGTCGGTGATCGTGAGCGAGTCGCCGAACATGGCGCGCTGGGTGCGGATCCAGTGCTCGGAGATGACGTCGGGCGACAGCTCCCCCTCCTCACGCCGAGCGTTGTGCACCGCGTCCTCGAAGCGGTTCATGGCGACCTGGCGGAAGATGCTGGCCGCGATGTCTTCGATGCGCCCGCCGATGAGGGCGAGGCGGGCCTTTGCGTCCGTCTCCTCGGAAAGGATGCGGCCGAACGTGACCGTCTCGCCGAAGATCGACGCCGTCTCGGCCAGCGTGAGCGGCGTGGACGCGTTGAACAGGCCCTGCTTGTTGGCCAGCACTTGGTGCACGCCGTGGCCCAACTCGTGGGCCAGGGTCATCACGTCGCGGCGCTGGCCGGTGTAGTTGAGCATCACGTAGGGGTGGGCCGACGGCACGGCCGGGTGCGCGAACGCACCGCCCTGCTTGCCGGGCTCGGGCGGGGCGTCGATGTAGCCGTCGAAGAACTCGGTGGCGATGTCGGCCATCTCCGGTGAGAACGAGCGGTAGGCGTCGAGCACCGTCGTACGGGCCTCGGCCCACTCGACCTCGGCCTCGTCGGGCGACAGCGGGGCGTACCGGTCGTGCTCGTTCAGCTCGTCGATCCCGAGCAGGCGGGCCTTGAGGCGGTACCAACGCGCCGGGATGTCGTAGCGGGACGTCACCGCGTCGACGAGCGCCTGCACGGTCGCGTCGCTGATCTCGTTGCCGAGGTTCCGGGCTGCGATCCACGACGAGTAATGGCGCAGGCGGTCATCGAGGGCGTGGTCGGTGAGAATCGAGTTGAGGATGTAGGTGCGCACGGGCAGGCCCGGCTGCAGGGCTTCGGTCGTGGCCCGCCCGGCGCGCTGGCGAACGTCGCGGTCAGGCGAGTGGAGCAGGGCGAGGGCCTGCTCGAGCGTGGCCTGCTCGCCGTCGAGGTCGACGGTGATGGCGTCGGTGACCTGCGTGAAGAGCCGCACCCAGGCCGAGCGGCCGGTGACGGCCTTCTCGGCGACGATTTTCTCCTCCGGCTCGGTGAGGAGGTGGGGGCGGAAGCGGCGCACGGCCTTGAGGAAGTGGCGCCAGCGCTCGAGGGCGGGGTCGGCCAACAGCTCGTCGGCGCGGCCGTCGGGAACCGCCGCCCACTCGAGCTCGAAGAACAGGATGGTCGTGGCGACCGCGGTGGCGTGCTCCTGGACCCGCTGCAGGAAGGCGCCGCGCGCGGGGTCGCCCGTGTCGGTGGCGAAGTTCAGGAAGGCGAAGGTCCCGGCCTTCTCCACCTTCTCCTGGATGGCCTGCAGCTCGTCGACCGCGGCCGAGAGCCCGGCCGCGTCGAGGTCGCCGATCTTGCCGTGCAGACGGGAGGACAACCCCTGCGCCATCTGCTCGGCGGCACCCAGGTCGCCCAGGGCCTCGCCGTCGGGATCCCGGTAGAGACGGGTGAGGTCCCACCGGACGTCTTCGGCCCCGTGTGCAGCGTTCACCGTGGTCATGGCGGGAACCTACCCCGGCGTTCTGTACACCTCGCCGCCGCCGGCGACGAACTCGACCGACTTCTCCTTCATGCCGAGGGCGATGGCCTCGTCGTCGGACACGCCGTGCGCCTCCGCGTACTCGCGCACGTCGTGGCTGATCCGCATTGAGCAGAACTTGGGCCCGCACATCGAGCAGAAGTGGGCCGTCTTGGCGGGCTCGGCCGGCAGCGTCTCGTCGTGGTACTTGCGGGCGGTATCGGGGTCGAGGGAGAGGTCGAACTGGTCCTGCCACCGGAACTCGAAGCGGGCTTGGGACAGCGCGTCGTCCCACTCGTGGGCCCGGGGGTGGCCCTTGGCCACGTCGGCCGCGTGGGCCGCGATCTTGTAGGCGATCACGCCCTGCTTGACGTCGTCACGGTCGGGCAGGCCGAGGTGCTCCTTGGGCGTGACGTAACAGAGCATCGCCGTGCCGTACCAGCCGATCATCGCCGCCCCGATGGCCGACGTGATGTGGTCGTAGCCCGGCGCCACGTCGGTGGTGAGCGGCCCGAGTGTGTAGAAGGGCGCCTCGTGGCAGACCTCGAGCTGGAGGTCGACGTTCTCCTTGATCTTGTGCATGGGCACGTGGCCAGGCCCCTCGATCATCACCTGCACGTCGTGCTCCCACGCTTTCGTCGTGAGCTCACCCAGGGTGCGCAGCTCTGACAACTGCGCCTCGTCGTTGGCGTCGGCGATGGAGCCGGGACGCAGCCCGTCTCCCAGCGAGAACGCCACGTCGTACGCGCTCAGGAT
This sequence comes from Acidimicrobiales bacterium, assembly GCA_035948135.1. Taxonomy (GTDB): domain Bacteria; phylum Actinomycetota; class Acidimicrobiia; order Acidimicrobiales; family AC-14; genus CADDZP01. The sequence continues at coordinate 44,811 of DASZJL010000203.1, read as the reverse complement.
CTCGCAGAGCTCCTCGAAGTTCGTGTAGAGGAAGTTCTCCTGGTGGTGGGCGAGGCACCAGGCCGCCAGGATCGAGCCGCCCCGGCTGACGATGCCCGTCACCCGCTTGGCCGTCAGCGGGATGTAGCGCAGGAGCACGCCGGCGTGGACGGTGAAGTAGTCGACGCCCTGCTCGCACTGCTCGACGATCGTGTCCCGGTAGACCTCCCAGGTGAGGTCCTCCGGCTTCCCGTCGACCTTCTCGAGTGCCTGGTAGATGGGCACGGTGCCGATGGGCACCGGTGAGTTGCGGATGATCCATTCTCGGGTGGTGTGGATGTCGGCGCCCGTCGACAGATCCATCACCGTGTCCGCGCCCCACTGCGTGGCCCACGTGAGCTTGTCGACCTCTTCCCTGATCGACGACGTCACGGCCGAGTTGCCGATGTTGGCGTTGACCTTGACCAGGAAGTTGCGCCCGATGACCATCGGTTCGGACTCGGGGTGGTTGATGTTCGACGGGATGATGGCGCGGCCGCACGCAACCTCGTCGCGCACGAACTCCGGCTCGAGCCCTTCGCGCACGGCGATGAACTCCATCTCTTGGGTGACCTCGCCCCGGCGGGCGTAGTGAAGCTGGGTCACACGATGGCCGGGCTTGGCCCGCAGGGGCTTGCGGACTGGGCCTCGGAACTGCTCGGCGCCGGTCCCCCTCCGTTCGGCCGCCCGGCCGTCGTCTCGGGTGTTCACCGGCCGGCCCTCGTACGCCTTGGTGTCGCGGCGGTCGAGGATCCATGGGCGACGGAGGGGTGGCAACCCCGTTGCCGCGTCGGATCCGGGGCCGCTGGTGTCGTAGAGGCGCACCGACCCGCCGTTGGTGAGCGCAACCTCAGTGAACGGAACGTGGACCCGCGATCCGTCGACGTAGACCTTGCTTCGGCCGCTGGCCTTCATGGCCTTCACTCCCTTCGCCCGCATTACCGGGACAGGTTCCGACGGTCGGGGCCACTGCCGAGGCCCCCTCTCAGCCCGGTCCGTCCGAGCTCCCGTTGCCACCCAAGCCTAACCACTCAAGTCTCCGGGAACTCCCACCGAAGTACCGGTATGCCCTCCCTGCGCGCCCTGGTCTGTGACGACTACTCCATGGTGCGCGAAACGGTCAGGCCCCTCCTGGTGGAAGCCGGGTTCGACATGATCCGGGAGGCCACGCTCGCCACCGAAGCCATCTCCCTCGCCGAGATGACCCAGCCCGACGTAATCGTCCTCGACCTCAGTCTGCCGGGCATGTCGGGCCTCCAAGCCATTCCGATCCTCAGGCTGGTCTCCCCCCGCAGCACCGTCATCGTCTTCTCGGCGTATGACATCTGGCGGGAAGCGTGCGTCGACGCCGGCGCCAGCACCTACGTCGACAAGGGCGACCTCGAGGCCCTGTCCGACGTCCTCCGCCAAGTGGCCACCAAGGGCCCCGTCGGCCGAATCACGCCGAAGGCCTAGCTCTCGGGGGCTGTCCAGCGGCAGTGGGACCACCGCGAGGGGAAGACGTCAGGCTGCGTGAGCAGCGCTACGGCCGCGGGAGGCGGGCGGCGTGGCCCTTGGCGTCGACCACCCAAAGCACGTTTCCGGATTGGCAACGGACAACGCGTGTGTCTCGCGCCTCCTCATCCCACGGGTGGGCACTCGAACCGGCGCGCACGAACTGGGACGCAACCTGTTCAGCGGTCGCGCGCGCCGTATGGAGACCGAGCGCGGGAGCGCCTGACGCCATGTTGGGGTTCACGAGCTCGAGCGTGCTGGCGCCGTTCGCGCAGAGCGAGGCGTCCGAGGCTTGTCGATGCAGCCTCTGACCGGTTTGCCGGACGTACAGGAAGGCTCCGGTACCGACGACCGCCGCGAACACCAGGCTGCCAATGACGATGATGGGGGTGCGGCGGCTGCCTGCGGGCTTCGTGTGCGCCTTTCTACTTCGGGCGTTGGCCCCAGACTGAGAACACGAGGGCGTTCCGGTAACAGAACGTCGGGTCCTGAAGGGCGCTGCGACTGTCGGCCATCTCCTGCTCGCTCAACACGCCTTCCGACTGCAGGTAGCCGTCAAGCCGATCACAGACGTACAACCAGTTGCGGGACGCCGCGTCGCCGCCGCGCGCAATGCGCGCGGTCCCGTGATGCTGCACGTCGTCGAGCCCCACGGCCTCCATCATCGACGGGAGTGATTTGCCGAGGAACCCATCCATGACCCCGGCGTCACGTAGGAAGCGGAACCGCCTGTCGCTTGCGCGGTCAAATCCCGCCGCGAAGGGATGGTTTTTGTCGACGGACTCGATGATGCCGAAGTCGGGCTCCTCGGCGAGCATCCAACCCCCAGGTACCAACGCGTTAGCCATTCCGTCGAGCACGTTGTCCGGACGACCGATGTGGCAGAGAAGGCTCCGGCAGTGAACAAGATCGAAGGTGTCGCTCTCGAACCTGTCCGTCGAGACGTCGTGGGTACGAACTTCGATATTGGGAGCGGTCAGGTCATGGAGGAAGCGCACGTCGATGTCGCTGACGACGACTCGGCCGTCGCCTCCGACGCGCGCACTCATCCAGCGGGCGATCGATCCCGCGCCCCCTGCCACCTCCAAGCATCGCCAGCCCGCTCCCACGCCCAGCGTCTCGAGGTGGCGAATAGTCGCCGGATCTCCGAGAGATTCAATGAGGCGGAGGCGCTCCAGCTCCTGCTGATACTCGGCGTCCGCTGCGAAGTACTGCTCCATGCGCGGCCGGTCGTCAGCCGTTCGCCAGCAGATCTGCGAACGCGGGCTCTGACAGGGGCGCGGAGAACAGGTTTCCCTGGGCGCGCTCGCAGCCGAGGGCCCGCAGCTCGTGGAGCTGCTCGACCCGCTCGACCCCCTCAGCGACGACTGCGAGATCGAGCGTGCGGGCCAGGGCGAGGATGGCGCGGACGATGGCGGAGTCCTCCGGGTTGCGGCCGAGGCCGGCGACGAAGGAGAGGTCGATCTTGAGGATGTCGACCGGGAAACGGCGGAGGTGGGCGAGCGAGGAGTAGCCCGTGCCGAAGTCGTCGACGGCGATCTCGACGCCGATGGCCTTGAGCGACTTCAGGGCGGCCACCGCACCTTCGATGTCGTCCATGAGCACGCTTTCAGTGATCTCGAGGCACAGGGAGCTGGGCGACATGCCCGACGCGCTCAGCGCAGCCTCGACGATGTCGGGGAGCTCGGGGCGCGCGAGCTGACGGCCGGAGAGATTCACGGCGACGCGTTTGGGGGCGCGGTCGGGCGCGACCTCTCGCCAGTGCGCCAGGTGCCGGCACGCCTCGCCGAGGACCCACGCGCCGATGGGCACGATGAGCCCCGTCTCCTCGGCGACGGCGATGAGGTCGGCCTGAGGCGTGCCGTTCTTCACCGCCTCACCGTCGGCGCCCGGCTGCCAGCGCAGCAGGGCCTCGGCGCCGATCAGCGTGCCGTCGACGAGCAGCACTTCGGGTTGGTAGGAGAGCGACAGGTGTCCGTGGTCGAGCGCCTCGCGCAGCGCGGCCTCCGTCTCGAGCCGGGCGACGGCGCGGGCACGCATCGCGGCGTCGAACAGCTCGAAGCGCGCCCGGCCCCGTTCCTTGGCCCGATACATGGCGGCGTCGGCATCGCGCAGCAAGCTCTCGGGCCGCTGACCGGAGTGGGTGGCGAAGGCCACGCCGATGCTCACGGTGACGACCAGCTCACGCCCGGCCAGGTTCACGGGCTCGGCCGCGACGGCGTCGCCCAGGCGCTCGGCGATCTGCAGCGCCTCGCCCTCGTCGACGAGGTCGTCGCACAGCACGGCGAACTCGTCGCCTCCCAAACGGGCGGCCGTGTCACCGTCGCGAAGCGACTGCTGGAGCCGGGCCGCGACGGCGACGAGCACTTGGTCGCCGGCCGAGTGCCCGAGGCTGTCGTTGACGACCTTGAAGTAGTCGAGATCGAGGAAGAAGACCGCGGCCAAGCCGGGCCGCCGCTCGAGCCTGCTCAGGGCGAGGCCCAGGCGGTCGAGGAACAGGGCCCGGTTGGGCAGGCCGGTGAGGGCGTCGTGCAGCGCCTGGTGCACGAGCTCCTCCTCGGCGTTCTTGCGCTCGGTGACGTCGCGGGCGACGACGACGTAGCCCCGCACCGACGGGTCGTCACGCAGGTCGCTGACGCTGTACTCGAGCCACCGCCACGCTCCGTCCTTGTGCAGCGTGCGCGCCGTTGTCACCGGCGTAGTGGGCCCGGGCGGCTTGGCGGTGGCGAAAGCCTTCCGCAGCCGCGGGAGGTCGTCGGGGTGCACGCGCTCGCCGTTCATCCCGAGTATGCGCTCTTCCTCGGGGTAGCCGAGGATCCGATCGAGCGATGGGCTGGCGTACTGCAGGTCGCCCGCGGGACCGACCACGATGATGATGTCGCTGACGTTCTGCACCAGCGAGCTGAAGCGGCGCTCGCCGGCCTCAGCCTCCTCGCGGGCCCGAATGGCGTCGGTGACGTCGCGGGCCAGCCCCTCGATGGCGACGAGGGTGCCTTCGGTGTCGTAGACCGCCATGCGCCGGTGCTCGAGGTAGGCGTACTCGCCGTCGGCTCGGCGCCATCGCATGACGACGGGCACGGCCGGATCGAGCTCGTTACCCGCCTTCCCGCGGTCGTCGGGGTGGATGAGCTGGTCCCACATGTCAGGGTCGTCGAGGAACCGCTGCGCGGGCACGCCGAGGATCGACAAGACGCCGTCGCTCACGTGCTCGAAGGCCGCGTTGGGGACGATGCGGTACCGGTAGCTGATGAAGTCGCGGGCGCCCTCGACGAGCAGCCGGAAGCGCTCGTCAGCAGCACGCAAGTCGCGTTCGGCGGCCCGCAGTCGCTCGTCGCTCGCGCTGGGTTGCTCAGCCATCCTCGTCCCTGCCCCATTCCCCGTATTACGTACGCCGTGTCGACCGCACAAGGCCCCAGCAAACCTCGAGCGGTCGCTACTTATTGTTCGACGCTCAATATCGCTTGCCCTTGTCGCAACGCCCCTTTCCTGGCGCCGACACGATCGCAGTCGCTACATGGGTTCCGGCTCGGGCGCCGGCCCCGGCTGTGGATCGACCGGAGGCGTGGGCCCGGGAATAGGAGGCTCGGGCGGGGGCGTGGGGATGGGCGGGTCTGGCGAGGGGAATGGGTCGCGCAGCCGTTCCATCCCGATTGGCTCCTCCCGACGCGTGCACCGCACACTATCCACCCAGTTCACGCGAAGGAGACGGTACCGTCAGACCCACGAGCGGCAGTTCACATACCAACGCCGGTCCTCGCACCCCGCGCCAGGTGCGCATGGTCGACGGCGAAGCCACCATCGACGGCTTGCGGTGGCGCTACTCGGTGTCCGACAACCTCGACGCCTCTACTTGGGCGCTCAACGTCCACGGGTTCATGGCCGGGGGCGGAATCTACTGGCGGGAGAGCGCCCGCTTGGCCGCCAAGCTCGGGCTGCGCGTGATCAACCCGAACCTGCCCGGCTTCAGCGGCAGCGACCCGCTCCCGTGGGACGACCTCCGCATGGCCAGCTTCGCCCGGGGCCTGGCCGGCCTCCTCGACCACCTGGGCGCGTCCACCGCCCTCGTGCTCGGACACTCGATGGGCGGCGCGGTCGCCATGCAGTTCGCCCACGACTTCCCCGACCGCACCCTCGGTGTGATCTACCGAGACGGCGTCGCCACCTCGTCGTGGAAGAAGCGGCGGGGGCTGTTCACCCATCTCCTCGGCCCCATCGTCCCCGACCTCGGCACGGCCCTCGACTTCCTCACCGCCTTCGCCACCGACCTGCCCGACCTGGCGGTCTCGCGGCTCACCAGCCTGGCCGCGACCGCGGCCCCCGACATCCGGCTCAACGCCCGAGCTTTCACCAACACCCTGCCGGTGGGCGCCATGCTGATGGCCTGCGACTACACGGCGATGGCCGCCGCCGTCGGTGAGAGCGGTGAGATCCCCATCCTGCCGATGCACGGGCGCTTCGACCGCCTGGTGCCGCCGTCCACCGGCCGGGAGTTCGGTGAGCTGGTCGGCCGCGAGGTCTGGTGGATCCTCGGCGGCCACTCCTGGATGATCGCGAGACCCGCCACCCAGCTGAACGTCCTGCGCGACACCGAGCGCGGCGAGGCGTTCATGGAAGAGGTGTGGGAGCGGGCCCGCATGCTCAAGCGCCCGGCTGCGTAAGCGCTCCGCTGCCTAACGGCACTGCCCGGTAACTTCGGCCTCCGTGGCCGACTCGCCGTTCCTCTTGGCGTGCCGCAACCGTCCTGCCGACCGAGTGCCCGTGTGGTTCATGCGCCAGGCGGGGCGCTCGCTTCCCGAGTACCGGGCCGTGCGCGAGCAGCACGGGATGTTCGACATCATCCGCACACCCGAGCTGGCGGCCGAGGTCACCATGCAGCCGGTGCGGCGCCTCGGCGTCGACGCCGCCATCCTTTTCTCCGACATCGTCGTGCCCCTCAAGGCCGTCGGTGTCGACGTCGAGCTCAAGGCGGGCATCGGCCCCGTCATCGCCCAGCCTTTCCGCACCGCAGCCGACATCGACCGCCTGCGGCCCCTCGAGCCCGACGACGTGGCCTACGTCGCCGACACGGTGCGCATCCTCGTCCAGGAGCTGGCGGTGCCCCTCATCGGGTTCGCGGGCGCCCCGTTCACGCTTGCGAGCTACCTCATCGAGGGCGGCCCCTCGCGGACCTACGCCCACACCAAGGCCCTGATGTACACCGAGCCCGACACCTGGACCGAGCTCCTCTCCACGCTCGCCGACATCACCAGCGCCTTCCTCCACGTGCAGGTCGAGGCCGGGGCCGCCGCCGTGCAGCTGTTCGACAGTTGGGCCGGCGCCCTGAGCCCCGACGACTATCAGCGCAGCGTGCTGCCCGCGAGCGCGGCGGTGTTCGACGGCGTGGCCGACCTCGAGGTGCCGACCATCCACTTCGGCGTCAACACCGGTGAGCTGCTGCCGCTGATGGCCGACGCCGGTCCCGACGTGATCGGCGTCGACTGGCGCGTCCCGATCGACGTCGCCCGCGAGCGTCTCGGCGTCGGGGTGGCGGTGCAGGGAAACCTGGACCCGGCGGTGTGCCTGTCGCCGTGGCCGGCGGTCGAAGCCAAGGTGCGCGACATCCTCGGACGCAACGCCCGGCGGCCGGGCCACATCTTCAACCTGGGCCACGGCGTGCTGCCCGAGACCGACCCCGATGTGCTCAGGCGCATCGTCGACTTGGTGCACGCGCTTGGCTGACACGACTGCGCCGATCGGCGTCGTTCTCATGGCATACGGCACGCCGGCCACGCCCGCCGACGTCGAGGCGTACTACACGCACGTCCGCCGAGGACGACCGCCGACGCCCGACCAGCTGGCCGATCTCCAGCGCCGCTACGACGCCATCGGCGGCACCTCACCGCTGCTCGAGCGCACCGAGGCCCAACGCCGCGGCGTGCAGGGAGCTCTCGACCGGCACGGCTCGTTCGTCGTCGAGCTGGGCATGAAGCACGCCCCGCCATTCATCGAGGACGCCATCGAGCGGGTGGCCGAGCGGGGGCCGACGCGAGCGATCGGCGTGGTGCTGGCGCCGCACTACTCGCGGCTGAGCGTCGGTGAGTACGAGGAGCGGGGGCGCCAGGCCGCCGCCGGCCGCCTCGACTTCACCATGGTGCCGTCGTGGTACGACGCCCCGCCCTACCTCGACGCGCTGGCCGAACGGGTGGAGAAGGCACTGGCCGCGCTGCCGCCGAACACCGAGGTCGTCTTCACCGCCCACAGCCTCCCCGCCCGCATCATGGAAGACGGCGATCCCTACCCCGACCAGCTGCACGCCACGGCTGATGCCGTGGCGGTCCGCGCCGGCCTGACGAAGTGGCGAGTCGGGTGGCAGAGCGCGGGACGCACCCCCGAGCCATGGATCGGGCCTGACATCGGCGAGGTCATCGACGAGCTGGCGGCGGGCGGCGACGTCGAGGGTGTCCTCGTGTGCCCGGCCGGGTTCACGTCCGACCACCTCGAGATCCTCTACGACCTCGATGTCGAAGCCCGCGCCCGGGCCCGCAGCCTGGGGCTGGCCTTTGCCCGCACCGAGTCGTTGAACGACGACCCTCGTCTGTGCGAGGCGGTGGCCGGGGCCGTGCTGCAGCGTGTCTGACCCCCGCCCGCGCGTTGTCGTCGTCGGCGCCGGCATCGCCGGGTTGGCGACGGCGTGGTATCTCGACCAGCGCGGTCTCGACGTCGTCGTGCTCGAGGCGAGCGACCGAGTCGGCGGCAAGGTGCGCACCAGTGAGCTCGACGGCGTGGCCCTGGACGTCGGCCCCGACACGTTCCTCGGGCGGATGCCGTGGGCCGTCGACCTGTGCCGCGAGCTCGGCCTCGGCGACCAACTGGTCGCGCCGGCGACGTCCCGGGCGTGGCTCTGGAGCCGCCGCGCCTTGCTGCCCTTGCCCGAGGGCCTCGCGCTGGGGGTGCCGCTCAAGCCGCTGGCGCTGGCCCGCTCGGGCGTGGTCAGCCCGGCGGGCCTCGCCCGTGCCGCCCTCGATGTGGTGCTCCCCCAGATCAAGCCCCGCGCCGACCCGTCGGTGGCCGACGTCATCGGAGGACGCCTCGGACAGGAGGTGCTCGACCGCCTCGTCGACCCGCTCATCGGCGGCATCAACGCCGGCCGCTCGGACCGCCTGAGCATGGCCGCCGTCGCGCCCGACCTCTTCGCCGCCCACCGCCGGCACCGCAGCCTCATCCTCGGCCTGCGCGCGGAGCGCAAGAAGGCGCCGCCCTCGGACGCGCCACTGTTCCTCGGGTTGCGGGGCGGGATGGAGCGACTGACGTCGACGCTGGCTGCATCCGTCGACGTGAGAACATCGACCGCGGTCGAGGCCGTGGCCAGGTCGGAGGGCGGCCGACTCGCCGTCGCCGGTCGCGATAGCGACGGCGTGCCCCTCGACGCCGATGCCGTGGTCCTGGCCGTGCCCGCCGTGGCCGCGGCGCCGATGGTGCGCGGCGTCAGCGCAAAGGCCGCCGACGCACTGGCCCAGACGCGGTACGCGTCGGTCGCCGTCGCCACCCTCGCCTACCGGCCCGACGACATCGCCCACCCACTCGACGGCAGCGGCTTCCTGGTGCCACGCGTCGACGGCCGGCTGCTCACGGCCTGCACGTGGTTCAGCTCGAAGTGGCCCGACGTGCGGCCCGGGGGCCTCGTCCTGCTCAGGTGCTCAGCCGGCCGTGACGCCGACGAGCGGATCGCCCAGCTCGACGACGACGAGCTGGTGGCGCGGCTTCATGCCGAGGCGGGCGAGGCGCTCGGGCTGCGGGCCCCGCCGGCCGAAGCCGTCGTCACCCGATGGCCGCACGCCTTCCCGCAGTACGACGTCGGCCATCTCGGTCGGGTGTCGGCCGCCGAACGGGCCCTGGCGCGCCAACTCCCCGGCGTGACGCTCGTCGGAGCGTCGTACCGGGGAGTCGGTATCGCTTCCTGTGTGCGTCAGGCCAAAGAAGCTGCCGAGCGCATCGCCGGGACCCTCCATTCTGGTGACGATCGACCGCCATTACCGCGGTGAATCGTCACCAGAACGATTTTTAGGCGACGACTTCTCGGCGCCGGGCGTAGCCGGCACGGCGGCTGCCACCGAAGAACACCGGCGAGATCGCGGCGGCCAGCAGGCTCACGCCGCCGGCGATGACGAACGCCCAACCGGTGGCGTCCTCGGCCCGGATGTCGGTCTTGTCGACGAACACGGCGATGCCGAACGCCAGGGCGAGGATGCCCAGGAACGTCATCATGCCGCGGGCGCCACCGGGAACGACGCCTGCGCCAATCATCAGCAGGCCGAACACGATCTCACCGATCGCCAGCCACGCCGTGTGCTGCCACAGCGGGCCGTCGCTCCGAACCACGTCCATCGCGTTCGAATGGATGCCCGTCTTGGTGAGGGCGATGACCCCGATCACCGTGAAAATGATCCCGATCGCTAGGGCGATCAGCTGCGCCGGGCTCCACGGCGGACGCTCGACTGCGCTGCGGCGCGTCGTCACCGCGTCCTCGGCCACCGGCCCCTCGTCGACAACCCTTCTGCTTCGAACCATGTCAGTGTCCTCCTCGAAGTGTTACTGAGCGTTTGCCCCCGAAACAAAGGCCCAAAACATGGGTAGAAAAGGGACTATGGCTCGCACGCTCGCGATTCCGATCGGCGGCGACCGCTTCTCCGGCGAAGAGACAAAGGCCGTGAAGTCGCCCTACAACGGCGAGGAGTTGGCGCAGATCCCGGTCTGTACGCCGGCCGACGTCGACCGCGCGGTCGCCGCCGCCAAGGACGCCCTCGCCAACAATCCCCTGCCGCCGTGGAAGCGGGCCGAGATCCTCGACGAAGCCGCCCGGCTGTTGCAGGAACGCAACGAGGACTTCGCCCGAACGATCGCGGCTGAGGCGGCCAAGCCGATCAAGACGGCACGCGTCGAGGCGGAGCGCGCCGTCAGCACGTTCACGTTCGCGGCGGCGCAGGCGCGCACGCTGTCCGGCGAGATGGTCCCCATCGACGCCAGCGAGGTGGGCGAGGGCAAGCTGGCCTTCACGCTGGCGCTGCCCATCGGCGTGGTCGGCGCCATCTCGCCGTTCAACTTCCCATTGAACCTGGTCGCCCACAAGGTGGCGCCCGCCATCGCGGCCGGCTGCCCGGTCGTGCTGAAGCCCGCGACCCAGACACCGCTGTCGGCCATCCAGCTGGCCGACCTGTTGCTCGACGACTGCGGGCTGCCGGCCGGCTACCTCAACGTCGTCACCGGCGGCGGCGGCACGGTCGGCAACGCCATCGTCGAGCACCCCGACATCGCGCTGCTCACGTTCACGGGGTCGGGCAAGGTCGGGTGGGAGATCAAGGAGAAGGCCGGGCGCAAGAAGGTCGGGCTCGAGCTCGGTAACAACGCCCCGATCATCCTCGAGCCCGACGGCGACTGGGACCGCGCCGCTCGCCAGATCTCGGTGGCCGGGTTCAGCCACGCCGGCCAGTCGTGCATCTCCGTGCAGCGCATCTTTGTGCATGAAGACATCGCCGATCGCTTCACGGACGGTCTCGCCAAGCTGGTCGGCGACCTCGTCGTCGGCGATCCCATGGACGACAACACCGACGTGTCGACTCTCATCACGCCCGACGAGTGCAAGCGGGTGAAGTCGTGGATCAACGAGGCCGTGCAGGCGGGCGCCGAGGTCGTCACTGGGGGCGAGGTGCGCGACGGCCTGCTGCAGCCGACAGTCCTGCGCAACGTCACCAACGACATGCGCGTCATGCGCGAAGAGGTGTTCGGCCCTGTGGTCGGGGTGCAGACCTACCGCGACATCGACGAGGCGCTGGCCCTCGCCAACGACACCGACTACGGCCTACAGGCCGGCATCTTCACCAAGAACCTCGACCACGCCCTGGCGGCCGCCCACACCCTCGAGTACGGCGGCGTGCTCATCAACGAGGTGCCGACGTGGCGGGCCGACCAGATGCCCTACGGCGGCGTGAAGGCGAGCGGCAACACCAGGGAAGGCCCGCCCTACTCGGTGCACGAGATGACCGAGTTCCGCCTCGTGGTCGTGCAGCCCAGCTAGCTCTCTCATCCTCGACGGGGGAGGCGCGTGCCCAACCGCAAGCTCATTCTTGAACGTCTTTCCCCTCCTGCTCGGCCGTGCTGTGGCGAGCGGGACTGACGCACCCGAGAGGAAGCGCAATGACCGACCCCGCCGCCGAGATCCGTCCCTTCCACGTCGACGTTCCCGAAGAAGCGATAGGCGACCTCCGCCGCCGCCTGGCCGCCAGCCGCTGGCCCACCATGGAGCTCGTCGCTGATCGGTCGCAGGGCGTGCAGCTGGCGACCATCCAGGAGCTGGCTCGCTACTGGGCGTCGGAATACGACTGGCGGGGTTGCGAAGCAAGGCTGAATGCCCTGCCCCAGTTCGTGACCGAGATCGACGGGGTCGACATCCACTTCATCCACGTCAGGTCGCGGCACGAGAGCGCCTTGCCGCTGGTCATGACCCACGGCTGGCCGGGCTCTGTCATCGAGCTGCTCGAGACCGTCGGCCCACTCACCGACCCAACCGCGCACGGCGGCACGGCCGAGGACGCCTTCCATCTCGTGCTGCCCTCGCTGCCCGGGTACGGGCTCTCCGCCGAGCCGACCGAGATCGGCTGGGACCTGGGCCGGACGGCCCGGGCCTGGGCCGAGCTCATGCGCCGACTCGGCTACACCCACTACGTGGCCCAGGGCGGCGACGTCGGCGCCGGCGTCACCGACGCGATGAGCCGCCAGGCGCCCGAGGGCCTCATCGGCGTCCACACCAATCTGCTCGTCCCGGCGCTGAACGGCCCCATGCCGATGGACACAGACGAGGAGCGCGCCGCGGCCGCGCAGATCGCCACCTTCGGCAAGTCCGGCAACGGCTACTTCGTCGAGATGGCCACCCGCCCGCAGACGATCGGCTACGCCGTGCTCGATTCTCCCGTGGCTCTGGCCGCCTGGATGACGGACCATGACACCGACGCCTACTACAAGATCGCGCGGGCCTTCGTCGACAAAGAGCCCTCGGGCAACCTCACCCGGGATCACGTGCTCGACAACATCACGCTCTACTGGCTGACCGGCACCGGCGCGTCCGCGGCGCGGTCGTATTGGGAGGCCTACGGCGCTGACGCCCCGGCCGCGAGCCAGCAGTCCTTGCCGGCGACGGCGATCCCGTTCGGCTTCACGGCGTTCCCGGGCGAGATCTGGCGGACGCCGCGGAGCTGGGTCGAGGCGAGCTACCCGAACGTCGTCTACTTCAACGCCGTCGACAAGGGCGGCCACTTCGCGGCCTGGGAAGAGCCGGAGCTCTTCTCGTCCGAGCTGCGAGCCGCCTTCCGGTCCGTCAGGTGACCGACCAGGACCGCGTCGTTGAGTTGACGCGGGTGCAGCCCTTCGAGGCGCAGGTCATCGTGGCCAAGCTGCGGGCGTCAGGCATCGAGGCCTCGCTCAGCCCCGACGCCTCCCCCTACGGCTCGATCACGCAGGCCGACGGCGTATCCGTCTTCGTCTCGGCCGAGGATGCGCCGCGGGCGCAGGCCGTCTTGGAGGAAGCCGAGCCCGACTGATAGGGAACGCAGGTGGCTGACCCCTTTCCGCAGCATCTCAAGCCCATGGCGGCGACCCTGCTGCCCAAGGGGTTGCCGTCACCGGACGAGGCCTACGCCTACGAGTTCAAGTGGGACGGCGTACGGGCGCTGACGTATGTCCGCAACGGCGAGGTGCACGTCGAGAGCCGCAACCTGCTCGACGTCACCGGCCAGTACCCCGAGTTGAAGGCCGTCGCCGAGAAGCTCGATCGGCGCACGGCGGTCATCGACGGCGAGATTGTCGCCCTCGACAAGAAGGGCCGGCCGAGCTTCCAGCTCCTGCAGGGGCGCATGCACGTCGGCTCGGCCGTCGAGGTGCAGCGGCGGATGGCCGAGACGCCGGTCGCCTATCTCGTGTTCGACGTTCTCTATCTCGACGGCAAGTCGACCATGCGCCTGCCCTACACCGAGCGCCGGGCGCTGTTGGAGGCGCTGCCGATCACGGGGCCGTCGGTCCAGGTGCCCCCCAGCACCACGGGGAACGGGGCGGCCGTCGTCGAGGCCAGCAAGCGAACGGGGCTCGAGGGCGTCATGGCCAAGCGCCTCGACGGCATCTATGAGGCCGGCAAGCGCTCCCGCACCTGGCTCAAGGTCAAGAACCACCGCGGCCAGGAGTTCGTCATCGGTGGGTGGAGCACCGGCGAAGGGCGGCGGGCGGACACGATCGGGGCCCTGCTCGTCGGCTACTACGACGACGGCGGGAAGTTCATTTACGCCGGCCACGTCGGCACCGGCTTCACCGACCGCTTGCTCGACGAGTTGCGCAAGGAGATGGCGCCGCTCACCCGCCCGGACAGCCCCTTCGACACGCCAGTGCCGCGGCTCAAGAACGCCACGTTCGTCGAGCCCAAACTGGTGGGCGAGGTCCAGTTCAGCGAGTGGACCCGGGACGGCACCCTGCGCCAGCCGTCGTTCAAGGGCCTCCGCGAGGACAAGGACCCGCGGAAGGTCGTCAGGGAAGAACCCGCAGAGCAGTAGAAATCAGTGGAGCACGCGAAACTGGGTCATGCCTAGATCCATCTGGGGGGGTGCCATCAGCTTCGGGCTGGTGAACGTCCCCGTGAAATTGGTCAGCGCGGTGTCGCCCAAGGACGTGCGCTTCCACCAGCTCGAAGCCAAGTCCAATGCCCGCATCCGTCAGAAGCGGGTCTCGGCCGAGACCGGCGACGAGGTGGCCTTCGAGGACATCGTCAAGGGCTACGAGATCGCCCCCGACCAGTACGTCACGATCACGCCCGAAGAACTGGAGACCCTCGACCCGAAGGCCACGAAGTCCATCGACATCGAGGACTTCGTCAACCTCGACCAGATCGACCCCGTCTACTACGAGCGGTCCTACTACCTGGTTCCCGACGCGGGCGGCGCCAAGGCCTACGCCCTGTTGGTGCAGGCCATGAAGGAGTCGGGGATGATCGCCATCGCCCGCATGGTGTTGCGCACCAAGCAGTACCTGGTGGCCCTGCGTGCCCTCGACGACGTCCTCGTGATCGAGACCTTGTACTTCAACGACGAGGTCGTCGACCCCGACGAGCTGGACGGCGTGCCCCACGACGTCGACGTCAGCGACCGCGAGCTGAAGATCGCCCGCCAGCTGATCGAGTCGCTGGCCACCGACTTCGAGCCCGACCGCTATCGCGACGAGTACCGCGAGCGCGTCCTCGACCTCATCGAGAAGAAGGCCGAGGGCCAGGAGATCGTGCTCCAGCCCCAGACCGAAGAGCCGGCCCAGGTGGTCGACCTGATGGCCGCCCTCGAGGCCAGCCTGGCCGCCGTCAAGGACGCCAAGGACGACAAGCCCGCCAAGGCCGCCAAGGCGACCAAGAAGAAGTCCTAGGTGGCGGCCGACACCCAGGTCGAGATCGCAGGCAAGCGCCTCAAGCTCTCCAACCTCGACAAGGTCTTCTATCCGAAGACCGGATTCACCAAGGGGCAGGTCATCGACTACTACACGCGGGTCTCCTCGGCTCTGCTGCCCCACCTCAAGAAGCGCCCGTTGACGTTGAAGCGCTACCCCAACGGCGTCGACGAGAAGTACTTCTACGAGAAGCGGTGCCCGACGCACCGGCCCGAGTGGGTGGCAACTGCGCCGGTCCCGAGCGACCGCCACGGCGGCCCCATCGACTACTGCCTCTGCAACGACCTGCCCACGCTGGTGTGGGTGGCCAACATGGCGTCGATCGAGCTGCACCCGTCGCTCTCGCAGGCCCCCAAGATCGAACAGCCGAGAACGCTGGCCTTCGACCTCGACCCCGGACCGCCCGCCGCCATCCTCGAGTGCGCCCAGGTCGGGCTGTGGCTGCGCGAGGTGCTCGACCAGCTCGGGCTGGAGAGCTTCCCGAAGACGTCCGGCTCGAAGGGGATGCAGGTGTACGTCCCGATCAACACACCGGTGACCTACGACGACACCAAGGGTTTCGCCCACGCGATGGCGAGGCTGCTCGAGAAGCAGCACCCCAAGGAAGTGGTGTCGATGATGACCAAGGACCTGCGCAAGGGAAAGGTCTTCATCGACTGGAGCCAGAACGACGAGCACAAGACCACCGTCTCCGTCTACTCGCTGCGGGCGCGCGAAGAGCCGACGGCGTCCACGCCCGTGCGGTGGGACGAGGTCGCAGCTGCCCTGGACGCGAAGGACGCAAACGCGCTCCGGTTCGAGGCTCCCGATGTCATCGAGCGGGTCGAAGCCGACGGCGACCTCTTCGAGCCCGTCCAGACGCTGAAACAGAAGCTGCCGAAGCTGTGACAGCTTCCCCTCCGCTTCTTTGCGGATTTCTGACGGCATAACCGGTGAAAATCCGCAAAGAACGAGTGGGGTGGCGCGTCGTCGCCGTTCGGGGCTTGATTGCCGGGTTGCTGCTGACGGCCAGCCTGCCGCCGTTCGGGTGGTGGATCCTCGGGCTCGCGGGGGCGGCTCTGCTGGCCGACACCCTCGTGCGTCTCGACGGCATGCGCATGCGCCTGCTCGCCGGAGCCGCGGCCGGACTCACGCTGTACGGCGTCGGCTGGTTCTGGATGAGCGAGTTCAGTGCCCCCGGCTATGTCGTGGCCGTGTTCATCGAGGTGGTCATCCTCTCGCTGGCGTCGGTCACCGTGGCCAGAGGCCGGCTGTGGGCGGTGCCCGCCGCGCTCGTCCTGGCCGAGTACGTCCGGGACCACTTTCCGTTCGGGGGTGTCCCGCTCGCCGGCCTCCCCCTCGGCCAGGTCGGGGGCCCCCTGGCACCCGCGGCGCGGTTGGGTGGGCAGTTGCTGGTCGTGGCGCTGATCGGTGCCGTCGCGGTCGCCCTCGTCGCCGCCCGGCAGAAGCGGGTCGTGTACGCCGCGACAGCCCTCGCGCTGGTCGTGGCCGCGGTCGTCGGCGGCCACCAGGCCGGCGGAACCCACCCCACAGGCACGATGGAGGTGGCGTCGGTGCAGGGCGGGGGCCGGCGCGGCCTGCGCGCCATCTACGGCGACCCCACCCAGGTGTTCTTGGCGCAGGTGCGAGCCAGCGCGAACGTGAAGCCGCCGCTCGACCTCATGGTCTGGCCCGAAGACGTCATCGACGTCGACCGGGTGGAGAGCTCACCGCAATCCGACGTCGTCGCCCGCATCGCCAGCGCCCTCAACGCCACCGTCGTCGCCGGCATCGTGGAGGACGCGGGGCCCGACCACTTCGCCAATGCTGCCCTGGCGTGGGACCCCGACGGCACCATCACCGCCCGCTACGACAAGGTCCACCGCGTCCCCTACGGCGAGTACATCCCCTTCCGGGGCCTGGTGAAGCACCTGGCCAACCTGGACGCCGTGCCTCGAGACGCCGTCGCGGGCCACGGCGACAGCGTGCTCCGGACGGCGGCCGGCCGCCTCGGCGTGGCCATCTCCTACGAGGTCTTCTTCTCGGACCGGGCCCGCATCGCCGTCCGTCACGGCGCGGAGGTCATGCTCGTGCCCACCAACGCCTCCTCGTTCAGCACCGGCCAGGTCCCGGCGCAGGAGCTGGCGGCCGCCCGGCTCCGGGCCATGGAGACCGGCCGGTGGGTCGTCCAGGCTGCACCCACCGGCTACAGCGCCGTGGTCGACCCCAGCGGCACCGTCCTGGCCCACTCCGACCTGGGGAAGGAGCACGTCATCCAGCGCCGGATCGAGCGCCGGGCCGGCCAGACGCCGGCCACCCGCCTGGGCGACGGCCTCCCCGCCCTGGCCGCCCTGCTGGCCGCCGTCGCCGCCCTCGCCCTACGGCCCCGAGAGCCCCGGGCTGCCCCTCCGCTTGACCGCGCGGTCAATTTCCCGGCAGGCTGACCCCTTCCTATGGGGGACACTCTTCGCATTGCGCTGCTCGTGTACCGCGGCAACCCACACTCGGGTGGCCAGGGTGTCTACACGCACCATCTGAGCAAGGAGCTGGCCGCCCTCGGCCACCACGTCGAGGTCTTCAGCGGTCAGCCGTACCCGAACCTGGCGCCCGAGGTGCCGCTGGTGAAGGTGCCGAGCCTCGACCTCTACCGGGCCGACGACCCCTTCCACATCCCCAAGCTGGGCGAGTTCCGCACCGCGATCGACGTCCTCGAGTTCGCCATCATGTGCACGGCCGGCTTCCCCGAGCCCCGCACGTTCAGCCGGCGGGTCCGCAAGGTCCTCAACGCCCGGCGCGGTGACTTCGACGTCATCCACGACAACCAGTGCCTGGGCAACGGCATCCTGGGCCTCCTGCACGATGGCTGGCCCATCGTCGAGACCCTCCACCACCCGATCACCGTCGACCGCCGCCTGGAGCTGGCCCAGAACCCCTGGACCAAGCGGCCGCTGCGCCAGATCACGCTGCGCCGCTGGTTCGGGTTCCTGCGCATGCAGTGCCACGTCGCCCGCCAGATGCCGCGCATCGTCACGGTCTCTGAGTCGTCGCGGCGGGACATCTCGAGCGACATGGGCGTCCAGTACGAGCGCATGTCGATCGTTCCCGTGGGCGTGGACACCGACCACTTCCGGCCCCTCCCGCACATCGAGCGGATTCCGGGACGGATCATGACGACGGCCAGCGCCGACGTGGCCCTCAAGGGCCTGGTGCCGCTGCTGGAGGCCGTCGCCAAGGTGCGGACCGAGCGCGACGCCGAGCTGGTGGTCGTGGGCAAGCAGCGTGACGGCAGCTCGATTCCCGCGGTCATCGAGCGCCTGGGCCTCGAGGGCGCGGTGCGGTTCGTGAGCGGCGTCGACCCCGAGCGCATGGTCGAGCTGTACGCCGAGGCGGAGGTAGCGGTCGTGCCTTCCCTGTACGAGGGCTTCTCACTGCCCGCCATCGAGGCCATGGCGTGTGGCGTGCCGCTCGTCGCCACCACCGGCGGCGCCCTGCCGGAGGTCGTTGGCGCGAACGGCGTGAACGCCCTGACCGTCCCGCCCGGCGATCCCGGCGCCCTCGCCGGCGCCATCAGCCGTCTCCTCGACGACCCCGCGCTGCGGGCCCGTCTCGGCACCACGGGCCGCGCCCACGTGCTCGACCGCTTCACGTGGGCCGAGATGGCCCGCCAGACCGTCGAGCAGTACCGGATGGCGATCGACGAGCAGCGCCCCCGCCCCGACTTTCGTGCGTCAATGCCCAATAGTTGGGCATTAACGCACGAAAGTCAGCCGGGTCCGGGTCCGGAGGACGCGGGCTGATGTTGACCGTCGACTACGACCGGCTGGGACTGCGGTCCGGCGACCGGCTGCTCGACCTCGGGTGCGGTGGCGGGCGCCACGCCTTCGAGGCCCTGCGCCGGGGGGCCGAGGTCGTCGCCTTCGACCGCGACCACGACGAGCTGTTCGAGGCGCTCACGATCATGGCGGCCATGAGCGAGGTCGGTGAGGTGCAGGCGCCGGCCGCGGGCGCCGTCACCCGCGGCGACGCCCTGGCCCTTCCGTTCCCCGACGCGTCCTTCGACCGGGTCATCGCGGCCGAGGTGATGGAGCACATCCCGGCCGACACGGCGGCCCTGGCCGAGCTGGTTCGGGTGCTACGGCCCGGTGGCACGATCGCCGTCACCGTCCCCCGCTGGCTGCCCGAGCGCGTCTGCTGGGCGCTGTCCGACGAGTACCACGGCAAGCCCGGCGGCCACATCCGCATCTACCGGGCCGGCGAGTTGGCCGGGCGCATGGCCGACGCCGGTCTCGCGCTCACCGGATCCCACCACGCCCACGCCCTGCACTCGCCGTACTGGTGGCTGAAGTGCGCCGTCGGCGTCGACAACAACGACCACGTCCTGCCCCGGCTGTACCACCGCTTCCTGGCCTGGGACATCGGGCACCCCACCCGCGCCGTCCGCTTCGTGGAGCGCGCCCTCGACCCCCTGATCGGCAAGAGCCTCGTCATGTACGCCACCAAGCCCGCCGCCGCGCTGGCCCGACCGAAGGAGCCGGCGCGTGCAGCTGCCTGACATCCCCGGAGTCCTCGACGCCGCCGAGGTGGCGGCCACCGTCGACGTCATCGCCGAAATCCAACTTGTCGACGGCATGATCCCGTGGTTCCCGGGTGGCCACTGCGACCCGTGGAACCACGTCGAGGCCGCCATGGCGCTGCTCGTTGGGGGGCGCCGGGCCGACGCCGAACGCGGCTATGAGTGGCTGCGGGCCAACCAGCGGTCCGACGGCTCGTGGCACCACTATTACGTCGACGGCGGCATCGAGGACCCCAAGTTCGACGCCAACGTCTGCGCCTACCCGGCGACCGGCGTGTGGCACCACTTCCTGGCGACCGGCGACCGGGGCTTCCTCGAAGAGATGTGGCCGGTCGTCGAGCGGGCCATCGACTGGGTGCTCGACCTGCAGACGCCTCGGGGCGAGATCAAGTGGGCCCGCCACGCGGACGGGACCCCGTGGCCCTACGCGATCCTCACCGGCTCTTCGAGCATCTTCCACTCGCTGCGCTGCGCGATTGCCATCGCCGAGGAGTTGGGCCACGAACGCCCCGACTGGGAGCTGTCCGCCGCCCGCTTGGGCTACGTGGTCGCCCGCCGTCCCGAGTACTTCGCCCCCAAGAACCGCTGGGCGATGGACTGGTACTACCCAGTGCTCTCCGGGGTGCTGACCGGCGTCGAGGCCCGGGCCCGGCTCGACGAGCGGTGGGACACGTTCGTCATGGAGGGCCTCGGCGTGCGGTGCGTGTCCGACCGCCCGTGGATCACTGCTGCCGAGACCTGCGAGTGCGTGATCGCCCACGACGCAGTCGGCGAGCAGGGCAAGGCGCTGGCGCTGTTCGAGTGGGCCCAGCATCTGCGCGTGGCCGACGGCTCCTACTGGACGGGGATGGTGTACCCGGTCGAGAAGACCTTCCCGGGCGGCGAACGCAGCACGTACACCGCGGCCGCGGTGGTGCTGGCAGCGGACGTTCTGGCCGGGCGCAACCCCACCTCAGGCCTGTTCCGGGGCGAGACGCTGCCCGCGCTCACCGCCCTGGCTGAGGACTCAGTCGACGACCGCAGGTAGCGACCGTCCTCGCTTCGGCGCGGCCGTCCTGACGGCCATGCCGATGGAGCTGGCGCCCGTGCGCCGGCTGATGGAGGACGTCCAGCCCTTCCCGCTCCTGGGCGGGCGGGCCGTGTCGGGCCGGCTCGGCGGCGTGGACATTGTGGCCACCGCGGTCGGCGTCGGCACCCGGGAGGCGAGGGAGACGACCGAGCGCGTGATGCAGACCGTGTCGGTGCCGCTGGTGCTCGTCGTCGGCATCGCCGGTGCGTCGGCCCCGCATTTGAAGATCGGCGACGTGGTCGTGCCCGAGCGCGTCATCCACGGTCCGGCCGGCACGACGCACACGTCGACGACCTCGGTGGCGCGCCTCGATCGCAAGGGCGTGATCCGCACTCACGACGAGTTGCTCGTCGACGCTGACGCGATCGCGGCCCTGCACCGGGAGGGCGTCATCGCCATGGACATGGAGACCGGGTCAATCGCCGCCGTGTGCGAGCGCAACGGCGTGGAGTGGACGGCGTTCCGCGCCATCAGCGACAACGTCGAGGGACCCGTCGACAAGGACATCATGACGATGCTCAACCGGGACGGGACGCCGAACATGGGTGCGGCAGTGCGGTTCATGGCCCGCAAGCCGCACAAGATCCCGCACCTGATCACGCTGGGCCGCGACGGCTCGCGTGCGTGCAAGGCGGCGGCGGCCGCGGCCGAGCGGGCCCTCAAAAACCTCAATCGCCCCTAGCGCCGCCTTCCGGGCAGGGTTAGTGTGACCACGCGGTCATACGGCAGAGGGGACTGTGGGATGACGACGTTCGACGTGGCTCTGGAGGGTCCGAAGGACTGGGAGATCGACTCGCCGTCAACGACGGTGTTCGACTTCGACTACAAGGGCGGCCGCGACCAGCTGCTGCGCCTGTACGACAAGGGCACGCGCCGCCAGTGGATCGGCAGCGACCGCATCGACTGGTCGCAGGACGTCGACCCGTACGGCCCGGTGGGCATGCCCGACGAGCTGCACCCGCTGTTCGGCACGCCGTGGTGGGACAAGATGAACGACAAGGAGCGCATCGAGGCCCGTCGGCATCTCGAGGCGTGGCGCTTCAGCCAGTTCATGCACGGCGAGCAAGGCGCCCTGATCTGCACCGCCAAGATCGTGCAGACGGTGCCCGACGTGGACTCCAAGTTCTACGCCGCGACGCAAGTCATCGACGAGGCCCGGCACGTCGAGGTCTACAGCCGATACCTGTACGACAAGGTGCAGCTCGTCTATCCGCTCAACAAGAACCTCGAGAGCCTGCTCAACGACGTCATCGAGGACAGTCGCTGGGACATGACGTACCTCGGCATGCAGGTGCTGATCGAGGGGTTGGCGCTCGCCGCCTTCGGGCTCATCCGCAACGCCGCCACCGAGCCGTTGGCGCGCGCCATCAATGCCTACGTCATGCAGGACGAGGCGCGCCACGTCACGTTCGGCCGCATCGCCTTGCGCGACTACTACCCGCAACTCACCCAGAAGGAGCGCGACGAGCGCGAGGAGTTCTGCGTCGACGCGTGCTACCGCATGCGCGACCGCTTCCTCGGCGAAGAGGTGTGGGAACGCCTCGGGTTGCCGCAGGAGGCGTCGGACTACGTCGAGCACTCAGAGCTGCTGCGTTCGTTCCGCAACTATCTCTTCACGCGGATCGTCCCGATCATCAAGGACATCGGCCTGTGGGGCCCCAAGATCACCAAGGCCTTCACCGACATGGGCGTCATCGAGTTCGCCGAGAGCGACCTCGACGGCGAGATGGCCAACGACGAGAAGGCCGCCGAAGACATCGACAAGGCCCGCATGGCCCACATCAACGAGGTCGCGGCCGAGGCCTAACTACTCGTTCTGGGGACGTTGCCGGGGGCCCTAGCCCCCAAGAGCGTCCCCAGAACGAGTTTGGTTAGGCCGGGCGGGGTTGGGGTGCCGGGTCGTAGATCACGGTCGTCAGACCGGGGCGGTCGGCGCCGTACTTGGCGATCTCAGCCGGGAGATCGAGAGGGCGGACCGAAGCCCGCGCCTTGTCGACCTCGTCGTCGATGAACTCGCGGGGCACGAGCCAGCTGACCTCGAACTCGATGCCGTCGGGGTCGTGGGCGTAGAGGGCCTTGGTGGTGCCGTGGTCGGACGCACCGACGAGGGCTCCCATGCGGCCCAGGCGCTGGCCGACCTCCTGCAGGTCGCCGAGGGTCTCCACCTCCCACGCCAAGTGGTAGAGGCCGACGGTGCCGCGGCCGGCCTGGCTCGGACCGGCGCCGGCCCCGACCTCGAACAGACCGAGGTCGTGGTCGTTGTCGCTGCCCGGCGCCAGCAGGAAGGCGGCGCCCGGAAACTGCATGGCGACGCGGAAGCCCAAGGCCTCCTCGTAGAACTTGACCGTGCGGTCGACGTTCGAGACGTAGAGCACGGCGTGGTTCAAGCGCTTGACGGCCATAGTGCTCCGTTCAACGGGTGGCGGATGGTGATTCTTCCCCGCCCCGGCGGCGCAGCACCCACAGAGATCCACAGCGGGCCGACTCGTCGTCCTCGAACATGCCCGACTCGAGCGCCCGCGTGTAGATCTCATAGGGCGGGCGCCCGCCGTCGGCGGGGTCCGGGAACACGTCGTGGATGGCGAGGAAGCCGCCGGGCGCGACCTTCGGCGACCAGGTCTCGTAGTCGCGGTGGGCGGGTTCGGACCCGTGGCCGCCGTCGATGAATAACAGGCCCAACGGCGTCGACCAATGGGCGCCGACCACCGGTGACGGACCGACGACGGCCACCACTGTGTCTTCCAGGCCCGCCTCTTCGATCGTCCGCCGGAAGAAGGGCAGAGTGTCCATGCGTCCGCTCTGTGGATCGACCAGCCGTTGGTCATGGTGCTCCCACCCGGCCTGGTTCTCCTCCGATCCGCGATGGTGGTCGACGGTGAAGAGGACGGTCTTCTGCTCCTGAGCGGCGGCGCCCAGATACACCGCCGACTTGCCGCAGTAGGAGCCGATCTCGAGGAGCGGACCGATCGCCGCAGCCGACACTCCGACCTTGTACAGCGCCAGGCCCTCGTCGTCGGGCATGAACCCGATACACGAGCGGGCCACCTCCCGCAGGTGATCGTCCACTAGTGGTCGCCGGCGGGGACCACTTAGCCGGGGACGCCGCTGCGGCCGTCGAGGGCGGGCTCGTCCTCGAGGACCTCGGGGTGATGCTTGAACATCAACTCGTTGAAGATGATGAACTTGGCGATCCACAGCAGGCCGAAGGCGCCCACGTTGGTGAGGGCCACGATCAGCGTCTGCACGGCCTTGTGGTACTGCTTGATGTTGTTGCCGACGAAGTGCACGGCGATGGTGGAAACCACCAGCCCGAGGAAGGCCAGAGCCCAGAAGGGGACGACCTCCTTGAGGAAGTGCGAGCGCCCCCGCTTGCCCCACGCCCACGCCCGGTTCAGGTAGTAGGACGGGATGGCGCTCACGCCGACGGCGAAGATGTTGGCGGGCGCCGCGCTCCACCCCAGGACGCCGAAGGCGAACACGAGCAACACCAGGTTCACGGCGACCGAGATCACCGACACGGCGCTGTACTTGAGGAACTTCTGACCGGTCGGGGAGCGCGCTTGGTCGATCAGGGCCCGGGGGTGGAGGTCCACCAATCCAGGGTATCTAGAGCGCGTTCCGAGCAGCGATCTGGCCCAGCCAGGTGGCGCTGGGCTTGGGCGTTCGCATC
Organism: Acidimicrobiales bacterium; assembly: GCA_035948135.1. Classification (GTDB taxonomy): domain Bacteria; phylum Actinomycetota; class Acidimicrobiia; order Acidimicrobiales; family AC-14; genus CADDZP01. Next base: position 20,562 of record DASZJL010000203.1, on the reverse strand, counting down.
TGCGTCGAGCGGTCCACCGCGATCAACCCGAACGTGGGCCGGTACCCGAACGCCCACTCGAAGTTGTCGAACGCGCTCCAGTACGTGTAGCCGCGCACGTCGAGGCCGTCAGCCAGACACCGAAGCACGCCCTGCAGGGCCCGCTCGACGTACTCGATGCGCTCGGCGTCGTCGGTCGTGCCGATGCCGTTCTCGGTGACCAGCAGCGGCACGCCGCCGCCCGTCACCGACCAGGCCCGGCGTAGGCACGCCTCCAGCGCCTCCGGATAGAACTCGTAGCCCATCAGCGTGGTGCGGGCGCCCGGCGGGTAGGCGGTGGGGCCATCGGGGCCGACGAGCATGCGCGAGTAGGTCTGCACGCCGACGAAGTCGTCTCCCTCGGTGGCGTGGAGGAACACGTCCTCCATGGGCTCCCGCATCTTCTCGACCCGCGCCTCGCCACCGTCGACCGCCTGGTAGTCGGTCATGGACAGCGTGAGGCCGACGGGAACCCCGGGCGCGGCCGAGCGGATGGCGTCCACGGCCCGGCGGTGGCCTTCGATGAACACGTGGTTGGCCTGGTGGCGGCGCTCCGAGGAGCGCTCGCCGGGCGGGAAGACGCCGCCCCGGTAGCCGAAGAAGGAGACGACGTTCGGCTCGTTGATCGTGCACGCCGCGCCCATGACGTCGGCCAGGTGGGTCGCCGCCCGGGAGCAGAAGCGGGCGAAGCGCTCGGCGGTGACGGGGTTCGCCCAGCCGTCCTCGGCCGCCACCCAGCGGGGGCTGGTGAAGTGGTGGAACGTGACCACCGGCTCGATCCCCAGCCCTCTGCAGCCCAGGCACATGGCGCGGTAGTGGTCGAGGGCGACAGTGGAGAACTCGCCCTCCTCGGGCTCGATGCGGCTCCACTCGAGGGAGAAGCGGTAGCTGCCGAACCCCAGGTCGGCCAGCAGGCGAAGGTCGTCGGGCCAGCGGTTCCAGTGGTCGATGGCGTCGCCGCTGGACTCGACGCAGGGCGACGACGGGTCGTGCTCCCACGCCCACCAGTCGTTGTTCCAGGTACCCCCGTCGACCTGGTGTCCGGCCGTCGCCGTACCCCACCTGAAACCCTCGGGAAACGCCTGAGCAGGCATTCCGCGAACCTTACGCGTCAGAATGTCTGCCCATGGCTTTGCTTCGGCGGCACAAGAAGGCCGCCCCCCCTGTCGAAGAGGCGCTGGCTGAACCCGCGCCCGAAGAGCGGCTGACTGCCTACGACGCGTATGGCCGGGCCGTTTCCCTGACCCGCGACGAGTACCGGACCCGGGTGTTGCCGGCCACGCTCAGGAAGAGCTGGGACAACCCGCCGGGGCTCTACAGCGCCATCGTCCAGGGGTTGCGGGACGACTTCGCGGCCGACCTGCTCGACGCCTCGGCCCACCTGGTGGAGATCGACCCCGACCCCGAGCGGGCCACCACCGCTCGAGCCATCGTCCTCATGAAGACCGGCGACCTCGACGGGGCCGAGGAGGTCCTGCGCCGCTTCCACGGCACCCACGACCCGTCGGGCGTCATCCTCACCAACCTGGCCAAGGTGGCGGCCGAGCGGGACGACCACGACCGGGCCCACGACCTGCTGGGCGAGGCACTGCAGATCGACCCCAACCTGGAGAACGGACTGCTGTGGTGGGCGGCCCTGGCCCGCGAGCGGGGCGGCGAAGAGGGCTACCTCGAGGCCCTCGACACGGTCGCCGAGGTCCAGGGCAGCTGGCGCCCGCAGCTGTGGCTGGCCCGCCACCGCCTCGACGAGGGCGACCTGGCGGGCGCCCTCGAGCTGTACCAGCGGGTGCTCCAGCTGGCGGCCGACCAGTCCGACGCCCTGCTGATGATCTCCGGCGACCTCGGCAACGCCGGCTACGTCGAGCAGGTCTTCGAGCTCGTGCTCCCGCGCTACGTCCCCGAGCGCCACGCCCTGAGCGTCGGCTTCAACCTGCTGAACGCGTGCGTGCAGGCGGGGCGGAGGGCCGAGGGCGAGGCCCTGCTCCACCGCATCGGCCTGCTCAACGCGCCCCACGCCCGCGACCAGGTCGCCGCCTTCGCCCACAGCCTCGACGAGCTGAAGGCCACCGAGCTGGGCCCGCCCGAAGCGACCGAGCCCGAGGCCGCCCCCACGATCGTCGACGTGCCCCGCCCGCTCTGGCACACCTACCTGGGCCGCCCCGACTGGCTCCTGCCGCAGGTCGCCGCTGGCCGCCGGGCTTCGGTCGGCATCCTCACGCTGGCCGACGCCAGCGGCGAGGAGCGCATCGGCGGCGGCCCGGAGGCGGCGACGACCGTCGGCGGGCTGGCCCGCGCCGTTCCGCTCGCACTGGCCGAAGCCCTGCTCTACACCACCGACGTCGAACCGATGGCGATCATCCCCGTCGTCCGTGGGCTGGGGCCGGTCGTGCCCGCCCAAGGATGGCCACCCGAGGACGTGATCGACCTGGGCCGCACCGAGGGCGCCGAGCTGAACTACGTCGTCACCGGTTCGGTAACCCAGGGCGAGGCGTCGACGTCGGTGCGCCTGGAGCTCTGGGACATCGAGCGCGGCGAGGCTGTCGACTCGCTCGCCAAGGAGACCACCGCCGAGGACGCGGGCACCGCCCTGCTCGATCTCGGCCAGCAACTGGTGGGGCGCCTGGTGACCGAGGGCAAGGCCCAGGCGCTCTCCGAGCCGACGCACTACGCGGTGCCTGCCGGCCCGCTGCTCGACGGGTACCTGGCGGCGTGCGACGAGCTGTTCGCGCTGACGCTGGCGGGCGAGGGCCTCACCGACCCGGAGCGCCTCTACGGCGAGCGCGACATCCTCAACCAGCTGCTCAACCTCAGCCTCGCCAACCGCCAGGTGCTGCTCCCCAAGCTCGTGTTCCTCGCCGCCCTCGTGCTCAACCGGGCGCGCGGGTCGAGCGTGTATCAGGAGTACCGGGCCCCGGCGCTGGCCATGGCCGACGCCGAGCGCGACCCCACCACCGACGCCTTCGCCGTCACCGCCGTCGCCTACCAGCTCTTCGACCGCGGCGACGCCCTCGCGGCCCGCACCCGCCAGCTCGGCGAGGGCGGCCGCCAAGTGGTGGCCAACTGGCTGACGTCGGTTCGTTGACCGCCCTCCCCTCCCGACTCTCGTGCGTTGTTGCCCAACTATTGGGCAACAACGCACGAAAGTCGCAGGAGCGGCAGTGACCAAAGCCCTCGACGAGCTCGTCGAGCTGCTCGACCTCGAGCCCATCGAGGTCAACATCTTCCGGGGGCTGAGCCCCGACGAGGACCGCCAGCGGGTGTTCGGCGGCCAGGTCGCGGGCCAGGCCCTGGTGGCGGCGGGGCGCACGGTCGACGACGGCAAGCGGGTGCACTCGCTGCACGCCTACTTCCTGCGTCCGGGCGATCCGACGGTGCCGATCCTCTACGAGGTCGACCGCATCCGCGATGGACGTTCGTTCACCACCCGCCGGGTGGTCGCCATCCAGCACGGTCGGGCGATCTTCAACCTGGCCGCGTCCTTCCACATCGACGAGCCCGGGCCCGAACACCAGGTGCCGATGCCCGACGTGCCCGACCCTGAGTCGCTCCCCACGTTTCGCGAGCGCATGGAGCCGTACAAGGAGTTGCTCGGCGACTGGTACGAGCGTGACCGACCGATGGACAGCCGCCACATCACCAAGACGCCGCTCGAGCGGGCGGCCGACGAGCCGCTCCCTCCCCGCCAGCAGCTCTGGATCAAGTCCAACGGCGCCCTGCCCGACGACCCGCTGTTGCACGCGTGCATCGTGGCCTACGAGTCCGACTTCACCCTGCTCGACACCGCGCTGCTGCCGATCGGCATCCGCAGCTGGAACGACGGCCGGACGATGATGGCGAGCCTCGACCATGCCATGTGGTTCCACCGGCCCTTCCGGGCCGACGACTGGCTGCTCTACGACCAGGACAGCCCCACTGCCTATGGCGCCCGCGGTTTTGCTCGCGGGGAAATCTTCACAAGGGACGGCCGGCTGGTGGTGTCGGTCGTGCAGGAGGGCCTGATCCGGCCGTTGCAGTAAGAGCCCTCGTCGATCGCTTACGTCGGCGGCGCGTTACGGCTGTTCAAGCGCGGCACTGAAGGGAACGGTGCCGGCGCCTCTGAACTCGTGCACCGTTGTGGCTGTTGTAATCGAACAAATCGGGTCGGACAACGGCCACTGCGATGCACGAGTTCCTTCGAGCGCTCCAAACCGTGAGCCGCCCCGTTCAAAGCCGCAGTTGTGGTGTTCGCGCCTCGAAAGAAATCTCTACGATGGCGGCGGGGGCCAGGGAGGGGACGATGGAGCACGAGACCGACGTCTGCATCGTGGGAGCCGGTTACGCCGGCCTGACCGCGGCCCGGCGACTCACCGGTGCGGGCAAGAGCGTGGTCGTGCTCGAGGCCCGCGATCGTGTGGGCGGTCGGGTGTGGACGCAGCAGTACGACGGCTTTCGCCTCGACTTCGGCGGCACGTTCCTCGGCCCCGACCAGGAGGCCGTGCACAAGCTCGTCAGCGAGTTCGGGATCGAGACGTTCCCCACCCACTACGAGGGCGAGAAGGTGATGACGATCGAGGGTGAGACCCGGCGCTACGGCGGGCTCATCCCCAAGCTCAACCCCCTCGCGGTCGCAAGCCTTGGCGTGGGCATGGCCCGCCTCGACGCCATGGCCAAGAAGGTGCCGCTCGACGCGCCGTGGCTCGATCACCGTTCCCGGCGGTGGGATCAACAGTCGGCCGGCGACTGGATGCGCCGGCACAGCCACGTGCCCGTCGGGACGCACCTGCTGGCGGCCACAGTGCGCGGCGTCATGTGCTGCGACCCCGGCGAGGTGTCGCTCCTCCATTTCCTGTACCTCATCCGGTCCGCGAACGGGCTGAGCAACCTGCTCTCGACCAACGGTGGCTACCAGCAAGACCAGCTGGTCACCGGGGCCCAGACGATGGCCAACCGCATCGCCACCGACCTCGGTTCGTCGTTGTGCCTGCAGACGCCGGCCCGGTCGGTCATTCAGGATGGCGACGGTGTCCGCGTCGAGGGCGACGGCGTCTCGGTGCGCGCGGGGCACGCGATCGTCGCCATTCCCCCCAGCCTGGCCACGCTCTTGCGGTTCGACCCGCCACTCCCCACCGAGAAGGCCCAGCTCCTCGACCGCATGCCGGCCGGTTCAGTGCTGAAGATGCTCGCGATCTACGACGACGCCTTCTGGCGGGCCGACGGTCTGGCCGGCGAGACGGTCGGCGTCGACTCGCCCATCGAGATGACGCTCGACGGCTCGCCCCCGTCGGGCAGACCCGGCATCGTCATGGGCTTCGCCTTCGGCCCGAACGCGCGGCAGCTGGGCCAGCTGGACGACGACGAACGGCGCCGGACGGTGCTGGCTGACTACGCCCGCCGGTTCGGGCCCCGTGCGTCCAAGCCCGTCGACTACTTCGACCACGAGTGGGCCAACGAGCCCTGGTCGCGCGGCGGGATGATGTCGCACTGGTCGCCCGGCGTCATCAGCCAGTTCGGCGCCGCCCTGCGAAAGCCGGTCGGGCACATCCACTGGGCCGGCACCGAGACGGCGACGGTCAGCCACGGCACCATCGACGGCGCCGTCCGCTCGGGCGAGCGGGCCGCGCTCGAGATCGTCGAGAAGTCCTGAACCCGAGCCGGGAGTGTCAGTCGAGCAGGTTGCGCCAGTGCACCTTGCACCAGGTTGACTTCGAGCAGGCCGGGCAGCGCATGAGCCGGGAGAACGGACGCCACGGCATCCACAGCGACGGCAGCATCTGGATGCCGAGCGAGGCCAGCGGCATCGGCGTGCGCGCGTCGCACTCCGAACATTCGACGATGACCGTGCCCTTGCGACGAGGCGCGGACGAGAACAGCGCCTGCTTGCCCTCCGCCTGCGGCGGCTGATGGTCCATCGGCGGCGGGACCGGCCCGAACAGCGCCTCTCGCGGGCTTCGTTGCGACTCGCTCATGCGAGCGCCATTCCCTCGAGCCCGGCCGCCAGCGTGCGGTAGGCCTCGGCGCTGCTCGACCGGGCCGCATGCTCGAGCACCGAGCGGCCGCGGCCGGGCGCCTCGGCCACACGCACAGACTTCGGCACCGGCGGCTCCAGAACCTCGACGCCATAGCGGGTGCGGACGTCGTCGAGCACCGCCTGACCGAGCTTGGTGCGGCCGTCGAACATCGTGGCCACCACACCCCGGACCTTCAGACCGGGATTCGTGTACGACTTCACGTCCTCGATCGTCTCCAGCAGCTGGCCCACGCCGCGGTGGCTGAGCGTCTCGCACTGCAGCGGGATCAGCACCTCGTCGGCTGCGGTGAGACCGTTGATCGTGAGGACCCCGAGCGACGGCGGGCAGTCGAGGAGGATGACGTCGTAGTCGCTCTTGATCGGGTCGAGGGCACGGGCCAGCGCGTACTCCCGCCCTGCCCTCGTCAACAGATGGACCTCGGTACCGGCCAGATCGATGGTGGCCGGCAGCAGATGGAGTTCACCGGCCTTGAGCAGGACCTCGCTGGCCGGCGTGCGGTGCACGAACACGTCGTGCAACGACTTGGGCAGGTCGTTGGGGTCGATGCCCAGCGAGAACGTGAGGCAGCCCTGCGGGTCAAGGTCGACGAGGAGGACCCGCCGTCCCCGCTCGGCCAGCGCCGATCCCAGGGCATGGACGGTCGTCGTCTTCGCCACCCCGCCCTTCTGGTTGGCGACGGCGAAGGTGACGGGCATCGGCGGGAGTGTAGGACGGTCAGGCCGGGGGCCCGGAGCGCCGGTTGCCCGCCTCAGTGGGGGCAGGTCGCGGCGAGCTTGGCGTCGTCCCAACGCCACGTCGGCGGCGCGGCGTCGGCGGTGCCGGGGACGGGCGCGCTCTGCGGGTTCTGCACTGTGACCGACCACGGGATGGACGCCCCGGCCGCGACCAGGGTCGGTGTGGTGAGGGCGGTCGCAGTCACCGTCTGGTGCTTATGACCGCTGGGGTCGGCGAAGTTCACCGTGACGGGGAAGGGGCTGACCATCACGGCGGCGGCGGAGGCGTTGTGCACTACGCCGCTCACCGACGTGCGCGCGATCGGCGGCAGGCTGACACTGAAGGTGGTGGCCGGGGGCCCCGAGGTGTCGAGCTGCTGATCCATGTGGTCGATGGTGGCCGACACCGTCCCCACCGGGCACGCCTCTTGGGAAGCCGACTGGGTCCCGGGGGGCGCCGACCCGGCAGGGGTCTGGGCAACCGACGGGGCGGTGGCCGAGCCGGCCGAGGGCGACGGCGACGACGAGGGGGAGGAAGCAGAGGACGCCGTACCCCCTGTCGCCGACGGCTGGGTGTTGCCCACGCCAACCGCCGTCTGATGGCCGTTGCTCGCCGGGCTGCTGACCAGCGGCACCCGCATCTGGCCGCTGACGAGCAGCGCGATGAGGACGACAGCCGCGGCCGAGGCCGCCGCCACGGGCGCGGCCATCCACCGCCGGGCCCGCCGGGCGCGGGCCGACTCGATGGTCACCACGACGGGCTCGGGTTGAACAACGACCTCCTTGCGCTCCGGCTTGGCCAGTGCCCGCCCGATGGCAGCCATCACCTCGGCCGGCGGAACCTCGTCGCCAACGGGAGCGAAGTGCTTGATGGCCCAGCCCGTGGGCTCGCGGTCGAGCACGTCGAACGTCTCGAGCAGGGCCCGGCTGCGCGTGACCTCGTCGGCCTCCAGGCCGTGCAGCAGGCCGAGGCCGACCAGGTCGTCGGGGTCGCAGTGGACGCGGCCCTCGGCGTCGGCCGTCTCGAGGAGGATCCCGAGGAAGCGCAGGGTGACGAGGCGCTGCTCGCGCTCGACGCCTGCCGCGAACAGCCGCGCCGAAGCCCGGCCGATCGGGTCGGGGGCGGAACCGGTGGGGGGACGTTGGCTCAATCGACGACCAGTCCGGGCGCAGCCGCGGGGACTCGCGGCTCTCCTACGGAAAAGGTACCGCTTTTACCGGTTTGCCGCGCCCGGTCAGCCGGCCAGCTGGGACATGAACTGGTTCATATCGAAGTAGTCCCGCCAGGCGGCGATCTTGCCCCCAGCGACCTCGAACGTTCCCATGACCGGCAGCTCGATGCTCTTGGCGCTGGTGACGAAGACGTCGGTGCGCTCGGTGAGGACCACGTTGCCGTCCGCGACGATGTGGTGGACGCGGAACTCGATCTTGTCGACGCCGCCCGTGAAGCCGGCGATCGTCGCCTTGATGGCGTCCTTGCCGGTGACCGGGTCGATGGGGATGTTGTGGTAGACGGCGTCGTCGGTGAAGTAGGCAACGATGGCGTCGAGGTCGCCGCCGCTCCACTCGTCGCAGAACCGGCGGACCAACTCCAACGGCGTCTCGCTCATGGATCTCCGATCCGTAATCGTGCCGCCTTCGGCGGCGCCTCTTCGCCGAGCGTCGTCGTCGAGCTCGCTCGACGCCGTCCGCTCATAAACCGAGACGCTACTTGCGCGCCCGCTTCTTGGCTGGGGCCGCCTTCTTCTTCTTCGTCGGACGGGCCACCTTCTTCTTGGCGACGACCTTCTTCTTGACCGGCCGCGTGACGGCCTTCTTCTTGACCGGCCGCGTAACGCCCTTCTTGACCACGGCCTTCTTCTTGACCGGCGGCTTGACGGCCTTCTTGGCGGCGGCCGTCTTCTTCGGCGGGGCCGCCTTCTTGGCGCCCGCCTTCTTGGGCGGCAGCGAGGTGGCGTGCGCGATTCCCAGGCGGACCCAGAGGGCGAGCTCGTCGTCGTCGTCGACACCGGCGGGACCCACCCGGATCATCCCCCGCGACGACCGTCCACCCATGACGAACTCACTGACGTTGGGTCGCGTCAGAGCGTCGTGGTGGAGGGTGGGATCGATGCGCACGATGAGGTCGTCGCCGAGGACGCCGCAACACAGGTTGCCGCCGACCATGAAGCTGATGCCGCCGAACATCTCGCGCTCGGTCACCCGCTTGACCGGTGCGAGGTGCTCGCGCAGGCGGTCCGCCAGCTCCTCGTCGTACGCCACCGCCCTCTATTCAAGCGCGCCGGGGTTCACGCTCTGCGCATGAGCTCCACGGTCACGGTTGGCGTGGCCGCCGGGGCGCCGCCCGCCAGCTTCCGGGGCGGTGAGTACACGGTCTTCACGCCCATGAAACATGCCCGTTACCGCCGTGAACGAGGCTGCTTACCGGCAGAGAGACGGCGATGCGCGCACCAGGGGGCCCCGACGTTGGATGGGGCGACTACGACAGCGGGGGCTGTTGGGACGAGATGCTCGATCGCGGCCGAGCTCGGGTCGCGTGTGACGGGGTCCTGACCTATCTGACCAGCCTGGGTGGCGACCTACAGGAGCGCCAGCGCGTGGCGGAGTCGGCCATCCGGGCCATGGGCATCACGTTCACCGTTGCCGCCGAGGGCGGCAACATCGACCGGGCGTGGCCCTTCGACGTGATCCCCCGGGTCATCTCCACCCAGGAGTGGACGGGCATTGCCGCCGGTCTCGTGCAGCGGCTCATCGCCCTCAACCTTTTCATCGCCGACCTCTACGGCGAGGCCAAGATCGTCAAGGACGGGCGCTTCCCACGCGAGCTGGTGGCGAGCTCGGCCAACTTCCGGCCCCAGTGCGTCGGGGCCGAGCCTTCGGAGGGCATATGGGCCCACATCTGCGGCAGCGATCTGGTGCGCGACGAGGACGGCACGATGTACGTGCTCGAGGACAACCTGCGCGTGCCGTCAGGTGTTTCCTACATGCTCGAGAACCGCGCCGTGACCAAGCGCGTATTCGCCGATCTGTTCCGCGACCTCGACATCCACCCGGTCGACGCTTATCCCCACCGGCTTCTGGAGCTGCTGGCGTCGATGTCGCCCCGGCCAGGCGAGACCCCGACGATCGTCGTGCTCACCCCGGGCGTGTACAACTCCGCCTACTTCGAGCACGCGTTCCTCGCCCGGGAGATGGGCGCCCACCTGGTCGAGGGACAGGACCTCTTCGTCGACACCGACGACTGCGTCTACATGCGGACCATCGCCGGGCCGGTGCGGGTCGACGTCGTCTACCGCCGGGTGGACGACCTGTTCCTCGACCCCAAGGCGTTCCGCCCCGACTCTGCGCTCGGCGTCGCCGGCCTGATGCGCGCCTGGCGGGCCGGGAACGTGGCCCTCGTCAACGCGCCGGGGGCGGGCGTCGCCGACGACAAGGTCGTCTACGCCTTCGTCCCCGACATGATCCGGTACTACCTGGGCGAAGAACCGGCCATTCCAAACGTGCCGACGTACGCGTGTTACGACGCCACCCAGCGCAGCCACGTACTCGCCAACCTTGACAACCTGGTGGTGAAGCCGGCAAACGAATCTGGCGGCTACGGCATCTTCGTGGGCGCTCTCGCCACCAGCGACGAGAAGGACGCCATCCGGCGGCGCATCGAGGCGGACCCCCGCCATTACGTTGCCCAGCCCATCCTTCGGCTCTCGACCGCCCCGACCCTGTGCGACGGCGTCGTCGTCCCACGCCATCTCGATCTGCGACCGTTCATCCTCTCGGGCCAGCGCTCCTACGTCACTCAAGGGGGGTTGACCCGAGTCGCTGTGCGGGAAGGTTCGATCGTTGTTAACAGCTCGCAGGGCGGGGGGAGCAAGGACACGTGGGTCCTCGATCCGACGGTCGTCAAAGCGCAGGTCCAAGAGCAATGCCAGACGCAGACACAAACCTGAAGGAGGACGACACCATGCTGCTCTCGCGCGTCGCCGAGTCCGTGTACTGGGGCGGTCGCTACCTCGAGCGGGCTGAAGCCACGGCTCGGCTGGTCAAGGTGCACACCGAGCTGTACCTCGACCTGCCGAAGTCCGCCGACGTCGGCTGGTCGCCCCTGCTGGCCGTCACCGGGAGCTGGGACGGGTTCCGGACCAACCACCCCGACGCCAGCGAGGAGGACGTCATCTCCTTTCTCGCGGCCGACGCCGACAACCCCGGGTCGATCATCGCCTCGATCGCCCACGCTCGCGACAACCTGCGCACGACGCGAGCCATGCTGCCGCCGACGGCATGGCACGTGCTGAATCAGCTGCACCTATGGGCGATGGAGACCCGGCCCGAATCAATCGACCGCCGCACACGGGTGAGGTGGATGGACGACGTGATCGCCCAGTGCCAGCTGCTGTCCGGTGTGGTTACGGGCACGATGAGCCACGACGAGTGCTACGCGTTCCTCGAGGTGGGGCGGCTCGTGGAGCGGGCGGACATGACCACGCGTGTGCTCGACGTGCAGGCGGGAATCCTCATGCGCCAGCTCGGCGACGGCGCCGAGCCCTATGCCGACGTCACCTGGATGAGCGTGCTCCGTTCCCTCGCCGCCGCCCAGATGTTCCGTCGCAATGCGTCGGTGGGTGCGCCCGGCCGTGAGGCGTTGCGCTTCCTCCTCAAGGATCCGCGTTTCCCGCGCTCGGTCGAGCACTGCCTCATTGGTGTGTCGCGCGCCCTGCTCGAGCTTCCCCACGCGGACGAGCCGATGGCCGGCTGCGCCCGCCTTCAAACTGCCCTCGAAGATGTCGGTGTGGCCGACCTCACCGCGGCGACGCTGCACGGGTTCGTCGATCGCCTGCAGGAGGGCATTGCCGAGGTCCACGACCTGGTCTCGGAGACCTACTTCCGGACGGCGCCGACGGGGTCGGCCGTCCTCGCCATGACGTGATCCAGGTCGCCCTCGAGCACCGCACCACCTACCAGTTCGACCGGCGGGTGCGCCTCTCGCCGCACGTCGTGCGGTTGCGACCCTCACCGCACTGCCGCACGCCGATTACCGCCTACTCGCTGCGCGTGAGCCCGGAGGCCCACTTCCTCAACTGGCAGCAGGACCCCTTCGGCAACCATGTGGCCCACCTGGTTTTCCCTGACCCAGCGGAGAAGTTGGAGATCGTCGTCGATCTCATCGCCGAGCTGACGACCATCAACCCCTTCGACTTCTTCCTCGACGAGGACGCCCGCCTGTACCCCCTCTCCTACGAGTCGTCGCTAGCGCGGGGGCTGGCTCCTTACTTGCACGTGGACGACGCCGGTCCCCTGGTGGAGGACTGGGTCGCGCAGGCTCGTACCGGCCTCGACCCGCACGGCGAGCCCGTCGTCGACTTCCTCGTCGAGCTGAACCGGCGTCTCCAACGCGACGTCGACTACGCCATCCGCTTCGAGGCGGGGGTGCAGACGCCAGAGGAGACCCTGCAGAAGGGGGTGGGTTCGTGTCGTGACACCGCCTGGCTGCTGGTGCAGATCCTGCGACGTCTGGGCCTCGGCGCACGGTTCGTGTCCGGCTACCTCGTACAGCTGGCCGCCGACGAGCCGCCTCTGGACGGTCCGGCCGGGCCGGCGACGGACTTCACCGACCTCCACGCCTGGGCCGAGGCGTATCTCCCGGGCGCGGGGTGGGTCGGGCTCGACCCGACCTCCGGGCTGCTGGCGGGGGAGGGCCACCTGCCCCTCGCCTGCACGCCAGAACCAGCCGAGGCGGCGGCGGTCGAGGGGGCGACCGAGCCCTGCGAGGTCAGCTTCGAGTACGCCAACCTCGTGCGTCGGGTGCGAGAGGACCCGCGGGTCACCCGCCCTTACAGCGACGAGCAGTGGGAGGCCATCGACGCCCTCGGCCGCGCCGTCGACGCGGAGTTCAAAGACGGTGACGTGCGCCTCACGCTCGGCGGCGAGCCCACCTTCGTATCCGCCGATGACATGGAGGGCGACGAGTGGAACACGGCGGCCGACGGTGAACAGAAGCGGCTGCTCGCCTGGGAGCTCACACGGCGGCTGACCGAGCGTTTCGCATCCGGCGCCCTCGTCCACCACGGCCAGGGCAAGTGGTATCCGGGCGAGCCTCTTCCCAGGTGGCAGCTCGGCGTCTACTGGCGGGCCGACGGTCATGCGCTTTGGGGCGACCCCGCCCTCCTCACCGAGCCGCACACCATTGGCGACGCCGAGCCCGACGACGCCCACCGCCTCGCGGTCGCCATTGCGGTGCAGCTCGGTATTCCGGCCGACTGCTGCGTGCCCGCGTTCGAAGACGCCGTGCACACTTCCGGGGACGACTGGAAAGTCCCAGTGGGATGGGTGGTGCCGGTTCACCGTGCTCGTGGCCGTGAGGCTCGCTGGGCCACGATCGCGAGATCGGAGGCGCGGGGCCCGCTGCTCCTCGTGCCGGGTGATTCGCCGATTGGGCTCCGCCTCCCCCTCGACGAGCTCGGGACGTCGACGGCGAGGGAGCCGGACCGCTCGCCGTTCGAGGCTCGGGGCGAGCTCCCCGTGCCGGGCCGCGCCGGCCCGAGTGCTGTCGCGCCAGCCCTCGTGGTCGACCCCGAGCACGCTCCACCTACGGCGCTGTGCGTGGAACTTCGGGACGGCCGCCTCCAGGTGTTTCTCCCTCCCATATCGCACCTGGAGCATGCGGTCGAGCTCCTGGCGTCAGTCGAGGTCGCGGTGGCAGGACACGGGCAGGCTGTGCTCATCGAGGGTTACCCGCCCCCCGCGGATCCGCGGCTGCGGCAGCTGGTGGTCGGGCCCGACCCCGGCGTGATCGAGGTCAACATGCACCCGGCGCGCTCGTGGCCCGAGCTTGTCGACATCGTGACCGGGCTCTACGAGGACGCGCGCCGCACGCGACTCGGAACGGAGAAGTTCGCCCTCGACGGCACCCACACCGGCACCGGCGGGGGCAACCACGTGACCTTGGGCGGCCCTACGGCGGCGGACAGCCCGCTCCTGCGCCGCCCGGACCTCCTGCGCAGCCTGGTGACGTACTGGCAGCACCACCCGTCGCTCTCCTACCTCTTCTCCGGGCGCTTCATCGGTCCCACCAGCCAGGCGCCCCGCATCGACGAGGCCCGCAACGACAGCCTCGACGAGCTGGAGATCGCCTTTGCCGAGCTCGACCGCCTGGGCGCCGACCCGAGCCCGTGGCTGGTCGACCGGCTCTTCCGTCACCTCCTGGTGGACGTCACCGGCAACACGCACCGCACCGAGCTCTGCATCGACAAGCTGTTCAGCCCCGACACCGAACGGGGACGCCAAGGACTGGTCGAGCTGCGCAGCTTCGAGATGCCACCCCGCGCCCAGATGGCCCTCGTTCAGGCGCTCCTCGTGCGCGCTCTCATCGCCCGCTTCTGGCGCGATCCCTACGCCGAAGCCCTGGTGCGGTGGGGGACGGCACTGCACGATCGCTACCTCCTGCCGTGGTACGTCGCGGCCGACGCCGCTGACGTGGTCGACGACCTCTGCCGCCACGGAGCTGCGTTCGATCTGGCGTGGCTCGCTCCGTTCTTCGAGTTCCGCTTCCCGCGTCTTGGGTCGGTCGAGGTCCAGGAGGTGCGCGTCGAGCTGCGTGCCGCCCTCGAGCCGTGGCCGGTGCTCGGCGAGGAGGGTCGTCCGGGCGGCACGTCCCGCGCCGTGGACTCGTCATTGGAGCGGTTGCAGGTTCTGGTCGAGGGTCTCGTCGACGGGCGCCACCTCGTCACCTGCAACGGCGTCCCCGTGCCCCTCGGTCCCACCGCGTCTCCGACGACGAGCGTGGCCGGCGTGCGCTACCGCGCGTGGCAACCACCGTCCTGCCTGCACCCCACCATCGGCGTGCATACACCGCTCGTCTTCGACGTGGTCGACTGCTGGAGCGGACGCTCGCTCGGCGGCTGCACCTACCACGTCACCCACCCGGGCGGTCTCGCGTACGAGCGCTTCCCGCTCAACGCCAACGAGGCGGAGGCCCGGCGAGCCAGCCGCTTTCAGCCCTTCGGACACACCCCCGGACCGGTCGACATCGAGGCGTTGTCGGCGCGGGCCATCGCTACCGGCACCGGTGCCGGCCGGTACCCTCGAACTCTCGACCTGCGCCGGGTTCGACCGACCTGACATGTGAGCAGCCACGGAGCAATGACCACCGCCGCGCCCCGCGATCTGGTCCCCGTCTACGCCTCCCTTGCCGACGGCTACGACGAGATGGTCGACGCGTCGGGCCGCGTCCGCGAGCACTGGGCCCACGTCCGTGACGTGCTCGACGGCTTGGGCCCGGCCGAGCTGCTGCGGCGCCGGGCCGAGACGGCGCGCCTTCTCGACGACGAGGGCGTCACCTACAACGTCTACGACAGCCCGGCGGGCACAGTTCCACGCTGGCAGCTCGACCCTGTTCCCCTGCTGCTTACGAGCGAGGAGTGGGCATCAGTCGAGAGCGCGGTCATCCAGCGCGCCGAGCTGCTCAACCTCGTGCTCACCGACCTGTACGGGCCGCGCGACCTCATCCGCCGTGGGCTGCTGCCTCCCGAGCTGGTCTACGGGCACGGCGGCTTCCTTCGTGAGTGCGACCAGATCCGGATCCCCGGGCCGCAGCAGCTGTTCACCGCCGCAGTCGACGTGGCGCGCGACAGCGAGGGCCGCTGGTGGGTGCTCGCCGACCGCACCCAGGCCCCGTCGGGCGCCGGGTATGCGCTCGAGAACCGCGTCGTGGTGTCGCGGGTGTTCCCGAGCCTTTACCGCGATGCCCAGGTGCACCGCCTGGCCCCCTTCTTTCGGGCCCTGCGGGCCGGTCTGCAAGCGGTGGCGCCAGAAGGGATCGACGACCCCCGCATCGTCGTCCTCTCGCCCGGGCCCCACAGCGAGACCGCCTTCGAGCATGCCCTCCTCGCGTCGCGGCTGGGCTACTCGCTGGTCGAGGGATCCGATCTCGCCGTGCTGGCCGGACGGGTCTGGGTGCGGTCGCTGGACCGCCTCGAGCCAGTGGACGTGATCCTGCGTCGCGTCGACAGCTGGTTCTGCGATCCGCTGGAGTTGCGTCCCGACTCGCAGCTCGGTGTGGCGGGCCTGGTCGAGGCCTGCCGGCGGGGGACGGTTTCGGTCGTCAACACCCTGGGCAGCTCGGTGCTCGAGAATCCTGGGCTCGTGCCATTCCTCCCTCGTATCGCGGAGCAGGTGCTCGGCGAGGAGCTCGAGCTGGCGTCGGTGCCGACGTGGTGGTGCGGCGACGAAGCGTCGCGCAGTCACGTGTTGGCCCATCTCAACGAGCTCCTCGTCAAGCCCCTCACGCGGGGAAGCGGCACGAGCGCCGTGTTCGGGTGGGAGTGCAGCCGCGACGAGCTCGACGACCTCCGGAGGCGGATCGAAGCCCGGCCGTGGGCGTGGGTGGGCCAGGAGCAACTGGCGCTCGCCTCGGTGCCCACGCTCACCGACGGGGGGCTGGAGGCACGCCGGGCCGTGCTGCGCGCCTTCGCTGTGTCACGCGACGGTTCCTATGTGGCCATGGCGGGCGGGCTGACGCGCGTCGCGCCCAACGGCGGCGCTGTCATCTCCAACCAGGCGGGTGGCGTGAGCAAGGACACGTGGGTGCTGGCCTCGGAGCCCGAGAAGATGACCGGCCTGTGGGTCGACGACCAACCCCTCGTCGCCGCCGAACCCGTGCCTTCGGTGTCGTCGCGTGCGGCCGAGAACATGTTCTGGCTCTCGCGGTATGCAGAGCGGGCCGAGGATCTCGTGCGTCTCCTCCGGGTGACGCACGAGCGCCGCAACGAGTTCCAGCACGGCATGAACGCCGCGGGCGTCGGCTGCCTCCGGATCCTGCTGGCGAGCCTCACCCACGTCACCACGACCTACCCCGGCTTCGTCGGCGAGGGAGCGGAGGAGCGGCTGAAACATCCGGGCGACGAGCTTCAATCGCTGGCCGTCGACGAGAGCCGCGAAGGCACGCTGGCCTTCGCCGTCCACGGCCTGCTCGACGCCGCGTACGCCGTCCGCGACCAGCTGTCGACCGACACGTGGCTGGTCGTGAGCTCCCTTCCCCGCGAGGTCATCGACGCCGCTTCTCTGGGCCGGGCCACCCTCGGTCGGGTGCTGGCCAGCCTCCTCGCCCTCGCCGGGCTCGAGGGCGAGAGCATGGTGCGCGACCCTGGCTGGCGCTTCATGGACGCAGGAAGGCGCATCGAGCGCGGCATCCAGCTCAGCGCCCTCCTGCGGGCGACCGTTGTCGCCGAGCACGACCCGGCAACCGACAGTCTGCTGCTGGAGTCGGTGCTGACCGCTGCTGAGAGCATCATCACGTACCGGCGCCTGTACCGGTCTCGCGGCCAGCTCGAGACCCTGCTCGACCTTCTCCTCCTGCATCCAGAGAATCCGCGCTCGCTCGCCTACCAGGTCGACCGGCTCTTGGAGGATGTGAAAGCTCTCCCACGGGCTCGGCCGACGCCGCGCGTGTCGAAGGCCGAGCAGCACGCGCTGGAGACTTCGACGGTGCTGCGGCTGGCCGACACCGCCCGGCTGACCATCGTCGGGCCCGATGGCACCCGCGCCGAGCTCGACGCCTTCCTCAGGCGGGTGGCAGAAGGTCTGGCCCTGACCGCGTCCGCTATCGCCGAGAGCCACTTCACCCACCTGCTGCCCCAGCGGGCCATGCTCACGCCCGCCGACCCCGGCGGGGCGCGCACCACGGAATTGCTCCTCCGATGACCCTCCGGGTGACGCACCACACGAGCTATCACTACGACGACGAGGTGTCCTCGAGCTACGGGCAGATGCACGTCCTGCCCCGCGACGTCCCAGGCGGCGCGCAGGTGTGCCGCGGGACCGAGGTGGTGATCGAGCCGGTTCCCGAGGACTACCGGGAGAGACGTGACTTCTTCGGCAACCGAACCGCCTTCTTCGCGATCCTCTCCCCGTACCGCACCTTGAGTGTCACCGCCACGACCGAGGTAGACGTGCACCGCAGCGGTCACGGGGACCCGCTGCTGGCGGCTCTGCCGTGGGAACAGGTCAGGGAGCAAACGCAGTCGGGGACGGATCCCGACACTCTGGACGCTCGCCAGTACGTGCTCGACTCGCCCCTGGCGTCGACGTCGGCGGTGTTGGAGGAGTACGCCCGGCCGTCGTTCCCGTCCGGGCGTCCTGCGATCGCGGCCTTTCAAGAGCTCGCGACGCGCATCCACCATGACTTCACGTATGAGCCCGGCTCCACAACGGTCAGGACCACGGTCGACGAAGTGTTCGCGGGGCGGAAGGGCGTCTGCCAGGACTTCGCCCATCTGGCCATCGGCTGTCTGCGGTCGATGGGCCTGGCGGGCAGGTACGTCAGCGGCTACCTGGAGACCCGCCCGCCCCCTGGGCGGCCGCGGCTCGTCGGGGCTGACGTGTCCCACGCCTGGGCGTCAATTTTCGTGTCTCCCGTCGGCTGGGTCGACGTCGATCCCACGAACGACCGGCTCGTCGACGACCATTACGTCACCACGGCATGGGGACGGGATTACGGCGACGTCCCTCCCCTGAAGGGCGTGATCTTCACCGAGGCCACCGAGCACGAGCTCGAGGTCATGGTCGACGTGGAGAGGCTCGAGAGCGGGTAGAACCGCTGCCCAGTGCGAGCATTCACTTGTCCGAACTGCAGCCAGCTCGTTTTTTTCGAGAACGTGTCGTGCCTGCGCTGTGGCACCGCTCTCGGCTTCCGTCCCGAGCGTCGGGAGATCGTGGCGGTACCGGGCGACGGGCAGTCGGGTCAATGGCGGTGCGTGAACCACGTGTTGGCTGGGTGCAACTGGCTCGTAGCCAGCGCCGGGGAGCTGTGCGTGTCCTGCACGCTCACGCGCACCCGGCCCCACGACACCGACCTCGTGGGCGGCCCCGTCGCCGAAGCTTTCATGTCGGCCGAGGCTGGCAAACGCCGCCTCGTCTTCCAACTGCTCGAGCTCGGCCTGCTGGGGGCTTCGCCGTACGGCCCGGTCGAAGACCGACCCCACTTCGACCTCCTCATAGAAGTCGGCGAGCCGGTCACCACCGGACACCTCGAAGGCGTGATCACCGTCGACTTGGCCGAGTCCGACGATGTCCACCGCGAACGCATGCGGCGCGAGTTGGGCGAGCCCTACCGGACGATGCTCGGTCACCTGCGCCACGAGATCGGCCACTACTACTGGACCCGGCTTGTCGGGGGCGGAGCCCTGGACGAATGGCGGATGCTCTTCGGTGACGAGACGGTCGACTACCGCGCGGCGCTCGACCGGCACTACGAGAACGGCCCTCCGCCGGGCTGGGCGGACCGCTACGTGAGCGCGTATGCGGCGGCCCACCCGTGGGAGGACTGGGCCGAGACGTTCGCCCATTACCTACACATCCGCGACACCCTCCAGACGGCCGCCGCCTACGGCCTGCTCGTCACCGGGCCCCAGCCCGACCTCAGTCTCGCGTCGGCGCCCAGCCTCGATCCCCAAAACCGCTTCGAGGACATCGTCGCCGACTGGCTGCCTCTCACTTACGCCCTCAACGCCGTCAACCGCAGCATGGGCAAGGACGACCTCTACCCGTTCGTCCTGACCGAGGCGGCGACCGAGAAGCTCGCCTTTGTGCACGACCGGGTCGAGACCGTGGGGCGGCGGTTCACGCGGTCTTCACGGCCTCGACAACGAGCCGACACTGCCGCCGAGGACGGTTAGGGGATGTGGCTGCGCGTCGGATGCGAGTTCGTCCACGAGCTGGACGTCGCCGTGCACGCGGTCATCCAGGTCGAGCCCCGGTTGGACGGGCGCTTCCGCCTCCGGTCCGAGCGCTGGTCCTCCGAGCCCGACCTCGCTTCGTCGCGATACGTCGACTCTTTTGGCAATCTCTGCCGGCGCCTCGATCTGCCGGTGGGGAGATCGGCATTGCGCTACGACACCCTCGTCGAGCTGGTCCGCGAGGCAGACCCGGCTTGGCCCGCGGCCCCCGAGGTGGCGCCGTCCGACCTTCCTGACGAGGCGCTCGCCTACACCCTTCCGAGCCGCCTGTGCCCGTCGGACGAGCTGGCACCCGAGGCGTTCAAGCGGTTCGGCGAACTGACCCCCGGCTGGGGCAGGGTGCAGGCCATCAACGACTGGGTGCACGCCGAGGTCGCCTTCAGTTTTGGCACCACTTCGATCACGACCGCTTCCGATGTCCTCGAGGCCAGGAAAGGTGTCTGCCGCGACTTCGCCCACCTGGCCATCACGTTCTGTCGGGCGCTCGGCATCCCCGCGCGGTACGCGTTCGGTTACCTGCCCGACATCGACGTCGAACCGCCTGACGAACCCATGGACTTCTGCGCCTGGATGGAAGTGTTCCTCGGTGGCCAGTGGTGGACCTTCGACCCGCGCAACAAC
The DNA here is from genome assembly GCA_035948135.1 of Acidimicrobiales bacterium. Taxonomy (GTDB): domain Bacteria; phylum Actinomycetota; class Acidimicrobiia; order Acidimicrobiales; family AC-14; genus CADDZP01. Next base: position 474 of record DASZJL010000203.1, on the reverse strand, counting down.
CGGCGCCGGATCGGCCGCGTGCTGATCGGACGCGGCCGAGACGCCCTCGACGTGGCCATGCTCACCACCTTCGGCGCCGCCCCCCTCCAGTCGATGGTCGTGTGGGCCGACGAGGTGCTCACGTGACGTCCTACGCGCTCGACCAGCGCATGCGTTACGACTACCCCGAGCCGGTCGAGAACCTTCGCCCTAGCGCGCTCTGCAGGTCACACCGCGGAGGTCACCGTCGTCGTCTCGCCAGGTCGCGACCTTCTCGAACCCGGACGTCACCAGGGTCGGCGCCAGGGCGTCGTCCTGGTCGCCGCCGAGCTCGGTGACAAACCATCCACCGGGCCGAAGGAGGGGCGCGCAGGCGAGGATCGCTCGACGCACGACGTCGAGGCCATCGGCGCCGCCGGCCAGGGCGACTCGAGGTTCGTAGCGCTGGACGTCGGCGGCGAGGTGGCGCAGCTCCCTCGTGGGCACGTAGGGCGC